>NZ_JABWQV010000010.1 GCF_014268615.1 Pseudomonas tehranensis | reverse complement strand
GCTCGGGTTGCGAATGCAACCCCCGCAGGTACTCGACAATGGACTTGCCCTCCGCCGTGTCGTCGGCCAACGAAGCGAATAGCGCACCTTCGCTCAACGCCTCGACGCTCACACCAGGCGCGGCGTGAACCGCGGCACAGCGACGATTGCCGAAGGTGATGGTGCCGGTCTTGTCCAGCATCAGCACATGCACGTCCCCCGCCGCTTCCACGGCGCGGCCAGACTTGGCGATCACGTTCAGGCGCACCAGTCGATCCATCCCGGCGATGCCGATGGCCGACAACAGCCCGCCGATGGTGGTGGGAATCAACGTCACCAACAGCGCCACCAGAAACACCAGCGGCAGATTACCGTTGGCGAAATGCGCGAACGGCTGCAGCGTCACCACCACCAACAGGAAGATCAGCGTCAGGCCGATCAGCAGAATATCCAGCGCCACTTCGTTGGGTGTCTTCTGGCGTTTGGCGCCTTCGACGAGGGCAATCATGCGGTCCAGGGTGGATTCGCCGGGGTTACTGGTGACGCGCACCAGCAGCCAGTCGGAGACCAGGCGCGTGTTGCCGGTCACGGCTGAACGGTCGCCGCCGGATTCGCGGATGACCGGGGCCGATTCGCCCGTAATCGCCGCCTCGTTCACTGCTGCGATGCCTTCGATCACTTCGCCGTCACCGGGGATCATCTCCCCTGCTTCGACGCGTACCACGTCGCCCTTTCGCAGGCTGGTGGCGGGTATGACCTCAAAGCCGTTGGCCGTCTGGCGGCGTGCGCTCAGGCCCTCGCTACCGGCCTTGAGGCTGTCTGCCCGGGCCTTGCCGCGACCTTCGGCCAGGGCTTCAGCAAAGTTGGCGAACAGCACCGTGAACCATAGCCACAGGGCAATTTGCGCGGCGACAAAAGTCGGCACGCTGCTGTCCGGAACGAAACACAACACCGTGGTGAGAATCGCGGTCAGCTCCACCACCAGCATCACCGGGGCGCGGTGCAACTGACGCGGATCGAGCTTGACGAAGGCTTGCACCAGCGCCGGCCGCCACAAGGCCGAGATCGCGGTTTTCGGTTGCTCCGGCGCCTTGGCGACGACGGTTTTGCTCATTGGCATATTCATCATCAGATCCTCAGAAACCCAGGCTCAGGTGTTCGGCAATCGGCCCAAGGGCCAGGGTCGGCAGGAAAGTCAGGCCGCCCACCAACAGGATGGTCACGGTGAGCAGTGTCACGAACAGCGGGCCGTGGGTCGGAAAGCTGTTCGGGCCGATCGGCGCGGTTTTCCTCAGCGCCAGGCTACCGGCCAAGGCCAGCACCGGCAGGATGTAGCCGAAACGACCGATCAACATGCCCAGGCCCAGCATCAGATTGTGAAAGGGTGTGTTGGCACCAAAACCGGCGAAGGCCGAACCGTTGTTCGCACCCGCCGAGGTGTAGGCATACAACAACTGGCTGAAGCCATGGGCGCCAGGGTTGCTCACCGCTGCAGCAGGCCCGGGCAGGCTAGCAGCAATGGCCCCCAGCCCCAGCACACTCACCGGCATGACCAACAGGGTCACCACCAGCAGTTGCACTTCCCTGGCAGCGAGCTTCTTGCCCAGGTATTCCGGGGTACGACCGATCATCAATCCAGCCAGGAACACCGCGATCAGCACGTTCAGCAGCATCCCGTAGAGTCCCGCGCCGACGCCGCCGAAAATGACTTCGCCAACCATCATGTTCACCAGCGAGACCATGCCGCTCAGAGGATTGAGGCTGTCATGCATGCCATTGACCGAGCCGTTGGATGCCGCCGTGGTGGTGACGGACCACAGCACCGTGGCCGTGGTGCCAAAACGCGCCTCCTTGCCCTCCAGTGGCGCGGTCTGCTCCACGGCCACATTGTTCAGCGCCGGGTTGGGTTGGGATTCGGCCCACAACGACGTGGCGCCGCCGATCAGAAACAGTGCGAGCATGCAGGCGATGATCGCCCGACTCTGGCGCAGGTCCTTGACGTAGTGGCCGAAGGTGAACACCAGCGCGGCAGGAATCAGGATGATCGACGCGACTTCGAACAGGTTGCTCCAGGCCGTCGGGTTCTCGAAGGGATGCGCCGAATTGACGCCGAAGAAGCCGCCGCCATTGGTGCCCAGTTGCTTGATCGCGATCTGGCTGGCGGCCGGGCCCAATGGAATCACCTGGTCCGCGCCCTGCATCGTCACCCCGTGCACATAGTGCGCGAAGGTTTGCGGCACGCCCTGCCACACCAGGAACAGGGCCAGCAACAGGCACAGTGGTAACAATCCGTAGAGGGTGGCGCGGGTCATGTCGACCCAGAAGTTACCCAGTGTCGCGGCGGATTTGCGCCCGATCCCGCGACACAGCGCCACCAGCACGGCCAGGCCGGTGGCAGCGCTGACAAAGTTCTGCACGGCCAGGCCAAGCATCTGGCTCAGGTAACTCAACGACGCTTCGCCGCTGTAGGACTGCCAGTTGGTATTGGTGGTGAAACTCACCGCCGTGTTGAATGCCTGGGTCCATTCCATACCCGGCACTTTTTCGGGGTTGAGTGGCAAATGCCCCTGTAACAGCAGGATGGCGAACAACAATGAAAAACCGGCCAGGTTGAAGGCGAGCAGAGCCAGGGTGTATTTCTGCCAGCTCTGCTCCACTGCCGGATCGACGCCAGCCAAGCGATAGCAACCACGCTCAACCGGGCCAATAATGGGTGAAAGCCAGGTGCGCTGCCCCTCCATCACCCGATAGTAAAAACGCCCCAGAAACGGTGCAGGCATCAACACCAGCGCAAAGAAGGCGAGGATCAGCCCGTAGTCATAACCGTGCATAACCACTCCTAGTTCCGATCCGCGCGCAACAGCGCAACCAGTAGATAAATGAACAGCGCCGCTGCCAACAGCAGCGACACCCCGTCCAGAAGGCTCATGGGATTTCTCCGTGGTACGGCGTCATGCCGTGTGTGGAGTGATTGTCGGCAGGGAGGGTGTAAAGGAACGAGATCGAGAGAGGGGTTGGGAGATAAAGAATGTGTAAAAAAGAGGTTTGTGGTTGGCTGGGCGGGCCTCATCGCGAGCAGGCTCGCTCCCACATTTGATCTGTTGTGAATAGCGAATTTGCCTCCACTGACGATCCCCTGTGGGAGCGAGCCTGCTCGCGATGAGGCCCGCCCCGGCGCTGACGCTCCGAACTGGAGCACAAAATCAGGCCATCAGGCAGCGAACATCCCCGATACGACACAATTTCACCCATTACGACCACAGCCGCCACACTGGCACGCCCACTGCACTGCCCCACCCCAGCGCTTTTGCTATGGATCGAGGGGGAGCCACCGATGAACACACAACTCAAACCCACCCTGGGCACCCTGCATTTATGGGGCATTGCTGTCGGGCTGGTGATCTCCGGCGAGTATTTTGGCTGGAGCTACGGCTGGGGCGTTGCCGGAACACTGGGCTTTCTGGTGACATCATTCATGGTCGCGGCCATGTACACCTGCTTCATCTTCAGCTTCACCGAGCTGACCACCGCCATCCCCCACGCTGGCGGACCGTTCGCCTATAGCCGCCGGGCCTTTGGAGAGAAAGGTGGGTTAATCGCGGGCCTGGCCACACTGATCGAATTCGTCTTCGCACCACCGGCCATCGCCCTGGCCATCGGTGCCTACCTGAACGTGCAATTCCCGGCCCTGGACCCGAAACACGCGGCGGTCGGTGCCTATATCGTGTTCATGACCCTGAACATCCTTGGGGTAAAACTGGCGGCAACCTTCGAGCTGATCGTCTGTGTGCTGGCGGTGGCAGAGCTGCTGGTGTTCATGGGCGTGGTCGCCCCGGCGTTCAGCTTCAGCAGCTTCGCCTTGAACGGCTGGGCCGGTTCCGACGTGTTCGGCGCGCCGGCCATCGCCGGAATGTTCGCCGCCATCCCCTTCGCCATCTGGTTCTTCCTGGCCATTGAAGGCGCCGCCATGGCCGCCGAAGAAGCCAAGGACCCGAAACGCACAATTCCCAAGGCCTACATCAGCGGCATCCTGACCCTGGTGTTCCTGGCCATGGGCGTGATGTTCTTCGCCGGAGGCGTGGGCGACTGGCGCACCCTGTCCAACATCAACGACCCGCTGCCCCAAGCCATGAAAACCGTAGTCGGCGAAAGCTCCGGCTGGTTGCACATGCTGGTATGGATCGGCCTGTTCGGTCTGGTGGCGAGCTTCCACGGCATCATCCTCGGCTACTCGCGGCAGTTCTTCGCCCTCGCCCGCGCCGGCTACCTGCCCGCCTCCCTCGCCAAACTGTCGCGCTTCCAGACCCCGCACCGCGCCATCATCGCCGGCGGCCTGATCGGCATCGCGGCGATCTACAGCGACGGCCTGATCAACCTCGGCGGCATGACCCTGACCGCCGCCATGATCACCATGGCGGTGTTCGGCGCCATCGTCATGTACATCATGAGCATGCTCAGCCTGTTCAAACTACGTAAAACCGAACCCAACCTGGAACGCACCTTCCGCGCCCCGGGCTACCCGATCATCCCCGGTATCGCCCTGGTACTGGCAGTGGTGTGCCTGGTGGCGATGGCCTGGTTCAACGCGCTGATCGGGCTGATCTTCCTTGGCTTCATGGCAGTGGGCTTCCTGTACTTCATGCTCACCGCGCAACTGCGCGCCGATGCCCCGGCCGATGCCATGCTCACCGGGCTTTGAGGTGAATCCGGCACAACGGGCGTAGTATGGAACCACTGCGAACAACTTTCGCTCATAAGTGGTAGGGGCGATGGACAGGCGAAATCTTCGCCGTCCCTCGCCCCCTCAAGGAGAACCCTATGCCCTGGTATGCCTGGTTAATTCTGATCGTTGCAATCGGCTCGATCGTGGGTGGCTTGATGATGCTGCGCGACACCGCCCACAAGGTCGAACTGACAGACGAACAGCGCAAGCGAGTTGCCGAACGCAATGCCGAGATGGATGCGAAAGAGGCCAAGGACCGTTGAGCTGCACGCCGCTTTTGTGGCTGTTGGGCCTGCCGTGTAGGAGCTTGTCGAGTGCAACGAGGCTGCGATCTTCCCCCTCTCAATTGAGTCTGGAGCGAAGATCAAAAGATCGCAGGCTTCGCCAGCTCCTACAAAGTCCAGCGGGAGCAAGCTCCCTCGCCACAAAAACCAGCACTTGCTACATCACTGTTCCCAATCCGCCTTGGCAATCTGCAAGCCATGCAGCCCCTTGTACGCGGCCCGCTCAGGCTGGCTCCAGCCCGCCAGCAATGAATCCTCCAATCGATAGATCTCCACCCCCAGCGGACGACAGACGCTAAGGGGGTCCTGCGCATCCGGCCCCCACATCGCCAGCGACAGATCGCCGCCGGGGCAAGTGGACAAGGCACACAGCAAATCGATCTCGGCAAAAAACTCCAGATAATCGCCCTTCTTCGCCGGACAGGCCTTCATGAAGTACATGTCGTCATGATTGAGCCCAGTACATTGGAAAATATTCAGCACGTCATGCACATCGAACTCGGTCAGGCCATGGGGCAATACCGCACGGGTCAGGTTCGAGTGGCAATGGTGATGGAAGTCTTCGCCAGTGAGCATTTTGTTCACGTACGGGTCGCAACGTGTCCCCAGCAGATCATGCAACCGCCCGCCATGCTCGTCGATGCCGTAGCCGGCCAAGCTGTCATCAGTGATGGTCACCAGCGGCCGCAGGAACGGCAGGTTCGACCACAGCCGATCATGAGTGCTGACGTGGGCGCCCTGAAGCTGGCGCGTGCGCGCAGCCCAAAGGCGTTCCCGTGGATCGTGGGCATTCCACACGTTGAAGTCCCCCACCTGCGGGCCCACCGGAGTCGTAACGCGAAACACATGACCGGCGGGGACGTGCCAAGCGCGACCGGTGCGGATGGGTACCTCGAATTGCTCGATCAGGGTGCGCTTGTCCTGCTGCGTGCGGATGCGGTCGTAGAAGGGTTTGTCCACTTGCAGGGCTGTGCCTTTGCTGACTTGGTAGGCGGCGGGGTAGTTTTTGTGCATGGGGTGGGTCCTTGATCGATGGCGGGTCTCAGGGAATCAAAACTACAAACTAACCACTCGGAATCGTCGAGATAAAAACTCATCACGTCACATCCTACGCCCTGATCCGCGGTTGGCCACGCAGGGACGGCGACCCAAGCGCAACCGTGCAATGCCTGCTCCTGATGGTTTGAAGCACGAAGGTGCGCCGTCCTCAGGTTGGGTAGATACCTACATCAAATATACTCAACTCGCAAAATCATCACTGACTTTATTCACATGCTCAGTATTATATCCAACATGGGTTTCGCAGAAATCAAAGAACCATCAAGAGAAAGATGGGTAGCGTCAGAATATAGAATTTTTCCATCCCTAACGGTCTCGCATACACCATCACGACAAAGTGCGGAGGCAGCATCAATATAGAAAGTATTGGGGTGCATACTAGCGAATTTTTTCAGAGTCTTATTTATTTGGAAAGAGGAAGATTCTTCGAGACTGAATTTAAGCAATGCCTCACAACCTTGCACTACATACCTTGGACGCAGGAGACAGGAGGCAACATTAACTTTTTCATACAAAAATGGTTGACTGCCGACAATGAAAAATGGTCGATCACCTATATCCATTCGCGCCCGAAGAAGGATATCCTCAATCACTTCTGAATATTCCCTTTTACCATCACGCTCTATGTTTTTCCCTTCATGGTCGGCAATTTTATTGCTGTACCCACCCCAGCTTAGCGCAAGTATGAAAGGTAGATCATTGCCCTCCAACTTCGACAACGCCTTGGCGTAAGTATCTTTGCAATCCTGCCTAGGGACATTATTTAGGATCCTTGTATATTCCTTCGACAGAATACATCCATGTCTAAATACTCCACTGACCGCTAGGCCCCTGCCTTTTAGTTCGTTATCTATCCCACTGGCATACTGCAGCGCATAGCTATCGCCTGCCATGACGCCCACTTGCCGGCCTTTTGCATCGCCGAGTATTGGCTCCAGACTGTAGCCGTAACCACCATAGTTTTTTGTATGGAAATTGACCGGATCGGCTGCGAACCTCAAGTACTCTGCCGGTATGCGGGACGTAATACCGGACCGTTCAATAACCAGTACGGATCCGAAGGCAAGCGTAGCTACCGATGCCGCGACAGCAGTCAAACCAATCGGTTTCATGTATTTCCACTTACCCATGAACAATCGTTCAACGCTAAGGTACAGAATTGCACCCACGAGAATCGAAGCCGCTAGCAACACCAGCTTCTCCGGGAGCGTTATCAATCTAAAAACGTAATATTTGTAGAAAACGACTATTGGCCAATGAACAAGATAGACTGAATATGAAATAAGCCCTATCGCCACCAATGCCCGAGTACGAAGTAAAGCGCCCGTTGCCGACCTTCCTGCGTAGATGAACGCGGCAGCACCAAGGCACGGAATCAGCGCTCGCAGTCCCGGGAAAGGCGAGCTTGAGTCTAGAAAAAATGCTGAAAAGACAATGAGAACAATACCTAAACCAGCGATAACTGACTCAATATTGGAGTCAAGACGGTGCTTCGAGACGAATACCAACAGAGCACCGATCGACAGTTCGAACACTCTGAAGGGCATCATAAAATAGGCAGCAGAAGAGTCGTATCCCAGCATAATTTGCGATGCGGCGAGGGACCCGATAGTCATCACCGCCAACAGCAGCGCAAGGAATTTGTCTGATACCTTCAAGGCTGCCCATAGAATAAATGGCCAAACTACGTAAAATTGCCATTCAGCAGCTAGTGACCATGTATGCAACAGTGGCTGCGTTTGTGCGGAGGCATCAAAGTAACCTTGGTTTAGCCAAAAATAGAAGTTAGAAGCGGAGAAAATCGCGTACTTTGCGGAGTCTGCGAGACTGATGAATGCTGCCGGATCCATCAATACATACCCGGCCCCCATAGCGCCTCCAACAGTGACAACGAGCGCGGGGTGCAATCTAAGTAAACGGCGGGCATAGAAATCAAAGAATGAAAACCGGCCAGCGCCTATTGCATTGCGAATGACTTCGGTAATCAGATAACCCGAAATGACGAAAAATACATCAACACCAACAAAACCACCTGGCACGCCTAAATCGAAGTGGAACAGCAATACAAGAATAACCGCTAATGCGCGAAGTCCATCAATATCAGGTCTGTAATTTGTATTTTTGCTATGCATGAATCCCTTTCTCCGGGCTCACCGGGGTCAAATTTGATGACGGGCGGATTCTACAAGCGAATGACCTTCGTGTCAGGATCAAACTACCAAGTCCTTATCCCGCCCAACCGATTGAACGACAGTTCGGCCGGTCTTTATAGGCCAAAATCATTCTGTTCGCGGTAGCCACCTTGAGTCCAGGCCCCCACAGTGTAAAAAGGCCAGTCATCTCGACCGGCCCCTTTTCACCGTTACATCTCAGTTCACTTCCAGCTTCTCTCGATTCCTGTCGAGAATCGCCTTGCCAATCCCCTTGACCTCCAGCAGCTCTTCCACCGATGAGAAGGAGCCATTACTCTCACGATACGCAACAATCGCCTCAGCCTTGGCCCTGCCTATCCCCGCCAACTCGCGTTGCAGCGTAGCGGCATCCGCCCCGTTAAGATCCACCTTGACGCTTTGCAGTTTAGCCGAAATGTCCAATGCCTGCGGGGTAGCCGTCGTCTCGGGCTTGACCGTAGGCGCAGCGATAACAGCTATAGAAGCGCTGGTCAGAAGGGCAAAAACCAGAGAGTAGAAATAGCCTGTACGCATAAATGACGCTCCATGACATCGTTAAGAGAGAAGCAGCTTTTCCGAAGCTGCTTCTCAAACTTAGGCGACGATAGGGGACTGTCAAAAGTGTGTACGTTACAGAGTGTGTAACAATCAGGGTTCGAGGCGGCGCTGCTGATAGATCCAGTCGACGATCTCACCGTCCGGGGCGTAGCCACTGACGGTATCGCGCAGCAACTGACGGACTCTCGCGTAGTCATCGTGTTCTATGGCAACCAGCAGCTCCGCCAGGCGGGCCTTGAGCACATCCCAGGGCAGGTGATCTTCGTTGGCACTCATGATCATAGGGTGCGAGGTTGCAACGACGTTATCGCCAATCAGCAACTCCTCGTATAGCTTCTCGCCAGGACGCAGACCTGTGAACTCGACTGAAATGTCACCATGAGGGTTCTTTTCCGAACGTACACTCAAGCCGGACAGGTGAATCATCTTCTCCGCCAGCTCGACAATCTTCACCGGCTCGCCCATGTCCAGTACGAATACATCCCCACCCAAGCCCATGGAACCCGCCTGAATCACCAACTGAGCGGCCTCGGGAATGGTCATGAAATAACGCGTGATCTTGGGGTGCGTAACGGTTAATGGGCCGCCGGACTTGATCTGCTTATGAAACAGCGGGATAACCGACCCTGACGAGCCCAGTACATTGCCGAACCGGACCATGGTGAAGCGGGTTTTATTAACCCGCGAGACATTGGATTTATCGCCAAACAGCACTGGCGCCAGTTCACGGCTCAAGGCTTGCAAGGTCAGCTCTGCAAGGCGCTTGGTGCTGCCCATTACATTGGTCGGGCGCACCGCTTTATCCGTAGAGATCAGCACGAAATTCGATACGCCTGCCTGCAACGCAGCCTGTGCCGTATTCAACGTGCCTATCACATTGTTCAAGACGCCTTCGGCGATGTTGTGTTCGACCATCGGCACATGCTTATAGGCGGCGGCGTGATAGACCGTGTCGACATTCCAGGTCTTCATCACGTCCAGTAACTTATCCTGGTCCCGTACCGATCCAAGAATGGGTAACAAACGAAGAGATAACGACTCCCGAATAATTCGAGGTTCAAGTTCGGACAGAATGCTGTAGAGATTGAATTCGCTATGGTCGAAAAGCAACAGCGTGGTTGGCTTGAGCGCCAGTATCTGCCGACAAAGCTCAGAGCCAATCGACCCTCCTGCCCCTGTAACCAAAACCGACTGACCTGTAATGCAATGCTCCAGCAATTCGTCTTGTGCTGGAACCGGGTCTCGTCCCAGCAGATCTGCAATATCCACTTCCTGAATATCATCGACCTTAACCCGCCCGCTGGCCAGATCCATGAATCCAGGAACACTTCGCACGTGTAAAGGAAAACCTTCAAGCAGCGTCAGTATCTCCCGACGTCGCCCTCGAGAGGAGGAAGGAACTGCGAGCAAAATTTCTTGCGCGCCGGTAGTATCGATCATTTGCTGGATATGCTTAGGCTTATAGACTTGCAACCCGGCGATTACACGGTCAGCAATGCTACTATCGTCGTCAATGAACGCAACAGGTCGCATCACCCGGCCCATGCGCAGCGCAGCGACTAGCTGATTGCCGGCGGAACCCGCACCGTAGATAGCTACCTTGGGCAAACCATCGTCGCGATTGGTGAAAGGAACATGCTGTGCGGCGCTGAACCAATCTCCCAGGAAATACTGACGCATCATCAAACGCAAACCACCAATCATGATCATGCTCAACCACCAGTAGTTGAAGATAATCGATCGTGGTACCACGGTTTTGTGGTTGCTGTACCAGAACACCACCAATGCCAGCAGCAAGGCCGAGAGACTGACGGCCTTGCAGATGGTAATCAGCGCATCGTTACCGAAATAACGCATCACGGCGCGATACATGCCAAAGCGGATGAAAATCGGAATGGCGATGACTGGAGCAAACGCGAACAGCCAAAGATGGGTTTCAATCGGACTGGTCAATGCTTCGATCCCCAGTCGCACGACGAACGCCAGCCATAAGGCAAGCCATACCAGAACAATATCGGCGGCTACCTGGATTGCCCGCTTATGACGCCTAGGCAAGCCCAGCATGGTTGTTCTTAATTTACCCATAGACCTTTCGCGCACCTTCGCCAGCTCCTAAAAACAATTTGGTTCTTATTGCCGTTGCTACGCCATCCAGCATTCGACAACTAAATTAACCGAAAACGCGATTTTTTGACCGACAGTCAGGAATCCTCAAGTTTACCTGCATGGAATTTGATGGCCACTATAACTAGAGGAACATAAGCCACCACCAACGCCAACGCCCCATCCAGGTCCAGCAACGCCACGCAAGCAGCAACAGGCAACAGCCAAAGAAGATTGATCGCTACCACCGCCAATGTCACAGGCAGGTGGCGACCGTACCGGCGCGATGCAAACTGATAGGCATGACTGCGATGAGCCTCATACACCCTATCACCTCGCAACAAGCGCCGTATCAACGTGCAGGTGGCATCGACAATGAAAACGCCAAGCAGGATTAGCCATACCCAAAACAGTTTAGGTGAAAACCAAGCTGCTTGTAACGAAAGCAACCCCAAGGTGATCCCAAGAAAGCCGCTACCCGCATCACCCATGAAAATTCGCGCAGGAGGAAAGTTCCAATACAGAAACCCTGTCACAGCTGCCGCGAGAGCCATAGGAGCGACCATCAAGCTGTCAAAGCCGGAAAGCCAATACAAAAAACATGCCCCAAGACACACGCAAATAGCCTCGACGCTAGCAATACCGTCGATACCATCCATGAAATTATAGAGGTTGAGCATCCAGACCAAATAAAAGGCCGCGACGATATGGCCCGCCCATCGTAGATTCACCACTATCCCAGCCACGTCGATAGCCGGAAGTCCACCTAACCAGAACAACGCCCACATAGCCGCACAAAAATGCCCCAGCAGTCGCCATCGTGCTGCGATATGACCATGATCATCAAGAAAACCGAGTATCGCGACCCCGCCCCCCGCACCAAGCACCGCGAACATAAAGTCCATTGACAACTCGCCCGCCCCCCAGAAAAGAGGGACTGTCATCAGGAAACTCAACACAATCGCCACCCCACCTCCCCGGGGAGTTGGCACTGAATGCGAGCTTCTGGCATTCGGGACATCAATCAAACTGCGGCTCAATGCATAGCGCCGTAATATCCACGTTAAAAAAAGCGAGATGAATGCGATAGCGAACATCGACCAAAGCAGAAACGTCATTAAAAAACTCCCTTCGTCGGCCCCTTTTTTCGGGGCTTCAACGCAAAACTAATCGGAACCTGATCTAAAAGCTTCTGCAGTCTTCGCTAAGCCTTCATCAAGGGTTGTACTCGGGCTCCAGCCAAGCAACTCTCGGGTCTTACGAATATCAACCTGAAGAGAGCCACTCAGTCGCTGAGCTATATCTTTCCGCCCCACTAGCCCAGCTCCGATATCCAGAAGAATAGAGGGTACTGATATTAGCCGAGCGGGCTTACCCAGAGCCTTGCCCATACGTATTAACAACTCAGTAGTCGATACATCCTCACCATCACTTACCATAAACGTCTGATTAGCCGCACCTGGATGATCCAAACAAATAATAATTAAATCGATTAAATTATCCAAGGACACCAAGCTACGCTTATTATGGATAGCACCAAATGGTAGAGGAACACCCTTATTCAACCAACTCATCATACTGTGGAAATTAGCCTTTACGCCTGGTCCGTAGACTATAACAGGGCGAATGATTACCACCTCGATTCCGAGTTCCTCCGCAATACCTCTTAAGCCTTGTTCAGCCTCCATTTTAGAGATGCCGTACGGATCCTTTGGTGCGGGAATATCATCGGCCTGATAGGGGCGACCAAGAGGAGTGCACTCTCCATTAACCTTTATCGAACTTATAAATATAAAACGTTTTACGCCTGATTCAGCAGCCTTTCGCGCCAACGCCAGAGTAAAATCTACATTCACTTCACGAAAATCAGCCAGCGGATCTACTGAGGTGTCTTTCATCACGTGAACACGCGCCGCGCAATGAACAATTGAGCTCACATTATCAAGAGATAACTCCGCTACCGCGTTCCTCTCAGAAACAGTCGAAACTGAAACTTCTGGAGGAAAGCTCACATTTTTCTGTCGAACAACCGCAATAACCTGCTTACTCTGACAAGTCAAAAGACGCGAAACTAACGCAGCCCCAACGAATCCGGTAGCGCCTGTAACAAGAACTCTTTCATTCATGATTAGACGCTCGCTCCAGCTTTGAATAAATATCCAGATGTTGCTGCACTACTTTTCTCAGGTCGAATTCGCCCTCGGCTAATGCGCGTCCTGCTGCCCCCATACTTTGCCGCAGGACAGAGTTTTCGATCAACAACTGTAGACCGTCTGCCAACGCTAAGGCATTGCCCATAGGAACCAATAAACCTGTGACATCAGGTTCAATCGCATCACGGCAACCAGGTACGTCGGTGGTGACGACAGCACGCCCACAAGCCGCGGCCTCAACCAAGACCTTCGGAAGGCCTTCACGATAGGAAGGTAATGTTACCAAATTGACATCGGTGAACAGTTTTGCAATGTCTTTACGGTATCCCAATAATTCGATCAACCCCTCCTCGCGCCAAGTAGAAATTTCAGCTTCGGTAATAGTAGTGGGGTTGCCTGGGTCAATGTCACCAATTAACTGAAAACGTGCTTTGACCCCTCTTTGATAAAGAATACGTACAGCCTCAACAAACTCCAGCACACCTTTGTCTCGCAAAAGACGGGCGGCGAGACAGACCACAGGGAGCGAATCCAGTCGCTCTGGTTCAAACGAATATAAACTAAGGTCTACACCGGACCCTCGAACCATCTCGACCTTGTCGGGGTCCAAGACACCGAGACCAATTAACAGGTCGCGATCATCCGGGTTTTGGAAAATAACGCGCAGGTTTCTCTTACCTAATGCTACCTTATAAAAAAAACTCACAACCTTGCGCAGCAAAGTTGCTTTACTCCCCTTCGATAGGAATAAATACCCTAATCCTGACACAGCAGCCACTACGCCTCTCACCGGCGCCAATCGAGCAGCTATTCCACCATATATAACTGGCTTGATTGTTACTAAATGCAAAATATCCGGCCTGAGACGCCACAGCAACCGCCAAATACAAAACAGCGCAAAAAACTCAAAAAAAGGATTACTTCCACTTCGAGATAAAGGTAGCAAGTGATGGGTAAAACCCTCGTCAGTAATAAGCTTTACGGCCTCTCCATCCATAGTTGCAATGTGTACTTTGTACCCTGCTTTCCTTGCACCCTGGGCAACGGCTAAACGATGCGAAATAAAAAAGGCTGGATCATTCACAATCATCAAAAATATATGTGTCATCAGTACACACCTAGCCAAGCTTTAAACATCAGTACGCCTCATAAATGATGCTACGATTCAAGGAGTCTCTGGAAAATTGTCTTCCGGCCTCATAAAACCTGAATAGATACGGTAGTGCACCCGACAAAGCTTGTATTCTTCGACCATGTCTCGGCTACTCTATTACCCTGATAACCTATCGAACGAAGCATTCCAACCTCAGTCACTCTCCGGGCAGATTTGCTCGTAGACCACCTTGAAACGACACTTGGCAGAGCTCAGAGTGAAGTTTTCGTAAACCCGTCTTTGCGCCTTTTCACCCAAGTCCAAACGGTACGCTGCTTCGGCCGAAACCAACTGCCTCAATCCATCAGCTAAGGCTTGCGGGTTTCGCGGCTCCACCACCACTCCGGTATCCCCAATCAGAAACGCCGCATCTCCTACATCAGTGGTCACGCAGGGCAATCCCATGGCCATCGCTTCACCCAGAACGTTTGGAAATCCTTCCGTTCGAGAATGCAGGCAAAACACGTCCATCGCTTTCAAACAACAAGCTACGTCCTGCCGCTCGCCCAACAAAACAAAACGGTCAGAATATCCGGTGCCTTCAATTTGCTCCATTATCACCTTATTTTGCGGATCAAGGTCACGGCCAACCAGCAAAAACCTCAAATCTGGGTAGTCCGCTCCCAACAATGACGCCGCAGCAATAAAGTTCTCATGATCTTTGGCTGGATTGTATCGACCAAGGCTCCCGATGACCAAATCAGTAGGAGAAAAACCACAAGCCATACGAATGGCTGCCCGTTGATCCATTGAGGCTACCAACACTTCGGGATCGAACCCGTTAGGTATAACCATCATTCGTTTACTATCATAGCCAATTTGCACATGTGCTTTTCTTGAGGCGTCAGCAGCGCAAACGATTAACTTAGGAATCGAGTAGGACAGAATAGCGCACACCCTACGAATTCCCCTAGTCGCTTTACTCACTCCACTACTGATATTCGTACTTCGAATGCCCCATATTACATTCCTGATACCAGATAGACGAGCAGCTATTCCACCGATTAAATCGGCATGATACATCCACGTTTGAACAATATCGGGTTTTAGCTTACGAAAAATACGACAAAGGCTGAAAAGCACCCTCGGAAAATCGAGCATCCCTTTCATTTCCAAAGTGGTGACCTGCACCCCGCTGTCTCGAATCATCGGTCCGAGTTTACCAATATCAGTTAATGAGATGATGGAGTGCATCTGTTTTTCGTCATCTTTAAATGATTTTGAAAGCCGGAAAAGCATAAGCTCTGCCCCCCCGACATTTAACCCTATTATTACATGTACCACTTTCATAAGACCCGCACCTTTAGTCCCCTCCGCTTGCCATTTAAATCAAGCAAGCGCTAGGCTACATATAATTTTCTACACCCCAACCAAATCCAGGTAAAGAGAGCCTTGGAAGCCACTGCATGACAAAGTAAAAACAAAAAAGCAGATAATAAAAAGCCCGCCGCCAAGACGTTAGACGAAGACCAGATACCAAGACCAAAATTAGCGCACTTTCAAATATACGACCTGATACAGGTAGAAAAAAATAAACAGCCAAATAGAAAACCAGCATTCCTACCTGAAAACTATTTTCCTTTAAAAAGGTCTTCCCTTGCAAAAAATAAACTGCGGCGATCGCGGACCAATATATAAAACCTAATCCGCTAACCTCTAAATTATTCTCACCATAAACCTCCGCTTGGCGCGCTCCTAAACTGGAGGCTAGCCAAAGAGCAGAAAAAGCAGCGGTGCCACCCACTAATACAAAAAGAGCGACTCGCAAACCGGATGAAAATCTGAGCAGCGCAAACACCACACTGCAATAATATATCACCACAACAAAAAAGAATGATGCATGTATAAAAGGGGTCAAAAGAATCAGCACATTACGCGCAGCTCCGCCTCTGGAGAACCACCCAAGTAAAAAAACGGCGACGGCCAAGCCTTGACGAAGATGAATGACATAATTCTTTAGAACTTGAGGAAGAATTAAAAAAAGCAACAAAATAAAAAAGAACTTACTATCAACTCTCAACAATAGATAAGCAGACAAAAGAGCCGATATAAATACAACAATCCTCACTACATCTTCGTCCTCACAGAAGAACGAAAGCATTACATTGATCAGCAGCCAGACTGGTTCATTTGTAAAAATGTAAGCAGGTCCCTCCCCGAATCCTCGAGCGAAAATTTCCGCTGCGCTAGAGGCATAACGTAGATAGTTTTCTCTATCAACAAAAGCATCGACAGGGAGGGACGCCAGAGCGAATGCAAATATCAGCGCCAGAATCAAGCAGCCCCAAGCATAACGAGGCGTAGAGTTAAACTTATATATATTTGCATCCCCCACAGTAAAAACACCCTCTAACAAATAACAATATTTATAATAGTGATTAATCAGTCAACAGACCTCACCACCTGACTTAACTTACGCCCCTTAATCCTCCAAAACAGGGAAAAAAGAACTACGCTGCTAGTATATAAAAAACGGAAGAAGGGCGAAGATTTTCTACATAATGGTGAGTTCAGCATAGCAGAAGGCTTGACCTGCTCGAAATTTTCCACGCACGTATCTACAGAGAACATCTCTGCCTTTTTCACATGCGCCTCACTCAAAATCATCTTATCAGTTTCATTATATGAACTAAAATCAACAAATATATCCACCGCACTTCTCTTTGGATAGAGGCCGTCTTCATTGTAAGAGAAGCCCGGAATCTCACTCAAAAATCCGTACGTGGTCGCTTCATTAGAGTTCTCGATCCCAATAATTGATGGAACACCTAACCCCGCCGCTTCAATCAATGCAGTACCCGACCCGACAAATATATCGAACTCAGATACAACTTTAGAAAACTCAGAATAATCAAGACTCCCTCTCAGGAAAACAATATCTTCGAGGTGTAGATTTCTTATTTTCTCAGCTATAATCTCCTCTGTCGGCCCATACCCATAGATATCATACCTGACAGTAAGACCTAACCTCCTAAGTTCATTAACAACATCCAGCATCCATAAATTGTAAGTTTTAAAATCCACAAGTCGCCCGACAGAACCTAAGTTGAGAAACGGACTAAAGCGCTTGATTGGCAACGTTGAAAGCCCTTCCACAACCCCCAGCGGAAACAAGCCGACATTACTAAAGTCTTTTCCTGAGAGTTTCGAATATAAATCTACCATCTTTTCATTAAAGAACATCAAGGCTTGTGCGGCGTGTAAATAATAGAAAATCTCACGATTACTTCTTTCAAATAAAGGTAACCGGGGAAGACGCGCTCCCCAAGAGAACTCCATCGAGTGATAAAGCCCCATTGTGAGACCTAAATCGACTTTCAAGACCGACGCCAAGCGCAGCACCATGTGTGCACAAAAGCCGTTTGAGACATGGGCACAGTTAATTCCGTTAAAAATCTCTTGCACCACTGAGCGTCTTAACGGATAAATCAAAGAAAACTGATAGATAATTGCACTAGAGGGAAGCCTGAAGGGAGATCGTATTATCTCATCGAGGAAATATACTTCTGCACATGCCTTAGCTCGACTCACAAGCTCAGGATGACTTTTACTCTCAGCTGAAAGTATTAGAAACTTAGTTACCAGCCCGCGTTTTTTTCTACCTTGAGCCATTCTTACATAAAAAGTTTCAACACCACCGAGCGCTAAGGAACCGTGCACAAATAACATTTATATTCGACCTCTTATAAAACCGTACAACAATCTCACCTGCGCCTTGTACCCCAGCATACACAAACACAATACTGCTACCCAAGCGATATAAAGTCCATAACCCAAGGCATCACCAATCAGCGCACTTATAACACACAGTGCGACAACGAAAGAGGAGAAAACATAAAACTTCGCATTTGAAAAAGAGACCCATACTCTATTAGACACCTCCGTCTTGAGTACTAGATATAGAGAAAAAGCAAGAGCAGTGGATGCTGCTGCTCCTCCAGCACCAAATACCGGTATCAAATAATAGTTGAAACCCAAGTTCACCAGAACACAGACAAGAGTAATAACCGGGAGAAACTTAGTTCTCTTTGAGATACTTATTCCAATACCAGAGACCTCTGTTATCATTATATACAGCGGAGGAATCATACAAGCGGGAAGCATGAATCTAGCTGAAACGTACGCTTCTGGAAGCACGTAGACTACAACAAACGAACACAGCGCAATTAGGCAAATCAGAACAAGTGAAAATAGCTGAACAGATTCACTTATATTCTTCAATTTTACTTCGGCAGCGCCCTCGGAAACCCACTTGTAAATTACCGGATGCCACATCGTAGTGAATATCTGTTGAAACAATATGGCAGCCCCCGCCAAAGTTGACGCCACGGCATAAACGCCTAACTCAGACAATGACGAAAGTTCTTTAAGCATTATTCGATCTAGAAAGTTAAGCCCCCAAAAGGCAATGCCATTCAACATCAACGGAAAACCAAAATAGAGGAGCTCTCGCGTAGCCCTGAACTCAAAAACAAACTTCCTATCTTTTAAGTATTCATTTTTCAGATAGCCCAGCATAATCAACACAACCAACAACCAGCAGAGGCTCTGCATACCGGCTAGAAGAACAAAGCTTTTCTGGGCCGGGAACAAAAAAATACCAAAAACAAATATCAGAAATAATAGCTTAGGAAATACTCGAGTCAAACTGTACGCGAATGACAACTCTTTCATTCTAATAAAAACGGAGAAAAAACGTTCTAGATATAAAACAACAACAGCGAACGAAAATATCCCGTAAAGCAATAAACTATCCAAATCGAACAACCAGTAAGACAACTGCTTTGCATACATACCGGCCAGGGCCATACTTATTAATAATGCAAAAAAACCCGGCATCATACAGACTCGAGCGAGATTTACCTTATCATCTACCTCATTAAAATTTCGAACATATGATTGATCAAGACCGAAGGAAAAAAACACTACTATCAGCGACAATGAGAGCTGAAACAAGGAAACTCTACCCACATCTTCAGGCGGAAATAGCCATGCAAGTATAGGTAAAGTAATAAGACTTAATGCAGCTCCAAGAGCAATCCCTACCGCATAAACAGAGACCGTTCGGAAGTTCAACGAAAGAACCTCTGAATAGCACCAATCACTTGGGCTACATCGCTCTCAGAGATGCCGTACCAGATAGGTAAGCGAATAAGTTGCTCGCTCCCTTGTGTGGTATGCACATCTTCTCCATGAAAACGACTGTAACGTTCCCCGCAAATGGCTGAATGAAGAGGAACATAATGGAAAACCGCATGAACACCTTGCTTCGCAAGATACTCTAGAAGATTGGTCCTGACTTCCAGATCAGCTACTTTCAAGTAAAACATATGAGCATTATGCTCGCATCCAAGAGGAATCACTGGAAGAGAGATTTTACCTTCCACTGCTAGGGATTGAAGCCCTGCGCTGTACTGAGCCCACGTCGTCAATCGATTTTCTTTAATAGCAATAGATTTTTCCAACTGCCCCCAGAGAAACGCCGCTTGGATATCTGAAGGCAAATAACTACTTCCGATATCTACCCAGCTATATTTATCAACCATTCCGCGGAAAAACTGGCTTCTATTTGTACCCTTCTCGCGAATGATTTCAGCACGACTGACGAACTGCTGATCGTTGATTATCAACAGCCCTCCCTCGCCACCACTTGTATAGTTTTTTGTCTCATGAAAGCTGTACGCTCCCAAATGACCAATACTTCCGAGTGCTCGACCTTTATAGGTAGATCCTTGACCTTGAGCCGCGTCTTCAATAACGTAAAGGTTATGCCGCGCGGCGATATCCATAATGGTGTCCATTTCGCAAGATACGCCGGCATAATGAACGGGCACTATTGCTCTTGTTTTTTCTGTGATAGCACATTCAATGAGACGCTCATCGATATTCATGGTATCTGGTCTGATATCCACAAATACTATCGTTGCCCCTCTCAAAGCAAAGGCATTTGCTGTGCTGACAAATGTATAGCTAGGCATTATCACTTCGTCGCCCGGCTGGATCCCCACGAGTATTGCGGCCATTTCCAATGCATGGGTGCAGGACGGAGTCAACAAAGCCTTCGCACAAGAAAGTTCTTTCTCGAACCATTGGTGGCATAGACCGCTATAATGGCCATCTCCTGAAATTTTAGTGCTACGCATAGCGGTCAATACGTGCTTCTCTTCATTTCCGGTATAGGGAGGCTTATTAAACGGAATCATACTTTGCCCATTAATTAATTTAAATTAGCTATCAGCAACATTAAAAAATACACAACGGATTGTTTGACAGGCAAACAAATCCGCCATTTCAAGATTGCAAATCAGTCTCTGAAACGAATATTTTTTCCAACATTAAAAGATCGCGCTTTCTTTCCTTGATTCGCCTGGCAGGGGCGCCAACATAAATACCCCACGCGTCTGTGCTCTTGGTGATCAGAGTCATAGCGCCTATCGAGCAACCTTCTTGGACGGTTACTCCTGGAAAAATCACAGAGTTAGCACCAACAATCACATGTTTCTTCAACTGGACCGCATCAAATTTTTCATTTTTGAACTTCTTGGGTATCAAAGAATTAGTCAATGTTTCGCCGCTGTAGTCATCGGACTGTGCAAAAATTTTCACACCATAGGCCAACGTGCAAAAGTCTTCTAAGATAACCCCCGGCTCCCCTCCGGCGATCAAGCACATTGGGGTAATGTGGTTATACCTGCCTATGACGACATTGCCAGAGATAACGCAGAAATCATCAATACGCGAGTAATCACCAACTTCTATACTTTCCGCATTATAGATAGAGGCCTTGTCACTAATTTTTACATCTTTACCAACTCGCTTGAATCCCAGCGCCTGCAATTCAACAGAATTAAGATAAGCCATGATAATAATCTTTAGCTAATGATCACTTTAAAAAACTGATATACCAAGGCATGGCATGCGCGACACCTCGTTCAATATCAAATTCTGGTTGATAACCCAATAAACCGGTGATTTTACTAATATCCGCTTGAGAATGCCGTACATCGCCCTCACGAAAATCGCGATATATTGCATTCTTACTGTAATTTACATCATTTTTTTTCAGTTCACTTTGAAGTACAGTGAATAGCATATTCAGATCGGTACGCCCACTAACAGCAACGTTATACACTTGATTTAATGCATCTTTATTAGCAGTGGTTGCTGCCAACAAATTGGCTTGGACTGTATTTTCTATAAAGCAAAAGTCACGACTGGTTTTCCCGTCACCGTTGATAAAAACATCGTCATTTCTTATCATCGACGACGTCCACTTCGGAATTACTGCCGCGTAAGCGCCCGCCGGATCTTGGCGCTTTCCGAATACATTAAAATAACGTAGACCGATGCTGTTGAACCCATAGCAACGTGCAAAAACGTCGGCATACAGTTCATTCACATACTTAGTCACGGCGTAAGGTGACAACGGTTTGCCAATCACATCCTCAATCTTAGGTAGACCTGGATGATCACCATAAGTAGAACTGCTTGCGGCATAGGTAAAACTCTCAACCTTAGCGTCTCTGGCTGCCACCAGCATATTTAAGAAGCCATCTATATTAGTGGCATTGGTAGTAATGGGGTCGTTTAGCGAACGAGGTACCGACCCAAGAGCAGCTTGATGCAGTACATAGTCCACACCGGAACAGGCCTGCTCACAGCTCTTAAGATCCCGTATGTCTCCCTCAACAAATCTGAACCGCTCCCATTGCTGAGCCGTTACTTCACGCTTAACTTCATCAAGGTTGTGCTGATGGCCGGTTGCAAAATTATCCAGACCGATCACACGCTGATCAAGTTTTAGTAGTGTTTCCAGCAGGTTTGATCCGATGAATCCGGCAACCCCCGTAATCAGCCATTGCTTTGGAGATAACGGGAGAGTTTTCAGCAAGGTTTCATAGCGAGTCATAAAATTCTATTCATAGTTAGAAAGTGTACAACACCCGAGTAACCCCGGGCATTGGCCTATTTGAATTTTATTTAAAGGCGAATATCGGAATCCGAGCTAGCCAGCAAATACTTAAGGTCATATAGAACATGTTCTGCCTTACCAAAACTGCGAATGGTTTCAGCCCCCATATCCCGAAACTCATTATGTGCGACCGCAACAACAATACCATCGTAAGTGTTAGTTATCGGTTCGGATACTGGGGTGATTGCATATTCATGCTCAGCTTCAGCAACGCTGACCCACGGATCATAGACATCTACTGCAATATTGTACTCGGCCAGTTCAGCAACGATATCGACGATACGCGTATTGCGCAGATCCGGGCAGTTCTCCTTAAATGTCAAGCCCATGATCAAAACACGGGCACCATCCACATGAATTCGGCGTTTTACCATCGCTTTCACCAGTTGGGAAACAACATATGCTCCCATACTGTCGTTGAGTCGACGGCCAGCAAGAATGATTTCAGGGTGATAGCCAATAGCTTGAGCCTTATGTGTCAAGTAGTACGGGTCGACACCAATGCAGTGCCCCCCCACTAGACCCGGCCGGAAAGGTAGGAAATTCCATTTAGTACCGGCAGCTTGAAGAACGGCCTCTGTGTCAATCCCCATTTTATTGAAGATAATTGCAAGTTCGTTTATAAGAGCGATATTGAGATCACGTTGCGTGTTTTCGATAACCTTCGCAGCCTCTGCGACTTTGATACTGCTGGCCTTGTGGGTGCCGGCAGTGATTATCTGATTATAAAGAGCATCCACCAGATCAGCTATTTCCGGGGTAGAACCGGAAGTCACCTTTTTTATTGTAGTAACACGATGTTCTTTATCCCCTGGATTTATACGCTCCGGACTGTACCCCACAAAAAAGTCGACATTAAAGACAAGACCTGAAATTCGCTCCAACACAGGAACACATTCTTCCTCCGTTGCGCCTGGATAAACAGTGGATTCGTAAATGACAATATCATTTTTCTTAAGGACTTTACCGATAGTCTCGGAAGCCTTGATCAGCGGGGTAAGATCTGGCTGATTATATTGATCAATTGGTGTGGGCACAGTCACGATAAAAGTGTTGCACTCACCTAACTCACTTACAATAGAGCTATAGCCTAGATATTTGGCTTGATTTAGTTCAGCATCGCTAACTTCAAGCGTAGAGTCATGTCCGGATTTCAGAGCGTCTATACGAGGTTGGTTGATATCAAACCCAACCACCGGACGAATTTTTCCAAACTCCACAGCAAGCGGCAACCCCACATAACCAAGGCCAATAATAGCAAGTTTAATATCGTTCAATTGATGCATAGTCAAAGCCTAAATTATCGAATGAATGAGTCTGATCGAACTAAAAACATGCATCTATGCATGCTACCGCCCCAAGGTTAACCGTCGACTCCCTACGACGCTGATTCATGCTTTCCGCACCCGAATCCGTTCGGGTGGTCCGGTTACATACCTATGTATAATGAGAAAGCTTTGAGCACTTGACATGAAAGTTACTCATTAGCTCTTCGCGGTGTTGTAATTTCAGGACGACAGAGTTAGCTACCGGCAGCGGTCGCCCCCCAAAACTCACAATATGACTAACCCCACGGATCGAACGCAAAGGAGACCAATCGGTATTGGCTGGAAGATTTATGAATAGGTATCCTGGAAATAGTGACTCTTGGACGGTCCGGGGCTGTCCTCGTACGATTCGAACACGACGGCACACGGGACGAGTACACGCATAGCCATGCCGCTGCAGATTTTCTTCAGCTTGATGATCCTGCCTGGGTTTACACTGCACCTGATACCAAGCCTTCTGCCGACTGCAGAGAGCGGATTCGCTGATTGCATTGCGAATGTTCATGTCCATACTCTAATCACTAACGCTCAACATCCACCCCACCACTCATTTGCGGAACGTCCTTCACTGGCTGGGCTGGAGAGACCAGCTCTTCAGGTCCAGCTTGGTAGCTCCACAACATCGAGCCAGACCTCTACCAAGCGCGTTGAACCTCCAGATGAATAGATTATACAACTAAAGGGGAAAAATCCTTAGCCACAATCATCTGCGCGCAGAGCTTCCTAACCAACGACAGTTAAATTTCTTGCTTCGGTACGCGCTTAAGCTGAGTTATTGGGAAGAAATGAACATCGCATTCACCACAGATCGCCATCAGGCGAAATGATTGGAGAGCGCTTAAGGATAGGCATCGGCCTACACAAATTTGATTTGATCAAAGAGACAGGGCGCCTAGCAGGACACAAACGCCCCCCCCCTACAGAGATCGCAGCCCCCCACCCTAGCCTAGCTTTCGCACCTTCCAAGCCGTATCTGGAATAGGTGCGATTTCGCGAGGAACATGAAAACAAAACTTAAGGAGTTGCGCCTCAATCCGCGATAATCGCCTCAAGAGGAATTCGGCCATTTACTGTCAGCTACGAACGTACAGCTACTACGCCCGACGCTGTTGATAGCCGAATAACTAAAAATCGAATCAATGCTATAAACCCACCTAATACAAGCCCAGCAATAAAACCCACCACAAGAATAAAAGATTTTCTTGGCTTTATCGGACTTTCTGGTACTTCAACACTTCCATCCTGCCGATACACCCAAAGACTGTCGCGATCGACGTTCAACTTCCTGTAAAAGTTGTATCGCATTTGCAAGGCGCGCAAATTGGATATAAAAGCGTCGTCTGAAGAGCGAGACTCCAAGGCAGCAACCTCCGCCGCCAATGCCTTGCTTCCCCGCTGATAATCCAGCTTATTACCCGTTTCCACGGTGATGTCCACTGCGGCAGTCGTGCTCACGGCAGGTGTAGTCAAACCAATGGATTCAGCGATCTTCAGAGCCTCGCGCAGCTGTTGAATGCGATCCTCACGTATACGCTGAGCATTCTCTCGCAAACTGACAATTCGCTGCTCCAAGTTGCGCGCCCTCACCGCCGCTTCGGTCGTAACGTTTTTTACCAACTCTGCCTCAGCGGCTTCGGCGGCATGCTGCACATATGTCCTAGCCCACTCCGTAGCTTGCAGGGGGTTCTGCCCTTGAACTGTTATGGAAAAGCGATCCGAATTACTCTTACCCTGCTTAACCACTAATTCCTTAGAGAAACGTTCATATAAACGATCCATCGCCCCCTTGCGCTCAGCCTCGGTAAGCGAAGGCAGATAGACCTCATTAAAAAACTTTTGACGAAGGGACTCCCCTTGCAGGTTCCGGGTGAACACAGAATAAACATGCTTAATCGAATAAAGATCTAACTCTGTACTTTTCCCACGACCATAATTCAACTCAGCAATACCATTCTGAGTAGGCGGCATGATAAAAAGCTTGGCTTCATAGACAGGCTTGCTGAGAAACGCATAAAAGCCCGCGCCAACAGTGACCAGAAGAGTGACACCCAGAATCAACCATTTCTGAGCCCAGAGCCCCCGGACCAGTTCGATCAGATCAATTTCATCATCGCGATGCGCATCAATACGATCATTTTGCATGGGAAGCCTCGCTTGGCATCGCGTCCGTAGACACACCAAACGCATCAAAAGGCAAGACGGGCAAGGCCGCGTCGGACATGGCGGCAAACTGAGTTAGATTAAATACGAACAAAACGCACCCAAAAGTCAGAAAAATTGTAGACAGTGATCCTTACCAAGACTGCTGGGCCACACATCCATTTATTTCAATCGCCTACGCGCTCCCATGAACCACGCGAGCAACGGGCCAACCATCATACCAGCGAGAAGTGACACTAGCACGCAAACTGAAACAGGAAGTTGCGGGGCCGACCAGCCCAGGAACAACAGCGCGACAGGCTGGGTATTTTCAAGCACGAACAGAACGATGGCTGCAGCCACTAGCAATGCGAGCACGACAAGAGCAAAACGTTTAAAGCTGCGCATGAATTTCCCCTTGCATAAACGCCTCCTTACAGCTCATCCCCCTCCTCCTCATTGACACGATCCCGCAGCTCTTTGCCCGGCTTGAAATGCGGGACGAACTTCCCGTCCAGGCTCACAGACTGACCAGTTTTCGGATTGCGGCCCACACGCGGGGCGCGGTAGTGGAGGGAGAAGCTGCCGAAGCCACGGATCTCGATGCGATCTCCGGTCGCCAGGCACTGGGACATTTGCTCAAGCATGGTCTTGATGGCTAGCTCTACATCTTTGGATGAGAGTAGCCCTTGATGGGTGACAATTCGTTCGATCAACTCCGACTTCGTCATATTTTTCCCTTCTTTTTCAAGCAGCTAGGAAAATCGCTTGAAAAGGTTTTAGCATGACCGGAGGAATTTGAACAGCCCGAGTATTGACATATCTTCATCCTGTCGTATTTGCCCCGTTTCCGCACAAGCCTGGCGCTTGAGCGCATTCAGCGACAAATGACCAACATCGTGCGGGTCAGGTAACCCGCCGGATTGAAGCCGAAAGGGTATTGATCTTCGTCCTTGGCATCATCGGAGCGGGTGATGACTTTGTATCCGGCGCCCTTGCACTCCTTCGCCGCCCGCTTGTGGCATTTTTCCCAGCCCGACCCCAGGCCGGAACAATCGACCTCGATACCACTGACGCCACGCACCGCATGGGTCTTGGCACTTGTGGTGCAACCCACCAAGGTCAATACGGCGAATACCAGGATGAGCCTGTTCATTAGTCTCCTTAAATAGCCAGCACCCGACCTGGGTGGCGTCCGACCTGACGCTATCGCGAGCAGGCCCACTCCCACATAGGCCCGGGGAGACGAGGGCATCTGCAGTCTAGCCTTGAATAGGTGATTGATCTGCTTAAAGAAACAGACAGTTGGGTTGCAGGATTGGTTTCACCACTGAGTCAGATGGCGGTGCTAACTTAAAAACAGGCCAGGCTTTCCCGAATCACGCCCACAAAAAAGGGCGACCGAAGTCGCCCTTTTTCTATGGTTTGACAGAACTCAGTTCTGCTTTTCCATTTGTGCACGCAGCAGGTCGCCCAGAGTGGTAGGACCAGCAGCAATGTCAGAGGTAGCTGGCTTGTCGCGCAGGCTCTGGATTGCTTCTTTCTCTTCAGCATCGTCTTTCGACTTGATGGAGAGCTGGATTACGCGGCTCTTGCGGTCAACGCTGATGATCTTGGCTTCTACTTCTTCGCCTTCTTTCAGAACGTTGCGCGCGTCTTCAACGCGGTCACGGCTGATTTCGGAGGCTTTCAGAGTAGCTTCGATATCGTCGGCCAGGGTGATGATGGCGCCTTTAGCGTCAACTTCTTTCACGATGCCCTTAACGATTGCGCCTTTGTCGTTCTCTTGAACGTACTCGGAGAACGGATCGCTTTCCAGTTGCTTGATGCCCAGGGAGATGCGCTCACGCTCTGGGTCAACCGACAGGATAACGGTGTCCAGCTCGTCGCCCTTCTTGAAGCGGCGTACGGCTTCTTCGCCCACTTCGTTCCAGGAGATGTCGGACAGGTGAACCAGACCGTCGATGCCGCCGTCCAGACCAATGAAGATACCGAAATCGGTGATCGACTTGATGGTGCCGGAGATTTTATCGCCCTTGTTGAACTGGCCAGAGAAATCTTCCCATGGGTTAGATTTGCACTGCTTGATGCCCAGGGAGATACGACGACGCTCTTCGTCGATGTCCAGAACCATGACTTCCACTTCGTCGCCGACTTGTACGACTTTCGAAGGGTGGATGTTCTTGTTGGTCCAGTCCATTTCGGAAACGTGTACCAGACCTTCAACGCCTTCTTCCAGCTCAGCGAAGCAGCCGTAGTCGGTGAGGTTGGTAACACGAGCGGTGACGCGGGTGCTTTCTGGGTAACGGGCTTTGATAGCAACCCATGGATCTTCACCCAGTTGCTTGAGGCCCAGGGAAACACGATTGCGCTCGCGATCGTACTTCAGAACCTTGACATCGATCTCGTCGCCAACGTTGACGATTTCCGAAGGATGCTTGATACGCTTCCAGGCCATGTCGGTGATGTGCAGCAGGCCATCGACGCCACCCAGATCGACGAATGCGCCGTAATCGGTGAGGTTCTTGACGATACCCTTGACCTGCTGGCCTTCCTGCAGCGATTCCAGCAGAGCTTCACGCTCGGCGGAGTTCTCGGCTTCCAGGACACTGCGACGGGAAACGACAACGTTGTTGCGCTTCTGGTCCAGCTTGATGACCTTGAATTCCAGCTCTTTACCTTCCAGGTGCGTGGTGTCGCGCACTGGACGAACGTCAACCAGGGAACCTGGCAGGAACGCACGGATGCCGTTAACGTCGACAGTGAAGCCGCCTTTAACCTTACCGTTGATAACGCCCTTGACCACTTCCTCAGCTGCGAAAGCCGCTTCGAGAACGATCCAGCATTCAGCGCGCTTGGCTTTTTCACGGGACAGCTTGGTTTCACCAAAGCCATCTTCAACCGAGTCCAGCGCAACGTGAACTTCGTCACCGACGTTGATGTTCAGTTCGCCAGCGTCGTTGTAGAACTGCTCAAGCGGGATGAGTGCTTCAGACTTCAGACCAGCGTGAACGGTTACCCAGCGAGCTTGGTAATCGATATCAACGATAACACCGGTGATGATGGAGCCTGCCTGAAGGTTCAGGGTTTTCAGGCTTTCTTCAAAGAGTTCCGCAAAGCTTTCGCTCATTTTAATTCCTGTTGATTAGGGCGAAGAATACGCCCGCCTCCACACCCCAGACGGTGTGGGTTAGTTTCATATAAAAGAAGCACCGCAGGACTATGACTGGTCCCCTGCGGAGCTTCCTGGTCACCCGGCGATATCGCGGATGGCGATTTCGCTCATGATGCGTTGCAACACCTGGTCGATGGACAACTCCGTGGAATCCAGCTGTATCGCGTCAGCCGCCGGTTTGAGCGGGGCTACTGCGCGCTGGGTATCACGCTCGTCGCGTGCACGGATCTCATCTAGCAGACTCGACAGACTAACATCCTCGCCTTTGCCCTTCAACTGCAAATATCGGCGACGAGCCCTCTCCTCGGCACTGGCGGTGAGGAAAATCTTCAGCGGGGCATCGGGAAACACCACGGTACCCATGTCGCGCCCATCGGCCACCAATCCTGGCGGCTCCTGAAAAGCGCGCTGGCGCTGTAGCAATGCCTCGCGCACCGCCGGCAGCGCGGCGACCTGGGAGGCCCCGGCCCCCACGCTTTCGGTACGAATAACATTGCTGACTTCGTCACCCTCCAGAATGATGCGCTGCAGCTGACCGTCGGTCGCCGCGATGAACTGCACGTCCAGATGCGCAGCCAGGGCCTTGAGCAGTTCTTCATTGGTCAGATCGACGCCATGATTGGCGGCGGCAAACGCCAGCAGGCGATACAACGCACCCGAATCGAGCAGGTTCCAGCCCAATTGTTTGGCCAGTATTCCGGCGACGGTGCCCTTGCCTGAACCGCTTGGGCCATCGATGGTGATGACCGGTGCCTTGATGTTCACGACTGTGCCTCTTGTGCTACTCGAATACCGACCTGGGCACACAGCGCCAGGAAGTTCGGGAACGACGTCGCGACGTTGGCGCAATCATGGATGCGGATCGGCGCACTGGCGCGCAAAGACGCAACACTGAAAGCCATGGCGATACGGTGATCACCGTGACCATGGACTTCGCCGCCGCCGATCTGGCCGCCGTCGATGATAATGCCGTCCGGCGTCGGCTGGCATTTCACGCCCAACGCGATTAGGCCATCAGCCATCACCTGGATACGATCCGATTCCTTGACCCGCAGCTCTTCGGCGCCGGTCAGCACGGTGCGCCCTTCGGCACAGGCCGCCGCCACGAACAGCACCGGGAATTCGTCGATAGCCAGTGGCACCAGCGCTTCGGGAATCTCGATACCCTTGAGTTTAGCTGCTCGTACGCGCAGATCTGCAACCGGCTCGCCGCCCACTTCACGCTGGTTTTCCAGGGTGATGTCAGCGCCCATCAGGCGCAGGATGTCGATCACGCCGGTACGGGTCGGGTTGATGCCCACATGCTCGAGCACCAGCTCGGAGCCTTCGGCAATCGAAGCGGCCACCAGGAAGAACGCCGAGGACGAGATATCGCCCGGTACTTCAATGTGGGTCGCGGTCAGTTTGCTGCCGGACTCGACGGAGGCCGTGGCACCGTTGACCGTGACCGGGTAGCCGAAGCCGCGCAGCATGCGCTCGGTGTGGTCGCGGGTCGGGGCCGGCTCGGTGACCGTAGTCTTGCCTTCGGCATAGAGACCGGCCAACAGCAGGCAGGATTTCACCTGGGCGCTGGCCATCGGCATGGTGTAGGTCAGGCCCTTGAGCTTGTTGCCACCGCGAATGGTCATGGGCGGACGACCTTCGGCCGCCGTCTCGATCACAGCACCCATTTCCCGCAGGGGGTTGGCCACGCGATTCATCGGCCGCTTGGACAGCGAAGCGTCACCGGTCAGGGTGCTGTCGAAGTCCTGGGCGGCCAGCAGGCCGGACAGCAGGCGCATCGACGTGCCGGAGTTGCCCAGGTAGATCGGGCCCGGGGCAGGCTTGAGGCCGTGCAGGCCGACACCATGAATGGTCACGCGACCGTGATGCGGGCCTTCGATGACCACGCCCATATCGCGGAACGCTTGCAGCGTCGCCAGGGCGTCTTCGCCTTCGAGAAAGCCTTCCACTTCGGTCACGCCTTCGGCCAGGGAGCCGAGCATGATCGAACGGTGGGAAATCGATTTATCGCCCGGTACACGAATACGCCCACTCAGGGAGCCACCAGGTTGTGCCAGGAAAATCAGATCGTTGGAGTTCATAGCGTCCACATAGGCCCGACGGGCCAGGATTTTACTGAAATGCTCGCGGGCCACCCTGGCGCGTGTGAAAACGCCCAGCAATTGGTGCCCGTCCCCTGCATCGACCGCGTCGCGCAAGGCGTCGAGGTCGCTGCGAAATGTATCGAGTGTGCGCAGGACAGCTTCGCGGTTGGCGAGGAAGATGTCGTGCCACATGACCGGGTCGCTACCGGCGATTCTCGTGAAATCGCGGAAACCGCCGGCAGCGTAACGGAAGATCTCGAGATTTTCATTGCGTTTGGCCAATGAATCCACCAAACCGAACGCCAACAGGTGCGGCAAATGGCTGGTGGCGGCCAATACTTCATCGTGGCGCTCGACCTGCATGTGCTCGACGTCCGCACCCAGCTCGCGCCACAGACGGTCCACCACCGCCAGCGCAGCCGGATCGGTCTGGTCCAGTGGTGTCAATATCACTTTGTGGCGACGAAACAGTTCGGCGTTGGAGGCTTCCACCCCGCTCTGCTCGGAACCGGCAATCGGATGACCGGGCACAAAGCGCGCCGGCATCCCGCCGAAGGCTTCGGTGGCCGCCCGCACGACATTGCCCTTGGCACTGCCGACGTCCGTGAGAATCGCCTGCCCCAGGTCCATGGTCGCCAGGCGTGCCAGCAGCTTCTCCATGGCCAGGATCGGCACGGCCAACTGGATCACGTCCGCACCCTGGCAAGCAATCGCCAGGTCGTCCTCGCAGCGATCCACCACCCCCAGCTCCACCGCCAGCCGGCGTGACTGCGGGTCTAGATCGACACCCACCACTTCACGACACAGACCGCTTTCGCGCAGGCCTTTGGCGAACGAGCCGCCGATCAACCCCAGACCGACCACCACCAGGCGACCGATCATAGGTGCAGCAGGTTGCAGTGAAGTGACATCAACCACGAGCCAGAACCTTGCTCAACGCCTCAAGGAAGCGGCTGTTTTCCGCTGGCAGGCCAATGGTGACGCGCAGGTGGTTCGGCATGCCGTAGTTGGCCACCGGACGCACGATCACACCCTCGCGCAGCAAGCCCTGGAACACCGGAGCTGCGTCACGGCCCAGATCGACGCAAATGAAATTGCCTTTCGAGGCAATCCAGCTCAGGCCCAGCTCACGGAACCCGGCTTCCAGCTGCTGCATGCCAGCCTCGTTCAGGCGGCGACTTTCGTCCAGGTAGGCGTCGTCCCCGAGCGCAGCGCAGGCAGCGGCCAGAGCAAAGCTGTTGACGTTGAACGGCTGACGCACGCGGTTGAGCACATCAGCCACCACCGCGGTGGACAGGCCATAGCCAACCCGTAGCGACGCAAGGCCATAGGCCTTGGAGAACGTGCGCGAGACCAGCAGGTTCGGGTAGGCCGCGAGAAAATCCAGGCCATCGGGCAAATCGCTGCCTTCGGCGTATTCGATGTAAGCCTCATCCAGCACCACCAGCACATGCTCGGGCACGTCCTGGAGGAAGTCGTCCAACGCCTGGGCGTCGAACCAGGTGCCGGTCGGATTGTTTGGATTGGCGATGAAGACTACCCGCGTGTTGGCGTCGATGGCCGCCAGCATGGCGGGCAAGTCGTGCCCCCAATCCTTGGCCGGCACCACATGGGCGTCGGCGCCGACGGCCTGGGTGGCGATCGGGTAGACCGCAAACGCATGCTCGCTGAACACGGCGTTGAGGCCCGGCGCCAGATAGGCACGCGCCACCAGCTCGAGAATGTCATTGGACCCGTTGCCCAGAGTCACCTGACTCAGCTCGACGCCACAGCGCTCGGCCAGCAGGCTTTTGAGAGCGAAACCGTTGCCGTCGGGATAACGGGTCAGCTCGGCCAGCTCGTCACGGATCGCCTCCAGCGCCTTGGGGCTCGCCCCCAAAGGGTTTTCGTTGCTAGCCAGCTTGACGATGCTGGCCGGGTCCAGATCCAGCTCACGGGCCAATTCGTCCACCGGCTTGCCTGGAACGTAAGGCGAGAGTTGTTGCACGCCTGGCTGAGCCAGAGCGAGGAAGTTGCCACTCATTAGCTATCCGCCCTTAAAGAACTGCTTTGGGGTAGGAACCCAGCACCTTGAGTGCCACTGCTTCCTGACTGATTTTTTCCAGCACACCTTTTACCAGCGGATCGCGGTGGTGGCCGACAAAATCGATGAAAAACACGTAGGTCCATTTACCGCTGCGCGACGGACGGGTCTCGATCCGTGTCAGATCGATACCATTGTCATGGAACGGCACCAGCAGCTCATGGAGCGCGCCAGGCTTGTTGCTCATGGAGACGATGATTGATGTCTTGTCGTCGCCGGTGGGCGGCACTTCCTGGCTGCCAATCATCAGGAATCGCGTGGAGTTGTCCGGACGATCCTCGATTTTTTCCGCCAGGCGGGTCAGGCCATAGAGGCCGGCCGCCATGTCGCCGGCGATTGCCGCCGAGTTCCACTCACCCTTGACCCGCTTGGCCGCCTCGGCGTTGCTCGACACCGCCACACGCTCGACATTCGGATAATGGGCGTCCAGCCACTTGCGGCACTGGGCCAGGGACTGGGCGTGGGAATAGATCCGGCTGATGCTGTCGGTCTTGGTGTTCTCGCCCACCAGCAGGTGATGGTGGATGCGCAGCTCGACTTCGCCGCAGATCACCATGTCGTGCTCAAGGAAACTGTCCAGCGTGTGGTTGACCGCGCCTTCGGTGGAGTTTTCCACCGGCACCACGCCGAAGTTCACCGCGCCCGCCGCCACTTCACGGAAGACTTCGTCGATGGCCGCCATTGGCTTGCTGATCACGGCGTGGCCGAAATGCTTCATGGCGGCAGCCTGGGTGAAGGTGCCTTCAGGGCCCAGGTAAGCGACTTTCAAAGGCTGCTCAAGGGCCAGGCACGAAGACATGATCTCGCGGAACAACCGCGCCATTTCTTCATTGCCCAGAGGCCCCTTGTTGCGCTCCATGACGCGCTTGAGGACCTGCGCCTCACGTTCCGGGCGATAGAACACCGGCACTTCGCCTTCGGCCAGGGAGGCCATTTTCACCCGCGCCACTTCCTGGGCGCAGCGCGCGCGCTCGCTGATCAGTTCCAGGACCTTTTCGTCCAGGGCATCGATGCGCAGGCGCAGCGCCTTGAGTTCTTGCTCAGACATCAACCATGTTCCTTCTCGAACTCTGCCATGTAGGAAATCAGCGCATTGACCGCGTTGATATCGACGGCGTTGTAGATGGAAGCGCGCATGCCGCCGACCGAACGGTGGCCCTTGAGGTTCAGCAGCCCGCGCTCGTCGGCACCGGCCAGGAACGGTTTGTCGAGACGGTCGTCGGCCAGGCGGAACGGTACGTTCATCCACGAACGATCGGTCTTGTTGATCGGGTTGCTGTAGAGGCCGCTGGCATCAATGAAGTCATAGAGCGTGCGCTGCTTCACTTCGTTGAGCTTGCCGATGGCCTCGACACCGCCCTGCTCTTTCAGCCATTCGAATACCAGGCCGGACAGGTACCAGGCCAGGGTCGGCGGGGTGTTGTACATCGAGCCGTTGTCGGCCGCGACCTTGTAGTTGAGCATGGTCGGGCACAAGGAACGGGCGCGTCCCAGCAGGTCTTCGCGAATGATGCTGACCAGGATGCCGCTCGGGCCGATGTTCTTCTGCGCGCCGGCGTAGATCATGCCGAAACGGGAGATGTCCACAGGGCGCGACAGGATATCCGAAGACATGTCAGCCACCAGGGGCACGTCGCCGGTTTCCGGGATCCAGTTGAATTCCAGGCCGCCGATGGTTTCGTTCGGCGCATAGTGAACGTAGGCCGCGTCCTTGGACAGGTTCCACTCGTTCTGGCCGGGAATGGCGAAATAGTCGTAGGGCTTGGCGGTGGCCGCGACATTGACGTGGCCGTAGCGCGAAGCTTCTTCGATGGCTTTCTGCGACCAGATCCCGGTGTCGATGTAGTCAGCCTTGCCGCTTTCAGGCAGCAGGTTCAGCGGAATCTGCGCAAATTGCTGGCTGGCGCCGCCCTGCAGGAACAGCACCTTGTAGTTGGAGGGGATGTTCAGCAGATCACGCAAATCCTGCTCAGCCTTGGTGGCAATGGACACGAACTCATCGCTGCGATGGCTCATTTCCATGACAGACAGGCCCTTGCCATGCCAGTCGAGAAGTTCACCTTGGGCACGCTTCAGGACCGCTTCAGGAAGCGCCGCCGGGCCGGCACAGAAGTTATAGGCTCTCTTGCTCACATCCAATCTCGCTCTGATCTGGTGGTCACATCAATCTTCAATCAACACATGACCCAAATGTGGGAGCGAGCCTGCTCGCGATAGCGATGTAACAGTCAGCATCCATGTTGAATGTCAGTCCGTCATCGCGAGCAGGCTCGCTCCCACAGTTGCGCGTCATGTGCAGTGTCACAAATTTTCAAACGGGACAAACAACAAGGGGGCGAATCTTCATCCGCCCCCTGCATGCCCGCTTAGTCCTGCGGTTCTTCTTCGTCTGCGGCAGCGTCGAGCGGTTGGTCGCCGGTCATGTCGTCAACGTCGGTAGCAAGAGTACCGTCGAACGCCACGCCCTCCTCGCCTTCCAGCTCCTCGCCTTCGACTTCCGATGGCTCCTGCACCCGCTCAAGCCCGACCAGCGTTTCATCGCTGGCCAGCTTGATCAGCGTCACGCCCTGGGTGTTACGCCCCAGGCTCGACACTTCGGCCACCCGCGTGCGCACCAGGGTGCCCTGGTCGGAGATCAACATGATCTCCTCGCCATCGAGCACCTGGACAGCGCCGACCAGTCGACCGTTACGGTCGTTGCTGACCATGGCGATCACGCCCTGGCCGCCACGCTTGTACTCAGGGAACTCGCTGATAGCCGTGCGCTTGCCATAACCACGCGCCGATGCGGTGAGGATCTGGCTGCCTTCTTCGGGGATCAGCATGGAAATCAGCTTCTGGCCTTCCGGCAGGCGCATGCCGCGCACACCACGGGCGGTACGGCCCATGGCGCGAACGTCGGACTCCTTGAAGCGAGTGACCTTGCCGCCGTCGGAGAACAGCATGACTTCACGCTCGCCATCGGTGATGGCAGCGGAAATCAGCACGTCACCTTCGTCCAGCTCCAGAGCGATCAGGCCGACACTGCGCTGACGACTAAAGGATTCCAGCGGAGTCTTCTTCACGGTGCCCTTGGCGGTGGCCATGAAGATGTAGTGACCTTCGGTGTATTCCTCCACCGGCAGCATGGTGGTGATGTATTCATCACTGTCCAGCGGCAGCAGGTTGACCAGCGGACGACCACGGGCGGCACGAGACGCTTCGGGGATTTCGTAGGTCTTGAGCCAGTACACCTTGCCCTTGCTGGAGAACAGCAACAGCGTGGTATGGCTGTTGGCAACCAGCAGGTGAGCGATGTAGTCCTCGTCCTTGACGCCTGTGGCCGACTTGCCTTTGCCGCCGCGACGCTGGGCCTGGTAGGCGGCCAGCGGCTGGGTCTTGGCGTAGCCGCCGTGGGAAATGGTCACCACGCGCTCTTCTTCCGGGATCATGTCACCCAGGGTCAGGTCCAGGCGCGCATCGAGAATCTCGGTGCGGCGCACGTCGCCGTATTCGGCGCGGATCACTTCCAGTTCTTCGCGGATCACTTCCATCAGGCGCGTGGCGCTGTTGAGGATGCGGATCAGCTCGCCGATCTGGTTGAGGATTTCCTGGTATTCAGCCAGCAGCTTCTCGTGTTCCAGGCCGGTCAGGCGGTGCAGACGCAGCTCCAGGATGGCTTGCGCCTGTTCCGGGGACAGGAAGTACTTGCCGTCGCGCAGGCCGTATTGCGGGTCGAGGTTTTCCGGACGGCACGAATCGGCGCCGGCACGCTCGACCATCGCCACGACGGCGGTGGATTCCCAAGGCGTGCTGATCAGCGCTTCCTTGGCTTCCGACGGTGTTGGCGAGGCCTTGATCAGGGCGATGACCGGGTCGATGTTCGACAGGGCAACGGCCTGACCTTCGAGGATATGACCGCGCTCGCGGGCTTTGCGCAGTTCGAACACGGTGCGACGGGTGACCACTTCGCGACGGTGACGCACGAAGGCTTCCAGCAGGTCCTTGAGGTTCAGGATCCGCGGACGGCCGTCGATCAGCGCGACAATGTTGATGCCGAACACCGCTTGCAGCTGGGTCTGGGCGTAGAGGTTGTTGAGAATCACCTCAGGCACTTCGCCACGACGCAGCTCGATCACAACGCGCATGCCGTCCTTGTCGGACTCGTCACGCAGCTCGGTGATGCCTTCAAGCTTCTTCTCTTTCACCAGCTCGGCGATCTTCTCGATCAGACGGGCCTTGTTCAGCTGATACGGAAGCTCGGTGATGACGATCTGCTGGCGGCCACCGACCTTGTCGATGTCTTCGATGGTCGAGCGGGCGCGCATGTAAATGCGACCACGGCCGGTGCGGTAGGCTTCGATGATGCCGGCGCGACCGTTGATGATCGCGGCGGTCGGGAAGTCCGGACCGGGGATGTACTGCATCAGCTCATCGACGGTCAGCTCGGGATTGTCGATGAGGGCCAGGCAACCGTCGATGACTTCACCGAGGTTGTGCGGCGGGATGTTGGTCGCCATGCCCACGGCGATACCGCTGGAGCCGTTGACCAGCAGGTTCGGGATACGGGTCGGCATGACCGCCGGGATCATTTCGGTGCCGTCGTAGTTCGGCACCCAGTCCACGGTTTCTTTATGCAGGTCAGCCAGCAGTTCGTGGGCCAGCTTGGTCATGCGCACTTCGGTGTATCGCATGGCCGCAGCGTTGTCGCCGTCCACGGAACCGAAGTTGCCCTGGCCGTCTACCAGCAAGTAGCGCAGGGAGAAGGGCTGGGCCATCCGGACGATGGTGTCGTACACGGCGGTGTCACCGTGGGGGTGATACTTACCGATCACGTCACCGACGACACGGGCTGATTTCTTGTACGGCTTGTTGAAGTCGTTGCCCAGCTCGCTCATCGCGAACAGCACGCGCCGGTGCACGGGCTTCAAGCCATCGCGCGCATCCGGCAGCGCCCGCCCGACGATTACGCTCATTGCGTAGTCGAGGTAGGACTGTTTCAGCTCGTCTTCGATATTGACCGGGAGGATTTCTTTGGCCAGTTCGCCCATGAGAAGCCTGATTCCTTTTTCTGGTGAAACCTCGTCACATCCAGATGGGACGAACGAAGCTCGCCGCTGCAGAACAAGTGCCATGCAGCGACTTACGACAAATCAACGAGTTATGCCATGGATCTGCGCAGTAAAGGCTACCTCGCGAGGCAGCCCTGGAAACCGCCGGATGTTATCACAAGAGCCGCCACGCACCTATCCCCCTGATGCGCATGGAGCATAGTTAGTTGACCGGTGACAGGCTGATATGGGACGAGAGGGGCTTAGAGGCTTGCTGAAAGCAGATTTGAGGTGCAATTCAGGCTCATTTGCTGACTTTAGGGCTTCATCGCGAGCAGGCTCGCTCCCACAGGGGATCTGCGTATGCCGAAGATTTCGGTCACAACACCGATCCAATGTGGGAGCGAGCCTGCTCGCGATAGCGGCAGATCCGACACTCAAAGCCTTCAGTGCAACCGCTTGCGACACATCAACTGCGCCATCTTCGCCGTATCCGGGCGCTCGACGATGCCTTTCTCGGTGACAATGGCGTCGATCAGGTCCGCCGGGGTGACGTCGAACACCGGGTTGAAGGCATCCACATCCGCCCCGACCCGCTTGCCGCCAACCTCCAGCAGTTCGCGCCCGTCGCGCTCTTCAATCGGAATGTCTTCGCCGCTGGCCAGGTTCATGTCGATGGTCGAACTGGGCGCCACCACCATGAAGCGCACGCCATGGTGCATGGCGCAGACCGCCAGTTGATAGGTGCCGATCTTGTTCGCCACATCGCCGTTGGCGGTAATGCGGTCGGCGCCGACGATCACCCAGGTCACGCCCTTGGTTTTCATGATGTGGGCGGCGGCAGAGTCAGCGTTAAGGGTCACCGGGATGCCCTCATTGGCCAATTCCCACGCGGTGAGGCGCGAGCCTTGTAGCCACGGACGGGTTTCGTCGGCATACACGCGCTCGACCATGCCCTCAAGGAACGCCCCCCGGATCACCCCAAGGGCCGTGCCGAAGCCACCGGTAGCCAGGGCGCCGGTATTGCAATGAGTCAGGATGGCCTGGGCGTTGCCTTGATGCTTGCGGATCAGATCGACCCCCAACTGCGCCATGGTCAGGTTGGCTTCGCGGTCGCTTTCATGGATTGCGATGGCTTCGGCCTCAAGGGCCGCCAGCGGTTCGGCATGCTCTTTCAAGCGTCCCAGCCGGTCGCGCATCCGGTCCAACGCCCAGAACAGGTTCACCGCCGTCGGCCGGGAGTCGGCCAGCAAGGCAAAATCGGCTTCCAACGCTGTTTGCCAGTCGCCACCCTCGGCCAAGCGCGCCCGCGCTGCCAGCACCACGCCATAGGCCGCGCTGATGCCGATGGCCGGCGCGCCCCGCACCACCATCGAGCGAATAGCCTCGGCCACGCCAGCCGCCGTGGTATAGGCGATCCAGGTTTCCTCGAACGGCAAAATACGCTGATCCAACAGATAGAGGGCGCCATCACGCCAATCGATGGCCTTCACCTTCTCCGCTGCCAACAGTCGATCGCGCATCCCACACCCCGCACTCATGAACAAAAGCCGCCGATTATAGCGATCCCTCCGCGAAGACGCTCGGGTATACTTCGCCATCCCTTATACGCCATGGAACCGTTCCACGATGCCCAAGCCTGCCGTTGCGCTCGACTTATTACTGCTACCGACCTGGTTGGTGCCTGTCGAACCCGCCGGCGTCGTGCTCAAGGAGCATGGCCTGGGCATCCGCGACGGCTGCATCGTGTTCATCGGCCCACGGGCAGAAGCCCTGAAATGTGATGCAACCGAGGTCCGCGAACTGCCGGGCATGCTGCTCAGCCCCGGATTGATCAACGCCCACGGCCATGCGGCGATGACCCTGTTCCGCGGGCTGGCCGACGATCTGCCCTTGATGACCTGGCTTGAACAACACATCTGGCCGGCCGAGGGTAAATGGGTCGATGAAGATTTTGTCCGCGACGGCACCGACCTGGCGATCGCCGAGCAGCTCAAGGGCGGCATCACATGTTTCTCGGACATGTATTTTTACCCCAAGGTTGCCAGCGAGCGTGTGCATAACAGCGGTATCCGCGCACAAATCGCCATTCCGATCCTCGATTTTCCGATCCCCGGTGCCGCCAGCGCCGACGATGCCATTCGTCAGGGCATCGAATTGTTTGGCGACCTCAAACACCATCCACGGATCAAAGTGGCATTCGGCCCCCATGCGCCCTACACCGTCGGCGACGAGAACCTGGAAAAAATCCGAGTGATCGCCGAAGAACTGGACGCGGCCATTCATATGCATGTTCACGAAACCGCCTTCGAAGTACAGCAGGCTGTGGATAACACCGGTGAGCGACCGATGGCCCGGCTGGGACGACTGGGCCTGCTGGGGCCGCGCTTTCAGGCGGTACACATGACTCAGGTCAGCGATGAAGACCAGGCTTTGCTGGTAGAAAGCAACTGCAGCGTGATCCACTGCCCGGAATCGAACATGAAGCTGGCCAGCGGTTTCTGCCCGGTGGAGCGCTTGTGGCAGGCCGGGGTCAATGTCGCGGTCGGCACTGACGGGGCGGCGAGCAACAACGATCTGGACCTGTTGGGCGAGACGCGTACCGCCGCGTTGCTGGCCAAGGCCGTCGCCGGTTCGGCCACGGCCCTGGACGCCCACCGGGCGTTGCGCATGGCCACGCTCAATGGCGCCCGGGCACTGGGCATCGAAGCGACCGTCGGCTCGCTGGAAGTCGGCAAGGCCGCCGACCTGGTGGCCTTTGACTTGTCGGGGCTGGCCCAGCAGCCGGTCTATGACCCGGTGTCGCAACTGATCTACGCCACCGGTCGCGACTGCGTGAAACATCTGTGGGTGGCCGGCAAGCCCTTGCTTGAGGACGGCCGCCTGACCCGTCTGGACGAATCGCAGCTCAGTGCCACGGCGCAAGCATGGGGTCGTCGCATCAGCGGCCACAACGAATAACCAGACCCCTTGAGCCACGGTTCGGGGCCTACGATTTTTCAAGTTTTTCGAGGATCTGCACATGAGCAACGTCGACCACGCCGAAATCGCCAAATTCGAAGCCCTGGCCCATCGCTGGTGGGACCGTGAAAGCGAATTCAAACCGCTGCACGATATCAACCCGCTGCGGGTCAACTGGATTGACGAGCGCGTCAGCCTGGCTGGCAAGAAGGTGCTCGATGTCGGCTGCGGCGGCGGCATCCTCAGCGAAGCCATGGCCCAGCGCGGAGCGACGGTGATGGGCATCGACATGGGTGAAGCACCGCTGGCGGTCGCGCAACTGCATCAACTGGAATCCGGCGTCAGCGTGGAATACCGGCAGACCACCGCCGAAGCCCTGGCCGAGGAAATGCCCGAACAGTTCGATGTGGTCACGTGCCTGGAGATGCTCGAACACGTACCGGATCCATCATCGGTCATCCGCGCGTGCTTTCGCATGGTCAAGCCCGGTGGGCAGGTGTTCTTCTCCACCATCAACCGCAATCCGAAGGCCTACCTGTTCGCCATCATCGGCGCCGAATACATCATGAAGCTGTTGCCACGCGGCACTCACGACTTCAAGAAATTCATCCGGCCTTCGGAGCTGGGGGCCTGGAGCCGCATGGCCGGGCTGACCGTCAAGGACATCATCGGCCTGACGTACAACCCCCTGACCAAGCACTACAAGCTGGCCGCCGACGTTGATGTCAATTACATGATCCAGACCTTGCGCGAGGAGTAAGTCGATGCGTCTCAAAGCGGTTCTCTTCGACATGGACGGCACGCTGCTCGACACCGCGCCGGACTTCATCGCCATCTGCCAGGCCATGCGTGCCGACCGCGGCCTGCCTCCCATGAACACGCAGCATATTCGCGACGAGATTTCCGGCGGCGCCCGGGCGATGGTCGCGGTGACCTTTTCCATGGACCCGGAGTCGCCAGGTTTCGAGGAACTACGCCAGGAATTCCTCGACCGTTACCTCAAGGGTTGCGCGGTCCACAGCCACCTGTTTGACGGCATGGCCCAGGTGCTGGCCGACATTGAAGCGGCCAACCTGATCTGGGGGGTGGTCACCAACAAACCGGTGCGCTTTGCCGAGCCGATCATGCAGCAACTGGGCCTGGCCGAACGCTCGAAAGTGTTGATCTGCCCCGACCATGTAAAGAACAGCAAGCCGGACCCCGAACCGCTGACCCTGGCGTGCAAGATGCTCGACCTGGATCCGGCCAGCGTATTGTTCGTGGGCGACGACCTGCGGGACATCGAGTCTGGCCGCAGCGCCGGCACCCGGACGTGCGCGGTGACCTATGGCTACATTCACCCGGACGACAACCCGAACCATTGGGGCGCGGATGTGGTGATCGATCACCCCTCGGCGCTGCGTGAAGTGCTGGATAACGCATTGTGCAGTTGTTGAGCTGACCGAATCGGCGCTACCGCTCTTGTGGCGAGGGAGCTCGCTCCCGCTGGATCGCGAAGCGGTCCCTGATTCAGTTGACGACGGCTTCGCCGCCGAGCGGGAGCAAGCTCCCTCGCCACAAAAAGCTCACTCGCCATGACAGTTCTGTGCCACAGGAACCGTGCTGCTTTTAATTGTTGAGGTTTTTTTATGTTTGAGTATTCCGCCCGCCCCGACCTGCTCAATGGCCGGGTCATCCTGGTCACCGGCGCAGGTCGCGGCATCGGCGCCGCAGCCGCCAAGGCCTATGCCGCCCACGGCGCTACTGTATTGCTGCTGGGCAAGACCGAAGCCAACCTGACCCAGGTCTACGATGAAATCGAAGCGGCCGGGCATCCACAGCCGGCGGTGATCCCGTTCAATCTCGAAACCGCCCTGCCGCATCAGTACGATGAACTGGCGGCGATGATTGAAACCGAATTCGGCCATCTGGACGGCCTGCTGCACAACGCCTCGATCATCGGCCCGCGTACGCCGCTGGAGCAGTTGTCCGGCGAGAACTTCATGCGGGTGATGCAGGTGAACGTCAACGCCATGTTCATGCTCACCAGCACCTTGCTGCCGCTGCTCAAGCTGTCCAAGGACGCCTCCGTGGTGTTCACCTCCAGCAGCGTCGGGCGTAAGGGACGGGCTTACTGGGGCGCTTATGGCGTCTCCAAGTTCGCCACCGAGGGGCTGATGCAAACCCTGGCCGATGAAGTCGATACCGTCGCACCGGTGCGCGCCAACAGCATCAACCCCGGCGCCACCCGCACCAGCATGCGCGCCCAGGCCTACCCGGGGGAAAACCCGCTCAACAACCCTACACCTGAAGAAATCATGCCGGTTTACCTGTACCTGATGGGACCGGATAGCACCGGTGTCAACGGCCAGGCATTCAACGCGCAGTAACCACTCGCCTTGACGTCGCGTCGGTTTACCGTCGCGACGTCCCTGCCCCCCCATACGTAGCCAGGCGAACCGCCAAGCCCCTGTCACCCAGTGACGACAGGGGCTTGGCGAACCCGGATCAATCCATTGATTCCTAACCGGTTTTTATTCTACTGAACCGAATGGCACGACTTTCGCTCTAAAGATCCTCAAACACGCCATGTTCGGCGGGAATGGATGTTGAGATGAGACTTATGCCTGCCAGGTAAAGCGGACTAAACTCAAATCAGATGTCCTACGGGACTGAAGGACCAGTACGACGCGCCGCCCAAAGCCGCCTCGCCCAACCTGTCAGGACAGATTCGCTTAGGGGCCCACGCCATATGAAAACGCCAACCCAGATCAACGCGATTGATTTCGACAGCGCCAAACTGCAGCGCCTGGGCTTTGGCCAGCCATCACCGCTGGTGGCACGCTCTGTCAATCTTTCGCAGTTGCGTCAGCAGCTGAGCCAGCAATTGCAGACCAGCCTGGAGCCGCAACGGATCCTGGGGCTGTTTTTCCGTGAAGTTCAGCGGCTGGTGCCGCTGGACGCACTGATCTACCGCCACAGCCCCAGCGATCTGCGTCTGGAGCTGGGGCAACGCGGGCATCACACCCTCACCTATAACCTCAGCCATGAAGGCGAGTATCTGGGCGAGCTGGTGTTTCGCCGTAACCAGCGCTTCACCGAGACCGAACAGGCCGACCTTGAGTCCGTGTTGTCGACGCTGCTGTTTCCATTGCGCAATGCGCTGCTCTACCGCGCCGCGACCCAAAGCGCCCTGCGTGACCCACTGACCGGCACGGGCAATCGCATCGCCATGGACCAGACGCTGATCCGTGAAGTTGATATGGCCAAGCGTCATTTGCAACCGCTGTCACTGTTGATGCTGGACATCGATCATTTCAAGCGCGTCAACGACATTCATGGGCACGGCATCGGCGATGAGGTATTGAAGGGCGTGGCCGAGGCCATCAAGAATCAGCTGCGCAATGTGGACATGGTGTTCAGGTTCGGTGGCGAAGAATTCCTGATTCTGCTCTCGAACACCAGCCGGGATGCCGCGGCCATGGTCGGAGAACGGCTGCGTCATGCCGCCCAGGCGCAGGATTATTTTGCCGCAGGGACGCGGATCGAACTGACGGTGAGCCTGGGTTGCGCGACCCTGCTGCCGGGTGAGTCAGTCGAAAGCCTGCTGCGCAGGGCCGACAACGCGTTGTACGTGGCCAAGCGCGAGGGCCGTAACCGGCTGGCGATGGCGGGGTGAAAACCAGCAATTACAGATTTTGTGAACACCGTCGAAAAATGTGGGAGCGGGCTTGCTCGCGAAGATGTCGGTAAATTAAAGATCTTTACAACTGACCCTCCGCTTTCGCGAGCAAGCCCGCTCCCACAGGGGTTGAAGGTGGGTTGGAGCCAGCGCTCACCCAAAACAATTGTGGGAGCGAGCTTGCTCGCGATGGCGATCAAGCAGTCAACCTCCCCGTTGACTGTCGTGACACCTTCGCGAGCAGGCTCGCTCCCACATGGGTTGGCTATCGGGTATCAGCTCCCGGCCAGCGCCAGACGCTCACGGGTCGGTGAGGTTTTCCCCACGGACTCCGATTGCTCCAGTTGCATGCAGCGTTCCAGGAAGAGGTACATGTAGTCGTAGCTCTTGCAGACAGCTTGGCGCAGCTCGGTCTGCAGAGCCTTGCTCGGGTTCATGCCCGCCAGGGTGCAGATGATTTCCAGGGCTTCCCAGGGATGGGCATCATCGTACTGGGCGTGCATCTTCAGCCACTTCATGGCTCGCTTGCGGTCTTCCTCGGCGAAAGCCGCCGCGTAGACGCCACTGGAACACACCAGTGCCGACCACTCCCCGGTTGCCCCCTCGATGGCATAGTTGGTCGCGGCGATCGCCACGATCAGCGAGTCCGAAGAACTCGTATGCCAGCACCAGTGGCTCAGCGCATGAAGTTCGGGTGGCACTTGCTGCGCTTGCAGGTCCTCCAGGGTCACGCCATGGGCGGCGCTCCAGTTGACCCAGTAATCGGCATGGTTGAGTTCGACACGAATGTTACGCATCAGCCAGCGACGCGCCATATCCTCGCCGGGGTGGCGGGCAAAGCGTGTCTTGGTGAGGTTCTGTGCCATGTATAAAGCGAACTGTTCAACGACCGGCCAACCACCAATAAGGTAGTGGCGCATGGTCTTGGCGCTGAGCTTGTTATCGCGCATGCGTTGATACAGCTCGTGTTCGACAACCCGGCGTTTGCTCTCGCTGCAATCGGTAATGAGCTGTTGTGCCCATTTCGGATAGCTTGTGGCGTCCATGAGCGGGCCTGTTCGGTTGAATGTGTCGATCACTGTCGGGCTCCTTTTGATTGTGATTTTTTCCGGATCAACAAGAGGTTCAGCGGAACGTGCCGGGGGCCTTGAATAACAGCGGCTGCGGCCGGGCCGGCCTACATTGCAACGTATCACAGGTAAACAATTGCGGGCGTTCAATCACATACCCTTGAGCGTAATCCACCCCGATCTCCAGCAACGCCTGCTCGATCTGGGCAGTTTCAACAAACTCGGCAATCGTGCGCTTACCCATGACGTGGCCGATGTGATTGATCACCTCGACCATTGCACGGTTAATCGGGTCGTCCAGCATATCCTTTACGAAACTCCCGTCGATCTTCAGGAAGTCTACAGGTAAATGTTTCAGGTAAGCGAATGAAGACATTCCGGCACAAAAGTCATCCAGCGAGAAGTAGCAACCCAAGCTCTTGAGTTCATTGATAAAGCGGATGGCGCTGCCCAAATTTGAAATAGCACTCGTCTCTGTTATTTCAAAACAAATCATTTCTGGTGGAATCGAGTAGGCCGCAAACTGTTTACGCAGGAAATCAAGGAATGCCTGATCTCCGATAGTTGTGCCTGACAGATTAATCGCACACATGGCCATCGGTCCCTGCCGCGAATCGTTCAGGCACTGACGGATGATCTTGAAGACATTTTCCACCACCCAACGATCCAGAGACGTCATCAAGCCATAGCGTTCCGCAGCGGGAATGAAGCTGTCCGGCAGGATCATCCTTCCGGCTTCGTCATGCAGGCGCAACAGAATCTCGATATGCCCGCCGCCATGGTCGCCCGGCCCCAGCGCGGCGATTTCCTGGGCATAAAGACAGAAGCGATTCTCCTCCAGGGCCATGTGCAGGCGCTGGACCCACGCCATCTCGCCAAAGCGCAGGGACAGTTCCGAGTCGTCGGCGTGATAGACCTGGACCCGGTTACGGCCCTTTTCCTTGGCCATGTAACAGGCCATATCAGCAGCGCGCAGGGACGCCTCCAGCGTCATTGGGCTCTGGGCGATATGCACCAGGCCAATGCTCACCGTGGTTACGAATGGACGGCCCTTCCAGACAAAGTGCAGGTTCTGTACGGTCTGGCGCAAGCCGTCGGCGATCTTTTCCGCGGCCTCCGGCGAGCAGTTCTCCAGCAGAATACCGAACTCATCGCCCCCCAATCGGGCCAGGGTGTCGTTTTCCCGCAATCCCGATTGCAGCAACGCGCAAATATGACGCAACAATTCGTCACCCGCCGCATGACCACAGGTGTCATTGACCAGCTTGAACTGGTCCAGGTCGAGGAACATCAATGCATGACGCCCCACCTGGCGCGTCAGATTGTGCAAGGCTTGTTCAAGGCGATACTCAAATTCCCGGCGATTGGCCAGGCCGGTCAGGGCATCGTGGGTGGCCTGCCATGACAGGTTGGCGATGTACTGGCGTTCCTGGGTCATGTCGTGCAACACCAGCACCGCTCCGCTGACCTTGCCGGCATGGCGGATCGGCGCGCCCACCAGGGTGACGGACACCGTGCTGCCATCCAGGCGCTGGATCAACTTGGAATGCTCGCTGCCGCCACCGAGCCGGCCGCTGAGAATATGTTCGATCAGGGTCAGCCCCTCACTCTGGGCGTTGTCATCGAGCAAATTGAACAGGGCGGCCAGAGGCAGTCCCGTGGCGTGCTCGGCCTTCCAGTGAGTCATCGCTTCGGCGGCGGGATTCATGTAGGCGATTGCCCCTTCCACATCGGTGGTGATCACGCCATCGCCAATGGACTGCAAGGTGATCTGCGCCCGCTCCTTTTCCAGTTGCAAGGCGTTGGCGAAGCCCTGCCGCTGGGCCAGCAGTTTATGCGTGCGCAACAGCGCCAGCACGATCAATCCCAGGGCCGTAGCGAAGTTGGTCACCAGCAACAGGCGCAGGATGAAGCGCGAACCCTCTCCCAGCGCATCGCTGAAAGCTTTGGCTGCCGGGGTGACGGAATCGTTGATGGCAAAGATTTTCGCCTTCCAGCCGCGAATATCGGCCTCAGACGCCTGACCTGCGGAAATCCGGCTGTGCATCTGGCGGGCGACGTCATCCAGTTCAATCAGGTAGCCGTCGCCCACCGTCCAGAGATCGATAGCCTCTTCCAGGTAACTGAAGTGCCGAAAATTCAGGTAGAGCCAGATCAGACTGGACACGTCGTCCGGGTGGTTGCCGCCCTTGAGGATTCCCGCCCGTGCCGCCTCCAGATCCGGCGGCTGACGGTCCAGGGCCACCCGCAGCTCATGCCCGCCCTCAGGTACGGCGATAGCCCGCTGATACTTTTGAAAGATTGTTTCGTCGCGACTGTCGGCATAAAGATTGAGGTAGTAAATGGCGTCTTTCTGGCCCTTGGACCAAAGGCTTTCCCCCGCCACGTAGCCGCGCACCGCAGACAACACGTAAAGACTGACACCCCCCAACAATGCCTGAAACAGGACGACGGCGATAAAAGGCCAGACGATGCCCAACAACCGGGGGGTTCCGAGAGTCCGCGCTTGAGTCATGAGATCCCTTGCATAGGCGTAGGCGATCAGCATTCAGACCGCTCATTCCCGCAAGACTAGGAGGCGTAGCAGCTCCCCGCAAGAGGCCGGACACTATTTGACACCCCATGCCCTTGGATGCCTGGGACAAGAGGGGCGATAAAACCCTGGTAATTGCCAAACACCGTTACAACTTTCCTGCCCGCCATACCTATCTACCACCCCGGGTTTGCCTGGACTGTTTTGATACGGACCTTCTCTAGACCTTGCACTTTATCGAGGCATGTAGAGAAACGTTCGTTAATCACTAGGAACCTCCATATGCAATCTACCGCCGCCCCCGGCCTTTCAACGAGCCTGAGCCCGACACCCTCTTATGCCGAAAAACATCAGGGTTTGCTGGGCGATTACGAGGCCATGTTATCGCTCGTTCGAAACCATCAGACACCGCTGCTGACGTTGGCCGACAGTCTGGTCAAGCCCAGGCTTTGTTCACCCATGGCGTTGGAAAATGAAACCGGACAACGAGCATTGCACACGCTCATCCAGGACAAAAACTATCAGGCGTTGTGCAAAACGCTGAGCGCCCCTCATTACCACTTGATCGTCACTTTAAAAGACGGCAAAGCCATCTACGAGACACTTTCAAGGAACAGAGAAACCACCATTCAGATTCCACTGAACAACGCTCCCTCTTGGAACGGCCTGCGTGCACAGGTTGAAAAAACTGCTCGACTATTGGGTGGGCAAATTCGTTTCGACGGCCAAGTAACATTTGCACAAATGACCTGGTTTTACGGTATTACCCCCTGCAATCCGCAAAACACCGAGCAACGCAACGCCACGATAAATGCGCTGGAAGAGAAACGCGCTCACCACACGCTGGGACTTGGACATGGAATAAACATCGACGCCTTGAGCCCCCACACTGAAAACCTGATCACTGACACAGTACGTCAATTCCTGCCTACGCCGCACACCCCATTGCTGGCCTACCTCGGCGCTTTGGATATCGACACATTGACGACGACGCAAATCCGGGCGAAGCCTTCGGCGTATCTGGACGCTATTGTGCAATCGACGAACGCCCGGAAACTGGCAACCAGGTTATTGCAAGCGCTGGGCTGGTTCGGCGGCAGACCCGGTGAGGACACGGCTGCGGGGATATGCGCCAAGTTGCTCGCCCACGCCATTCGTCTTTGGCTCGAAAACGGCCAAAACAAGAGCCCGGACAGTATCGCCGGTTACCCGTGGCAACATTCGTCCAACTGGGGGAAAAGCTATGGGCAGATTCGGGCCGAGTTCGAGGCGCATCTGCTGTCTTCAAAACGCGCCGCGACAGTGAACGAATCCATTCTGCTTGCGTGTCTTTATCAACCCTTGTTCCCGCCACACTTCCAGATTCGCGATATACCGTCGCAGCTGCCTTATCGAAGCTCCACCGTCTGGGTGAATTTTGCCCATGGTGTGTATCTTGCTGACGCGATCGACCCGACGTTGCTGCAAAGACTGAGTTTCCAGCAACTGGTCGACTTCCCTGGCCAATACGCCAGTGAAGCCACGGCTGATGACCTGAAACTGGTCACCCTGACAAGGTTGAAACCCATGCTGGAATGGGCCGTGACAAACGGCCTGGTTGCCCATAAGGCCGACGGGCACTACACCCTGCCGGAGATACAAACTGCTGTAGAAAAGCTTGACTTCACCATCGATAGCTTGACCCGGGCGGTCAACTGGCTGGATAGCCGCCCCCCCGAGAGGCTGAACATTGCCAGGCTTAAAATGGCGAAGCTCTTCGCAGACGGCCGGTTCGTGACGGATGGCAGGAAGCTGGTGAAAGAGGCCAGCACGTATGCCGCCCCCGTGACTCGACTCAGTGGCCCCATTGGAAGACTCGCCCCCCAAACCTACACATTCGCGGATGTGTATGCATCCGGCCAACTCACCGAACATAAATGGTTCGTCACCCGGCCCGATGGAAAAGTCATCACCGATGTCTGGTTCAGGATCGACCACGATGCAACCCTACAGACTAACTTTGCCGGGCCCGGTTTTACCGCCATTCCCCAGCAGAACCGAACGCTCCCCGATATCGAGCAAACGTTCAAAACCCATTTCGACATCTACCTCAGCTTCATCAGAAGCGCCTATCGCACGTTAATCATCCATCTGCTCGCATCACTGCCCCTGGCTGATCGCCAAGCCCTGGAGCAGGGCGTGATAAAGGTCTACAGCCTCAGAAAAGAAACCACGGGCATTGAAGCCAGCAATGAAACCGAAGATAAGACACTGCCCCTGCGCGCGCGTAATGGCTTCATTCTGGAAACGACGAGCCAGCGCAAAACCTCGTACTACGAACTGCTCCCGCGGGCTGGGGTGATCCGCCCACGACCGGATATTGAGCCACACCATCTCGGCGCAGAGCGCAAAATCGAACACTGGAGAGTCAGCCGCGGCTCAGCGGTGAGTGTGGATGTTCTTCGCCATAAAACCCTTCCGTTCGATTGGGATGCCCATGTAAACGGCACTGTCCCCGGCGCTCACGCAGAATGCCAAGCCATCTTGGACCCGCTTGGCGTCACGTTCGGTGAATCGAATATTAGCGACACCGACCATAGCCTACCGCGGACATTGGAATCGAAAATCACCTTGGACGTGGCCTGCTACATTGCCGAGAAGCTGCTTTTCGTTGACGAAAAACAGCTCTACGACCGTTGTTATGGCGAAACTGAATTCGACCGTCAAAAGGCCAAGCGTGAAAAAACCCTGGAAATCATAAAAATGTTTGTGCCCTTCTGGGGCAGTATCGAAGACCTGGCTTCGGGAGACCGTGATCGCCTGGTGAGTGGAGCCTTTGGCCTGTTCACTGATTTTGTTGTCTTCGCCCGGCCCATCGGCAAGTTTGCCTCAGGCTCGCTGAAGTTGGTCAGCGCCGCGGGCAAGTTGAGCATTGGCAAAGCGCTGCCTGCCTTTGCAACGCTCACAGGTAGTTTGCTCAACGCCACCCTGAACCCGCTCGACGGCATTGCCTCCTTGCTGCGAGCAGGCAGCCAGAGCGTGTACCGGTTCGGCAAAAAGGGTTACCTCAGTCTCAAGACATTGTCCGGGCGCGCCGGCCAATACGATTTCGTCCAAGGCATGAGTCAGGTCACGGATCCGGGCCGCTGGCGTCCACTGACAATCAATGACCAATTGAGCACGGTGCGCGGCATTGACGATGTTCCTGTGCGCAACACCGCAGCCACAGGCAGCGCTGATTACCGGTTGATTGACCCTTTATCGTCCCGGCCCTACGGCCCTGAACTGGGCGCTGAAGTGTCACCGGGCCGCTCCCACTTCAGCACGCGAGCCCAAACCGATAGCGAAGTCCTTGTCGAGTTGCCAGAAAATGCCCGCGTACGAGAGGTGCTTGAAGTCGATGGCGGCCGCCTCTTTTATGTGGATGACGTGCCCTATCGTTTGAAGGCGGGAACCCTGCGCCGCATCAGCCACACGGATGACAGCCCCCCCTTGAGGAAACTTGCGTGCCGTGTCCGGCGTGCGCCAGACGAGGTGTGCAAGACCCGTTATATATTGCCGGACCAGCCTGCCGAGCGCCCACCCGCGGGCGAGTTCAGCACCGAGTTAAGCTGGGCGCCCTGGTTTGGTGACGCGATTTTCTATCCCTCCACGCCCAAGCATCCCAACGATCGCGCCCTGCTCGCCTTCGAAGGGAAAATCTATGAACTCAAGGACGGCAAGCTCAACACCTACAAAGGCAAACCGCAATGGATCGGTCTCTCCAGCAGAGTCCCCATCCCCAGAGAAACCATTACGGCGACCCTGGAATTTCAAACCGGCCTTTACGGCAGCATCAAAGTAACCGGTTCGGCAGAAAAAATTGACGATATCCATCAAACCGGCGCGCTCATCATTCCCTCGATCGATGAGCACTTCACGTACATATTCACCCGCTTGAACACGGATGATTATTACATGACCCGATTGCTCTCCACTGAGAGTGTCGAGTCTCCTCTGAGCCTGAAAAGGCTTGGTCCAAACGACCTGACGCCCGGCTCTTTGGGAGAAGAGCTGCAACGGGTTTATATCGGTTCGCTGAATGCCAACAATGCCGCGCGAATCTACGGAAGAGACCAGGTCGAACGGGCACTGGACAAGATCGATGAAATTTCGATCCCCATTGGCGCACCGAGTCATCCGCCCTCCAATATGAAGTGGCTGAAAGTCAGTACCTACCCCGCCGAGGCGGTGTTATTCGATCGTCGCACCAGAATGATTGTCTCTGATTTACCTAACGGGGCAGCCGTGTGGCAACCCACCACACAAGCACCCGAAGCCATACAGAAATCAACCGCAAACATCTTCAACGCGCTTTTTACATCCCCCTCCATTGCAGGCCCGTCTCAATCAACCGGCCGAACGGTGACCATCCATGACGCCATGCAGGAACTGCAAAAAACCCTTCCAACCAAGAACCAAAAAAACATAGCTTTTGCCGACGTCATCACGGCAGCAGGAAACAACGAAATATATGTCAGCGTTTCCGGAATCGAGGACTACACCCGGCACCTGCCCCTGTTCAAATCCCACAGCGGCCATACGCAAGTCACCTTCAAAGACGCCACTTACTTTAATGTTGATGGCATCCGGAACGCGATTGACCCTGCGTCCCTCACCCTGAGCGCCGATGGGAAATTGCTGGCGATCCCTCATCTGATGGACGCTCCGGGCACTTCGGACAGGCTCAGTCGAGTGACCTCCGCAGACAGTGAAAGCAAGCTGATTGCCTACATCAGCGAAAAGTATCCAAACCCTGAAGACATCAAGTCGATCACGCTTGCCACCACCCTGCCTCCTTGCGAATCCTGCGCGATTGTCATGAAGGAGTTCGGTCATGAGCGCGGAGCCGATGCGTTGAACGTCATATGGGGACAGCGCCGTAAGCGTCCGGCAACTGAAATGAGTTCTTCAACCGAATCCGATTGATCCCCGGCGATCAATGCTGCTGCAGATGCCCGTAGAGCTTGGCGTATAACCCCCCGTCAGCAATCAGTTGCTGATGGTCGCCATCCTCGGCGATTTGTCCGCCGTCGAACACCAGCACCCGGTCGGCCTGCTTCACGGCCGACAACCGGTGCGCGATGATCAAGGTGGTGCGGTTGCTCAAGAACCGCGCCAGCGCCTGGTGCAGGTTGTACTCGGTGGCGGCGTCCAGCGCGGACGTGGCCTCGTCGAGGATCACCACCTTGGGCTCGGCCAGCACCATCCGGGCAATGGCCAGGCGCTGGCGCTGCCCGCCGGACAGACGCACGCCGGAACGCCCGACGATGCTGTCCAGGCCGTTGGGTAAACTCAGGATCGTCTGGTGCAGTTGGGCGATTTCCAGCGCTTGCCAGCAGGCCTCGTCCGTGCGCTCGCGACCCATGGTCAGGTTGGCCCGCACCGTGTCGTTGAACAGCGCGGGATGCTGCAGGACCACCGCAACATTGTCGCGCACGGTTTCCAGGCCGATTTCCTGCTGAGTCGAACCGCCGAAACGGATGGTCCCGGCCAGCGGCGTGTACAGCCCCAACAGCAACTGGACCAAGGTACTTTTGCCACCCCCGCTGGCGCCGACAATCGCGACTTTTTCACCGGGGGCAATCGACAGATTCATCTGGTTCAGCACCAGTTCGTCGCCGTAGCCGAAACTCAGCCCCTGAACTTCGATACCCACGGTGTCGCGTCCCTGGAACGGGTTAACACTGCCGGTGTATTGCGGTTCGTCGGCACGGGCCAGCAACTCGTTGATCCGCGACAATGCGCCCCCGGCGGCATAAAACGCGTACTGCAGATTGAGCAGTTGCTCCACCGGTCCGATCATGAACCACAGGTAGCTGAACACCGCCAGCATCTGGCCGATGGAGAGGTCGGAGAACAGGACGGTGAGCATCGCCGCTGCGCGAAAAATATCGATACCAAACTGAAACAGCAAACCGCTGGCGCGGTTCGAGGCATCGGTTTTCCACTGTGAGCTCACTGCGTAGTCACGGACCTCCCTGGCCCGCGTCCCCAATCGACCAAGGAAATAACCCTGACGGTTACCGGCACGCACCTCCTGGATAGCATCCAGGGTTTCGGTCAGGGCCTGGGTGAAGCGCGAGGTGCTGTCGTTCTCGAGCTTCTTGAGATGCTTGACCCGTTTGCCCAACTGCACCGTGGCGTAGATCACCAACGGGTTGAACAACAGGATCAGCAGCGCCAGTTGCCAGTGCATCCACACCAGAATGCCGGCAGTGCCCACCAGTGTCAGCATCGCCACCAGGAAACGACTGAGGGTTTCGCCGACGAATTTATCCAGGGTGTCCAGATCGGTGACCAGGTGCGTGGTCACGGTACCGCTGCCCAGGCTTTCGTACTCGCCCAGGGAAATACGTTTGAGCCGTTCGATCAACCGGACGCGAATGCGATAAACGATGTCCTTGGCCAGCCTGGCGAACAATCGCGCCTGCAGCACGTTGAACAGCAAAGCGCCGCATCGCAGGACCAAGGTCACCACCAGCATCAGGCCAATATAACCGGCCGCGCTTTGCCAGCCGCTCGGCAACGCATGGTTCATGACCTTCAATGCCGCGTCGCCCTGGCCCAGCAGCACTTCGTCCACCAGCAGCGGCAACAGCAGCGGGATGGGTACGCTGCACAGCGTCGCCAGCACGGCCACGCCGTTGGCGATCCACAGGGCTTTCTTGTGTTTAAGGGCCAGACGGCGGATTTCGGCCCAGCTCAAGCGGTCGACGCGTGGCGCAAGGGATACGTCATCCGCCCGGTCAGGCACAGGCCGCGCGCTCCAGCCAGCGGCCCAGCAGTGGCGACAACTGGCTCAGGGGCTGGTAGCCATTGGTAAGCAAGGCCAATTGACCGTCACGTTCGGCCAACAGCGTAGGAAAACCGGCGATGCCAAGATCCTGCACCCAAGTGAAATCTGCAGCAGTGGCCGCATGTTGCTCGGCGCGGTCAAATGCTGCGGCGAACTCGATGCGTGGCAGTCCGGCCTGTTCGGCCAGTTCCACCAGGACGCTGGCGTGGGTCACATCACGACCCTCGACATAAAACGCCTGCTGGATCAGCTTCAACAGCTTCCACGCCAGGTCCGGCGCCAGGCCACGGGCCGTCACCAGTGCCCGGCAGGCCGGTTCGGTGTCATAGACAAAACCGTCCGGCAACGCACCTTCAAGCTTGAACGTCTGGCCGGTGGCCTGGGTGACGGCCTGCCAATGCTCGAGGATATAACGTCGGGTGGTCGGCTCCAGGGCCGAACCGCTGCCGGTGCGCAAACCGCCCACCACCAGGTGCAGTTCTACCCCGGCGGCCTGCGCCTGCTCGACCAGTGCCTCGGCAACCGGCGCAAAACCCCAGCACCAGGAACACATCGGGTCCATCACATAGAGCAGGCGTGGCGCCATGGTTCAAGCCTCGGAAGGTGATTGCTTATAGTTGTAGCCGATCGGATGCGGCATGTTGCGGGCCTTGGCCAGTTCGATCTGCTTTTGCCGGTCGATGGCGCTGCGCCGGGTCTTTTCGCTCAGCTTATCCCAGCAATGCGGGCAACTGATGCCTGGCACGTAGTGCTCCGAAGCGCGGTCTTCTACGCTCACCGGTGTACGACAGGCATGACACTGATCGTAGTCGCCTTCGCTAAGGTCATGGCGGACGGTCACGCGGTTATCGAACACGAAGCAGTCGCCGCGCCATTTGGTTTCTTCCTGCGGCACCTCTTCAAGGTACTTCAGGATGCCGCCCTTGAGGTGATAGACCTCGTCGAAACCCTGGCCGAGCATGTAACTGGAGGCTTTTTCGCAGCGAATGCCACCGGTGCAGAACATCGCGACCTTCTTGTGCCGGGCCGGATCGAAATGGGCTTTGATGTACTCGGGGAACTCGCGAAAGCTGGTGGTCTTGGGGTCGATCGCGCCTTCAAAGGTGCCGATGGACACTTCGTAGTCGTTGCGGGTGTCGATCAGCAAGACTTCCGGGTCGCTGATCAGCGCATTCCAGTCCTGCGGTTCGACATAAGTGCCCACCTGTTTGTTGGGGTCCACGCCTTCGACGCCGAGGGTGACGATTTCCTTCTTAAGCTTGACCTTGGTGCGGTAGAACGGTTGCTCGTCGCAATACGACTCTTTGTGATCGATGTCGATCATGCGTGGGTCGTTCTTGAGCCAGGCCAACAAACCGTCGATGCCTTCGCGGGTGCCGGAAACGGTGCCGTTGATGCCTTCTTCGGCGATCAGCAGCGTGCCTTTGATGCCGTTGTCGAGCATGGCCTTGAGCAGTGGCTCACGCAGCTCGACGTAATCTTCAAGGGTGACGAACTTATACAGTGCCGCCACGACAATGGATGGTGTCATGGGTATTTCTCCAGGTGGCTACCCTCGCAAAGGGTGAACCGGATGCGAAAAAAAACGCGCCCTGTTAGGCGCGTGGCGGATTCTAACAAAAAACACGTGGGTTGCAGGACTGCAATCAAGGCCGGATGTGGCCCATTGGGTTGCGCCCTGTAGGAGCTGACGAGTGCAACGAGGCT
>NZ_JABWQV010000001.1 GCF_014268615.1 Pseudomonas tehranensis | reverse complement strand
CAGCGGGGATAAATCCCCTCGCCACAGGGGGTCCAACTTCAATCTTGGCTTTGCAACTCAACCAACCGCGCCGCCAGCGCCTTGGCCTGGCTCGCCACATCGGTCACTGCGGTGCTTTCCCACCACATCCCGCGCAAGGGTGGTCCCATGGCGAACAAGCGGCTGGCAGGCTCGCCCTGGGCATCCAGCACCGCGCCATCGGCACGGGCGGCGATGCCCAGGGCCAGTGGACCGGGCTGAACCAGTCCGCGAGCCAGCAGTTGTTGGGGCAACGGTCGGGCAACCCGACGCCAATCGTATTCGATGCCACTGGAGTTGATCAGCGCAGCGCCCTGCACCACCGTTAGATCCGCCTCACTCCGCCGCCGAATGCGGATGTTCACCGCTCCCTCGACCGACGACGCCAACCCCTTGAACGAAGCCGCCTGGATCCGCAACCGCCCTTGCTCATGTAGCCGCGCCACCAGCTCGGCGCTCAAGGGTGGCGAACGATGATGATGGCTCTCCCACCAGGGCCGCACATGCCGCACAAACTGTCGGCGCTGCACATCGCTGGCCTGGCTCCACAAGCGCCCGATGTGCGCACGCACCGTGTCCAGCGGGGCTTGCCAGTCGATGCCCTGGGCCTGGGCCTGACGACATTGCTCACGCAGAGCGCGCATCAATTGGCGTGGCGAGCGCAGGCTGTGATCGTCGGCGAGAAAGTCCACCCACTCAGGCGGTTGTCGACGCACATGGGGCAGCAGGCCATGGCGGGAAAACACTTCGATAGGTCCGCGATGCCCGGCCTGCTCCAGGGACACCACGGCATCCACCATGGTCAGCCCTGAGCCAATGATCAACACCGTGGATTGCGGATCGAGCCGACGCATCGCCGCTACATCCCAAGGGTCCAGCGCGGCGGCATTCAAGCCGCTGGATTCGGTCTGCGGGGTGCGCGCCGCCGGGAACATGCCCGTGGCGAGCACCGCGAAACGTCCGCGCAAGGTCTGGCCATCGCTCAGCGTCAACAGCACGGTGTCAGCCGCGACCTGCAGATCGACCGCTTCGCCACGCACATGCTCCGCCACCGAGCCATTGCGGGCACCCTGCGCCCGGGCTTCAGCCAGACGCTGTTGCACATACAAACCAAAGATTCCCCGGGGCGGGAACAGTTCGCTGACCGGCACATGCTGCTGATCCGACTCGGGCCAGCCACCGGCCTCGATGAATACGGCGAGCCATTGGGTCAGGTCATCGGCGTTGTCCGGATCGACGCTCATCCGCGCGGCGTTACCGTTCAAGGTGTGGCCCAGCTCCACCGCGCTGTAGGCCTCGCCCCGACCCAGTTCGCTGCGCGGCTCGACAACCAGCACGCTACGCCGGCCAGGCAGACGCAGTAGCTGCGCCGCCAGCATGGCTCCGCTCAGGCCACCGCCGACGATCAAGACGTCGGCCTCGCGGGTGATGCTGCTGACAGGTCGATCCAGCGCTGTATGCATGTCGCTCTCCAGGAATCAAATCACCACGTTGCGTACGAATCTCGTCGCCACCGGCCCCTCATTGCGATAGGCATGGGGCTGGTTGCTGGCAAACATGAAAAACTCTCCGGCGCCTATCTGGTGCTCTTCGCTACCCAGCGTCAGGGTCAGGCAGCCTTCGAAAACATAGAGCTGCTCGCTCCAGCCATCGGCATCAGGTTCGGATGGGTAACGCTCACCGGGCTCCAGGCGCCATTCCCAGAGTTCGACTTCGCGGCTGGCCGTGGCCTTGGCCAGCAGCACGGCTTTGCTGCCGGGGATGGTACCGGCCCAGGCCAGTTCGTTGATGCGACTCGGGTCGCGGGCATCGGGGGCCTGGATCAGGTCACTGAAGGCCACGTCGAGGGCTTCGGCGACACGGTCAAGGGTAGTCAGGCTGACGTTCTTTTCGCCGGCCTCGATGGCCACCAACATGCGCCGGCTGACCCCGGACAGTTCGGCCAGGGTTGTCTGGCTGAGCTGCGCGGCGTGGCGCAGGCGGCGGACGTTCTGGCTGACGTGTTGCAGGACGGATGCCCGCTGGCCGTTTTCTTTGTGCACTATATTGCTCATCTGCTCGGGTTGCGCATTATACTGCCCACCTTCTTCGGGCGCATTGTGCGTCCGCCTCAGGTGGCGCGCAAGGTCATGGCATCGGTGAACTCCCCTCAAGCTTCCTCCCGTTTCTCAAGGTTCAGCAAGGCCGAATGCGTGCTGGTGCTGATCACCATGATCTGGGGCGGGACTTTCTTGCTGGTGCAGCACGCCATGACGGTCAGCGGGCCGATGTTTTTCGTGGGCCTGCGTTTTGCCGCCGCCGCAGCGTTCGTCGCGCTGTTCTCCTGGCGTCATCTGCGCGACCTGACCCTGTTCGAACTCAAGGCCGGGAGCTTCATCGGCGTGGCGATCATGCTCGGTTATGGCTTGCAGACCGTCGGCCTGCAGACCATTCCCAGCAGCCAGTCAGCGTTCATCACCGCGCTTTACGTGCCATTCGTACCGCTGTTGCAGTGGTTGGTGCTGGGCCGTCGGCCCGGCTTGATGCCGAGCCTGGGCATCATGCTGGCCTTCACTGGGTTGATGCTGGTGTCGGGTCCGGCCGGGGCGTCGTTGAATTTCAGCCCCGGTGAAATCGCCACGCTGATCAGCGCCATCGCCATTGCCGCCGAAATCATTCTGATCAGCGCCTACGCCGGCCAGGTCGATGTGCGCCGGGTCACCGTGGTGCAACTGGCAAGCACGGCGGTGCTGGCATTTTTGATGGTGGTGCCCACCCAGGAAAGGATTCCGGACTTCTCCTGGCTTTTACTGGTCAGCGCCGTCGGCCTGGGGGCGGCCAGCGCGGCGATCCAGGTGGCGATGAACTGGGCGCAGAAAAGCGTCTCGCCCACCCGCGCCACGCTGATCTATGCCGGCGAACCGGTGTGGGCCGGGATTGCCGGGCGCCTGGCCGGCGAGCGGTTGCCGGCGATTGCCTTGTTTGGCGCGGTGTTGATAGTAGCGGCGGTGATCGTCAGCGAGCTGAAAACCCGGGGCAAAACGGTCAACGAGGCGGATGAGGTGCTTGAGCGCGAACGCTGAGGCAATCGAAAAAGCCTTGAGAAGTCGCTGTCTTTGAAACGATCGCAGCCTTCGGCAGCTCCTACACACGCAAAATAGGAATACTCCACCTACCTTGTAGGATTCTGCGACAGGCTGGCGGTTGGTGATCGGACGCACGCCACGTATGATCCCTGACAAACTCCCGCCGAATAGAAGCCTATGTCACTGATAGTTCTATTGCTTTTGCCCTTCATCGGCAGCTGTGTCGCGGCGCTGCTGCCGCATAACGCCCGTAATGCCGAATCCGTGCTGGCAGGCCTTGTGGCCTTGGTCGGCACCGTTCAGGTGGCTTTGCTGTACCCGCAGATCGCCGACGGCGGTGTGATCCGTGAGGAGTATTTCTGGTTACCGAGCCTGGGCCTGAATGTCGTGCTGCGCCTGGACGGTTTCGCCTGGCTGTTTTCAATGCTGGTGCTGGGCATCGGCACGCTGGTGTCGCTGTACGCCCGCTATTACATGTCGCCGGACGATCCGGTGCCGCGTTTTTTTGCATTTTTCCTGGCGTTCATGGGCGCCATGCTGGGGTTGGTGATTTCCGGCAACCTGATCCAGATGGTGTTCTTCTGGGAGCTGACCAGCCTGTTCTCATTCCTGCTGATCGGCTATTGGCACCACCGCGCCGATGCCCGACGCGGTGCCTACATGGCCTTGATGGTGACCGGGGCCGGCGGGTTGTGCCTGTTGGCCGGCGTGATGATCCTCGGCCATGTGGTGGGCAGCTATGACCTGGACAAGGTCCTGGCTGCCGGCAACCTGATCCGTGACCACGCCCTCTACCCCGTCCTGCTGACGCTGATTCTGATTGGCGCGCTGAGCAAAAGCGCACAGTTCCCTTTCCACTTCTGGCTTCCCCATGCCATGGCCGCGCCCACTCCGGTGTCGGCGTATCTGCATTCGGCCACCATGGTCAAGGCCGGAGTATTCCTGCTGGCGCGGTTGTGGCCGTCGCTGTCGGGCAGTGAACAATGGTTCTACATCGTCGGCGGCGCCGGCGCCTGTACGTTGTTGCTCGGTGCTTACTGCGCGATGTTTCAGAACGATCTCAAGGGCCTGCTGGCCTATTCCACCATCAGCCATCTGGGGTTGATCACCCTGTTGCTGGGCCTCAACAGTCCACTGGCGGCGGTGGCGGCGGTGTTTCATATTCTTAACCACGCCACCTTCAAAGCCTCGCTGTTCATGGCCGCCGGGATCATCGACCACGAAAGCGGCACCCGCGATATTCGCCGGCTCAGTGGCCTAGTGCGGCTGATTCCGTTCACCGCCACCCTGGCCATGGTCGCCAGCGCGGCGATGGCCGGGGTGCCGCTACTCAACGGGTTCCTGTCCAAGGAAATGTTCTTCGCCGAAACCGTGTTCATTTCCGCCACGGCCTGGGTGGAGCTGGCGCTGCCGATCATCGCCACCATTGCCGGGACCTTCAGCGTCGCCTACTCCCTGCGTTTTACTGTGGACGTGTTCTTCGGCCCCCCCGCCACCGACCTGCCCCATACCCCCCATGAACCGCCACGCTGGATGCGCGCGCCGGTGGAGTTGCTGGTGTTCGCCTGTCTGCTGGTGGGCATTTTCCCGGCCCAGGTGGTCGGCTCGTTGCTGGCCGCCGCCGCGTTGCCGGTGGTGGGCGGCCCGTTGCCCGAGTACAGCCTGGCGATCTGGCACGGCCTGAACGCGCCGATGATCATGAGCCTGGTGGCGATGTCCGGCGGCATCGTGCTTTATCTGCTGCTGCGTAATCAGTTCAAACTGGGCCACATCAAGCATCCACCGTTCATAGGCCGATTCAGCGGCAAGCGGCTGTTCGAGCGCTGCCTGGTGCTGATGATGCGTCAGGGCCGACGGCTGGAACGCAAGATCAGCACCCGGCGCCTGCAAGCGCAGTTGTTCTGGCTGGTGCTGGCCGCCGTATTGGCCGGGTTGATTCCGATGCTCAACAGCACGCTGGCGTGGGGCGACCGGCCGAAGATCCCTGGCTCCATCGTGTTCGTAACCCTGTGGCTGCTGGCGATCGCCTGCGCCCTGGGCGCGGCCTGGCAGGCCAAGTATCACCGGCTCGCGGCCGTGACCATGGTCAGCGTCTGCGGCCTGATGACCTGCGTGACCTTCGTCTGGTTCTCGGCCCCCGATCTGGCATTGACGCAACTGGCCGTGGAAGTGGTGACCACGGTGCTGATCCTGCTGGGCCTGCGCTGGCTGCCACGGCGGATCGAGGACGCAGCGCCGCGGCCCAACAGCGAACGGCGCGCACGCATCCGTCGTCTGCGGGACTTGCTGCTGTCCATCGCCGTGGGTGGCGGCATGGCGCTGCTGTCCTACGCAATGCTGACCCGTCAGACACCCAACGATATCTCATCGTTCTACCTCAGCCGCGCCTTTCCCGAGGGCGGCGGCAGCAACGTGGTGAACGTGATGCTGGTGGATTTCCGCGGCTTCGACACCCTCGGAGAGATCACCGTGCTGGTAGCGGTTGCCCTGGCGGTCTTCGCCCTGCTGCGACGTTTCCGGCCGCCGAAGGAAAGCATGCAGCTCCCGGCCCAACAGCGTCTGCTGGCACCCGACGTGGTCACCGATCTGGTCAACCCGCGCCACGCCAGTGATACCGCGCTGGGGTTCATGATGGTGCCGTCGGTGCTGGTGCGTTTGCTGCTGCCGATCTCCCTGGTGGTGTCGTTCTACCTGTTCATGCGCGGTCACAACCAACCCGGTGGCGGTTTCGTGGCCGGGCTGGTGATGTCGGTGGCGTTCATCCTGCAATACATGGTCGCCGGCACCCAATGGGTCGAAGCCCAGATGAGCCTGCGTCCGCTGCGCTGGATGGGCACGGGCCTGTTGTTCGCCACGGTCACGGGACTTGGCGCGATGGCGGTGGGTTATCCATTCCTGACCACCCACACCTGGCATTTCGAGTTGCCGTTGCTGGGCGATATTCACCTGGCCAGCGCGCTGTTCTTCGACATCGGCGTCTATGCCGTGGTGGTCGGCTCGACCCTGTTGATTCTCACCGCCCTGGCTCACCAGTCGGTGCGGGCCCACAAGCCTGGTCTGCATCCCAAACCCATTGCACAACCCGTAGCAGGAGGCGCGGCCTGATGGAAGAAGTCATCGCAATAGCAATCGGCGTACTGGCCGCCTCCGGGGTCTGGCTGGTGCTGCGACCACGGACCTTTCAAGTGGTTATGGGCCTGTGCCTGCTGTCCTATGGCGTCAACCTGTTCATCTTCAGCATGGGCAGCCTGTTCATCGGCAAGGAACCGATCATCAAGGACGGCGTGCCCCAGGATCTGCTGCATTACACCGACCCACTGCCCCAGGCGCTGGTCCTCACTGCGATTGTGATCAGCTTCGCCATGACCGCGCTGTTCCTGGTGGTCCTGCTGGCCTCCCGGGGCTTGACCGGCACCGACCATGTGGACGGCCGGGAGCCCAAGGAATGATGTTGACGCCTCATTTGATCGCCGCGCCGATCCTGCTGCCACTGTTGACCGCTACGTTGATGCTCATGCTGGGCGAAAAACATCGTCCGCTCAAAGCCCGGATCAACCTGTTTTCCAGCCTGCTGGGCCTGGGTATCGCCATGCTGTTGCTGTACTGGACCCAGGGCCAGGCCCTGCCCGCCTCCATCGGCGTGTACCTGCCAGGCAACTGGCAGGCGCCGTTCGGCATTGTATTGGTGGTCGATCGCCTGTCGGCGCTGATGCTGGTGTTGACCGGGATAATCGGCGTCAGTGCCTTGCTGTTCGCCACAGCCCGTTGGGATCGCGCCGGCGCGAGTTTCCATGCGCTGTTCCAGATCCAGTTGATGGGCCTTTATGGGGCCTTCCTCACGGCGGATCTGTTCAACCTGTTTGTGTTCTTCGAGGTGCTGCTGGCCGCTTCCTACGGTTTGATGCTGCACGGCTCGGGCCGGGCGCGGGTGTCGTCGGGGTTGCACTACATTTCCATCAACCTGCTGGCCTCCTCGCTGTTCCTGATCGGCGCGGCGTTGATCTATGGCGTCACCGGCACGTTGAACATGGCTGACCTGGCGTTGAAGGTGCCCCTGGTGCCGGAAGCCGACCGGGGCTTGCTGCACGCCGGGGCAGGCATCCTGGCGGTGGCGTTCCTGGCCAAGGCCGGCATGTGGCCGCTGAACTTCTGGCTGGTGCCGGCTTACAGCGCCGCCAGTGCGCCGGTGGCGGCCCTGTTCGCGATCATGACCAAGGTGGGCGTCTACACGATCCTGCGCCTGTGGACGTTGCTGTTCTCCGGTCAGGCCGGCGCCTCGGCGTATTTCGGCGGCGACTGGCTGATCTACGGTGGCATGGCGACGATCGTCTGTGCCGCCATCGCCATTCTTGCGGCCCAGCGCCTGGAGCGCATGGCCAGCCTGAGTATCCTGGTGTCCGCCGGGATCCTGTTGTCGGCCATCGGCTTTGCCCAGCCAAACCTGGTGGGTGCGGCGCTGTTTTATCTGGTGAGCTCGACCCTGGCACTCTGTGCGTTGTTCTTGCTGGCCGAGCTGATCGAACGCTCGCGCTCGGCCAATGAACCGTCGCTGGAGGACGATCTCGATGTCCTGCCTCGGCCACTTGAATCCCTGCAACCGCCCAAGGGCATCAACCTCGATGACGAACAGAAAGCCGTCATCGGGCAAGTCATTCCCTGGACCATGGCCTTCCTCGGCTTGAGTTTCATCGCCTGCACGCTGTTGGTGGTGGGCATGCCGCCGCTTTCGGGGTTCATCGGCAAACTGGGGCTCATGAGCGCGTTGCTCAATCCTCAGGGGCTTGGGGAAAGTGTGGAACCGGTGTCGAACCAGGCGTGGGGCTTGTTGGCGTTGTTGATCCTGTCGGGGCTGGCGTCGTTGATCGCTTTCTCGCGCCTGGGTATCCAGCGCTTCTGGACGCCGCAAGAACGACCGTCACCCTTGTTGCGACCTTCCGAATGCCTGCCGATCATCGTGCTGCTGGGGTTGGGCATCGCGCTGACCTTCAAGGCCGAGCCACTGCTGCGCTACACCCAGGAGGCGGCCGCCGGGCTGAACAACCCCGAACATTATGTGATGTCGGTGCTCGGTACCCGCGCCGTCCCCGGCCCGAAAGCCGATAGCGCGCTGACAGAGGTGCAACCATGAAACGTTTGTTTCCTGCTCCGTGGTTGTCCCTGGCACTCTGGTTGCTCTGGCTGCTGTTGAACCTGTCCCTCAGCGCAGGGCATCTGCTGCTGGGAGCGGCACTGGGCGTGCTGGCACCTTTGCTGATGCGCCCGTTGCGCCCCAGGCCCATCCATATTCGGCGGCCTTGGGCGGTGCTGCGGTTGTTCCTGCTGGTGGGTCGCGAGGTGGTGGTGTCCAATCTGGCCGTGGCCTGGAGTGTGATGAACGCAGGACACCGCCCACCTCGCTCGAGGTTCATCAAGGTGCCGCTGGACCTGCACGATGCCAATGGCCTGGCGGCGCTGTCGATGATCACCACGGTGATTCCCGGAACGGTATGGTCGGAACTGGCCCTGGATCGCAGCGTCCTGCTGCTGCACGTGTTCGATCTGGAAGACGAAGCGGCATTCATTACGCACTTCAAGACCACCTTCGAGCGGCCGCTGATGGAGATTTTCGAATGAGCCCATTGCTGTCCAACGCGATCCTGTTGAGCCTGTTCCTGTTCTCCCTGACGATGGTGCTGACCTTGCTGCGTCTGTTCAAGGGGCCGTCGGCGCAAGACCGGGTACTGGCCCTGGACTATCTGTACATCGTGGCGATGCTGATGATGCTGGTGCTGGGCATTCGTTACGCCAGTGACACCTATTTCGAGGCGGCGCTGATGATCGCCCTGTTCGGCTTTGTCGGCTCGTTCGCCCTGGCCAAGTTCCTGTTGCGCGGCGAGGTGATTGAATGAGCGGCGAACTGTCGATGTGGGTCGAAATTCCCGTGGCCATCCTGCTGGTGCTCAGCAGCCTGTTCGCCCTGGCCGGAGCGATCGGCCTGGTGCGTTTGAAGGATTATTTCCAACGCATGCACCCGCCGGCCCTGGCTTCGACACTGGGCGCCTGGTGCGTGGCGCTGGCCTCGATCATCTATTTTTCAGCGCTCAAATCCGGCCCGGTGCTGCATGCCTGGCTGATACCGATCCTGCTGTCCATCACGGTACCGGTGACCACCCTGTTGCTGGCCCGGGCCGCGTTGTTTCGCAAACGCATGGCCGGGGATGACGTACCGGCGGAAGTCAGCAGCCGCAGGACGGATCAGGGCGACTCACCAATGCCTTGAGAGCGAGGGGGTTATCTGCCAAGGATATCCCCCTGCCCTCGCAGCAATCGTTAAGCAACCCCTTCCGTTTCCGTCAATGCCGCCACCACCAGAGGATGCAGGACCGCACCCGGATGCTCGGTTTGCCAGGCACTCAACTGGCGACGCATGGCCGGGGTCCAGAAGCTCTTCATGTGTTGACGCACCCCATTCACTGCCAGCGCGTGATCCGGCTCACTGGCGAAGTACTGCGCGATCTGGTTGGCCATCTTGATCAGGCTTTCGGAACTCATCGGCGCACCTCGGCTTTCTCGGCATGGCGACGCTCTTTGAGCAGACGTCCCTGTTCATCACTGAAGGCCTGGTAGCGCTTCTGCCATTCGGAAGGCTGGCTGACCCGCACGATCTCGACCGCCGTCACTTTGTATTCCGGGCAGTTGGTGGCCCAGTCGGAGTTGTCGGTGGTGATGACGTTGGCACCCGATTCAGGGAAGTGGAAGGTGGTGTAGACCACGCCCGGCGCCACCCGCTCGGTGACTTTCGCACGCAGCACCGTCTGCCCGGCACGGCTGCCGATGCCGACCCAGTCGTCCTCGGCGATGCCGCGGTTCTCGGCGTCGGTCGGGTGGATCTCCAGGCGGTCCTCCTCATGCCAGGCCACGTTGTCGGTGCGTCGGGTCTGGGCGCCGACGTTGTACTGACTGAGGATGCGTCCGGTGGTCAGCAGCAACGGATAGCGGCTGTTGACCTTCTCCTCGGTGGGTACATAGCCGGTGAGCATGAAGCGCCCCTTGCCCCGCACGAACTGATCGATGTGCATGGTCGGCGTGCCGTCGGGCGCGGCATCGTTGCACGGCCATTGCAGGCTACCGTGACGCTCCAGTTCGGCGTAGCTGACGCGACTGAAAGTCGGTGTCAGGCGAGCGATTTCGTCCATGATCTGCGAGGGATGGCTGTAATGCATCTTGTAGCCCAAGGCATCGGCCAGGGCCACGGTGGCTTCCCAGTCGGCCTTGCCGGCCAGCGGTTCCATCACCTTGCGCACCCGAGAGATGCGGCGTTCAGCGTTGGTGAAGGTGCCGTCCTTCTCAAGGAACGAGCTGCCCGGCAGGAACACGTGGGCAAACTTGGCCGTCTCGTTGAGGAAGATATCCTGCACCACCACGCATTCCATGGCTGACAGCGCCGCAGTGACGTGCTGGGTGTTCGGGTCGCTCTGGGCGATATCCTCGCCCTGGCAGTAAAGCGCCTTGAAGGTCCCATCCAGAGCCGCTTCGAACATGTTGGGGATGCGCAACCCCGGATCGGGTTGCAGCGTCACGTTCCAGGCCTGTTCGAACTGGGCGCGCACCGTCTCGTTGGAAATGTGCCGATAGCCGGGCAGCTCGTGGGGGAAAGAGCCCATGTCGCAGGAACCCTGGACGTTGTTCTGCCCACGCAGCGGGTTCACCCCGACACCCTCGCGACCGATGTTGCCGGTGACCATGGCCAGGTTGGCGATGCCCATCACCGAGGTGCTGCCCTGACTGTGTTCGGTGACGCCGAGTCCGTAGTAGATCGCCGCGTTGTCAACGCTGGCGTAAAGCCGCGCGGCGGCGCGGATCTGGTCGGCGGGCACGCCACAAACAGGGCCCAGAACTTCGGGGGAGTTCTCCGGCAGGCTGACGAAATCGCGCCAGCGGTTGAAGTCCGCAGGCTCACAGCGTTGTTCGACAAACCCCTGATCAACCAGGCCTTCTGTGACAATCACATGGGCCAGCGCATTGAGCATCGCCACGTTGGTGCCCGGACGCAATTGCAAGTGCAGGTCGGCACGGGCATGGGGTGAATCCACCAGGTCGATACGACGCGGATCGATGACGATCAGCCGCGCGCCCTGGCGCAGACGACGTTTGAGCTGGGAACCGAAGACCGGGTGAGCGTCAGTGGGGTTAGCGCCCATCACCAGGATCACGTCGGCCTTCATCACCGAGTCGAAATTCTGGGTGCCGGCGGATTCGCCCAAGGTCTGCTTGAGGCCATAACCGGTGGGCGAATGGCAGACCCTGGCGCAGGTGTCGACGTTGTTGTTGCCGAACGCGGTGCGCACCAGTTTCTGCACCAGGTAGGTTTCTTCGTTGGTGCAGCGGCTGGAGGTGATGCCACCGATGGAGTCGCGCCCGTACTTGAGCTGGATGCGGCGCAATTCGCTGGCCGCGTAGGTGACCGCCTCTTCCCAACTGACCTCTTGCCACGGGTCGCTGATGTGCTTGCGGATCATCGGCTTGGTGATGCGGTCCGGGTGAGTCGCGTAACCCCAGGCGAAGCGGCCCTTGACGCAGGAGTGGCCATGGTTGGCCTGGCCGTTCTTGTCCGGGACCATGCGCACCAGTTGCTCGCCCTTCATTTCAGCGCGGAAGGAGCAACCCACCCCGCAATAGGCGCAGGTGGTGATGACGCTGCGCTCCGGCTGGCCGATCTCCACAACGCTCTTGTCGATCAGGGTCGCCGTCGGGCAGGCCTGAACACAGGCGCCGCAGGAGACGCATTCGGAGTCGAGGAAGTTGTCACCGCCGGCTGCCGCCACGCGGGAATCAAAGCCGCGTCCGGTGATCGTCAGGGCAAAGGTGCCCTGGATTTCCTCACAGGCGCGCACACAGCGGTTGCAGACGATGCACTTGCTCGGGTCGTATTCGAAATAAGGGTTGGAGACGTCCTTGGCTTCGGCCAGGTGATTGGCGCCTTCGTAGCCGTAGCGCACCTCGCGCAGGCCGACCTGCCCCGCCACCGTCTGCAACTCGCAATTGCCGTTGGCTGCACACGTCAGGCAGTCCAGCGGGTGATCGGAAATGTACATTTCCATCACGTTGCGTCGCAGGTCGGCCAGTTTGGAGGTCTGGGTACGTACCACCATGCCCTCGGTGACCGGCGTGGTGCAGGACGCCGGATAGCCGCGCATGCCGTCGATCTCCACCAGGCACATGCGGCAGGAGCCGAAGGCTTCCAGGCTGTCAGTGGCGCAGAGTTTCGGGATGGTCGTGCCAAGCATGGCCGCCGCGCGCATGACCGAGGTGCCGGAGGCGACGCTGATTTCGCGTCCGTCAATGGTCAGGCTGACCTGCACGTCGCTTTCACGCGCCGGGGTGCCGAGGTCGATATCGCTGCTGGGGTCGAAAATAGTGATCATTGGTCGGCCTCCGTGGTCGCCAGACCGAAGTCGGCGGGAAAATGCTTGAGGGCGCTGCCGACGGGAAAGGACGTCATTCCCCCCAGGGCGCAGAGCGAGCCGTACTGCATGGTGTCGCACAGATCGTGCAACAGCAGTGCCTGCTCCTGGCGTGTAGCCGCATCGGTGCTGGCGATCAAGCGGTCCACCACTTCCACGCCACGGGTGGAACCAATCCGGCACGGCGTGCACTTGCCGCAGGATTCCTCGGCGCAGAACTGCAAGGCAAAACGGGCCATGTGGGCCATGTCCAGCGTGTCATCGGCAACCACCACGCCACCGTGGCCGAGCATGGCGCCCATGGCGGCGAATGCTTCGTAGTCCAACGGCGTATCAAACTGTGAAGGCGGCACCCAGGCACCCAGCGGCCCGCCCACTTGCGCGGCCTTCAGCGGTCGACCACTGGCAGTACCGCCACCATAACCTTCCACCAGTTCACGCAGGCTCAGGCCGAAGGCGCGCTCCACCAGGCCGCCCTGGCGCACATTGCCGGCCAGTTGAAACGGCATCGTGCCCAAGGACCGGCCCATGCCGAAGTCGCGATAAAACTGCGCGCCCTTCTCCAGGATTACGGGCACCGAGGCCAGGGTCACCACGTTGTGGACCAGCGTCGGCAGCCCGAACAGGCCTTGGATGGCGGGCAGCGGTGGTTTGGCACGGACCGTGCCGCGCTTGCCCTCGAGGGATTCGAGCAGTGCCGTTTCCTCGCCGCAAATGTAGGCGCCGGCCCCCACCCGAACGTCAATGTCGAACTCACGGCCGCTGCCGCTCACGTTCGTGCCCAGATACCCGGCGTCACGGGCGATGCGCAGCGCATCGTTCAGGGTGCTGATAGCGTCCGGATACTCCGAACGTACGTAGATGTAGCCCATGGTCGCGCCGACGGCGATCCCGGCGATGATCATGCCTTCGATCAAAAGGAACGGATCGCCTTCCATCAGCATGCGGTCGGCAAAAGTACCGGAGTCGCCCTCATCGGCGTTACACACCACGTACTTCTGCGCCCCTACCGCGTCGCGCACAGTGCGCCACTTGATGCCCGCCGGAAACGCCGCGCCACCGCGACCACGCAAGCCGGAATCGAGCACGCTGGCGACCACCTCTGCGCCGTCCATCCGAATCGCCCGGGCCAGCCCAAGGAAACCGCCCTGGGCACGGTAATCGTCCAGGGACAGCGGTTGGGTGATGCCGGCGCGCGCAAACAGCAGACGCTGCTGGCTTTTGAGATAGGGGATCTGCTCAACCAGGCCCAAGGCCAATGGATGGCTGCCAGGATCGCCTGCCAGCGCATCCAGCAGGCTGGGCACGTCTTGCGGCGTCACAGGGCCAAAACCGAGCCGGCCTTGGTCGGTATCAAGCTCCAGCATCGGCTCCAGCCAATAAAGGCCGCGTGAACTGGTGCGGCGCAGCTCAAATGGTAGTTGTCGACGCTCAGCTTCACTCGCCAGCGCCGCTGCGACCTTGTCCGCGCCCACGGCACGGGCCACTGAATCACGGGGGATGCAGAGCTTCAGCATGCGCCCTCCTCCAGACAACCCTTGACCAGCTCGCGCAAGCGCTCGGGGGTTAACCGTGCATGCAGCTCACCGTCCAGTTCCAGCGCAGGTGAACAGACGCAGGCGCCCAGGCAATAGACCGGACGCAGGCTGATGCTGCCATCGGCACTGGTGCCGTGGTCATCCAGCGCCAGTTGCTCACGCAATTGTGCAGCCAGGCCTTCGGCCCCCATACTCTGGCAGGACTCGGCCCGGCACAGACGTAGCGTGTGGCGCGCTGGCGGCGAGGTACGGAAATCGTGGTAGAAGCTGATGACCCCGCGCACTTCAGCCTGGCTGAGGTTCAGGGCATGGGCAATTTCCGGGACGGCGGCGTCGGGGACGTACCCGCAACCTTCCTGGATCGCGTGGAGAATCGGCAGCAAGGCACCGGGGGTGTCCTTTTCGCGCTGCAACACGCTATGAATCAGAGGCAGGTGAAGCGTCTCATCAGGCATAAACGTACCTCGGCATCTCGAACGACACCGCCGCAATGCGGCAGCCGTCCGGAGTCTTGGCTGCGGTGCCGGGCCACGTCACGGACGCGTGGTTGATCCAGTCACCATTCTCGCTCTCCGGCCAAGTGTCTAGGCGCACCAGGTCCGGGGCATCGTTACAGCTTGCCACTCCCGGGGGGCGGCGGTTGCACACAGACGACTTAACGTGTCCTGAAAGCGACTTGAGCCGGGAGGCGGTCAGCCCTCATAGCTTAATTCACTATTGGTTATTAGCGAGTCGGGGCTGCCGGTGGCGGGTGGAGTACCTATGCTTCAGGGAGGGTTGCCCTCGGATTGTCTCGGCGGCAGCTGAAGGCTTTCGTTGCCAAAGGTAAAGGCCGTCGAAGAACTGCTTGAAGCCATTCGTCGTTACTCCAAGTGAACCCATCCAGGTACAGGCTCATGAACAGCACTCACATCAACCACACACATGACCACGTGTTCCTTGGCTCAGGGCACGACGAAAACGCCAAGCGCACGCTTTGGGTAGTGGCACTGACCATGGTGATGATGGTTGGCGAGATCACCGCCGGCTATATCACCGGCTCAATGGCGTTACTGGCAGATGGTTTTCACATGGCAACCCATGCCGGCGCATTGGGCATCGCGGCGTTCGCGTATGGATACGCAAAACGCCACGCTTGCAGCCAGCGCTACAGTTTCGGTACCGGCAAGGTTGGAGACTTGGGCGGGTTCGCATCGGCACTGATTCTCGGTATGGTTTCCCTGGGAATTGGCGTTGAGTCTGTCATGCGCCTCTTGCAGCCAACGGACGTTCAGTTCGGCACGGCTACGCTCATCGCTATTGCCGGTTTGATCGTCAACATTGTCAGCGCCCTGCTGCTGGGTCACGGACACCCTCATGGGCACGATCATGAGGATCATGGCCATGCCCACCACGGGAACGACAACAACCTGAAGTCCGCCTACGCCCACGTCATCGCGGACGCGCTGACTTCGGTTCTGGCCATTGTGGCACTGCTCGCCGGCCGCTATCTCGGTTGGGTGTGGCTGGACCCGGTCATGGGCATTGTCGGCGCCATCGTTATTGCGCGTTGGGCATGGACGTTGATGAGGGTCACCGCCGGTGTACTGTTGGATCAGACAGATGTGCCCATCGCCGAGGAAATCCGCGAACGGGTTGAAACGCCGGGGGATGCCACCCTCACAGACTTGCACGTCTGGCGGGTTGGACCACAAGCCCATGCGGCCATCGTCAGCGTCGTTGGTAACGCCACTGCGAGCGCCGACAGCATTCGTGAACGCCTCAAGCCGGTTCACGAAGTCAGCCATCTGACGGTCGAGTTTCGATCGGCCTGACTCAGCGCCTCCCCCACCATCGCCTCGAAAGGAACCCGCAATGCCTCTAGGGAAACGTGAACTGGCGCGAATCGAACGGCGGTTGATAACGGAACTCACCGAAGCCTGCGAAACCGCAAAAGGTGAGATCAAAGGCTTTACCTGGCTCACCCACACCGCCGACCTGAACGCGTGGGCTGAAACCTTGAAGGTAATCTGGGTATTCGAAACCCTGGCCGACAGACAGCTTGCCCAGATCGACGCCAAAGTACGCATCTTTGAGTTGATGACCATCGCATTTAATGAGGCCAACATCGACCTGATTCCTTCAGACCATAATGTCCATTTGGACTCGGAGGAGGAGTGTCGACGAACGCATGGAGGCGACTGGAACATCCGCCTGACTCAGTCACGTGTAGCCAAGGGTGGCTGACCATGGCTAAGAAATCGGGAATTTCTGGCAATTGGTACCTGCTGCGCTATACAGAAGAACCAAGCATTTCAAAAAATCGCCAAAAGTGGCTTCGGCAGATCTGATCAGAGATGGATTTCGGAGAGATGATGAGCAAGTCGATTGCCATAATGCTGGGGTTACTTCTCTTATGCGTAAGTTGTGCAAACCTTAACTCTATTCACCGACAACGAGGCTTGGCCAGCGGTCCAGGCTACGACGTCGATTATGTGTCCATCGACGCTAAGCAACGAACCATCTTAAGTGCCTATTCAAATAATAGATTGCGCGTGTGTGCGGAATACATGCCTGACATTTTTTCAGTCATCAGTTCTAGCCTCTCAGGTCAGGCGGGCTATGGCTTAGGGGCTGATACCAAAGACATTTCTGTAAAACTCGCTCAAGCCCTCAGCGAAAGTGGCGCATCCATTCGCCGATCGCAGACAGTGAATTTGCTAGCCATGTCGATGTATCGAACCTGCGAACGTTATTTGAGCGGATCAATCGATCAAGACGAAATGATAATTCAGGCAGCCCGAGACCAACGAATGATGGTCAGTGTACTCGCCATTGAACAGTTGACGGGTGTTGCCCAAGCTCAGAATACGGTGATAGTCAATGCAGGCGCGGCAAGCGCAACCACCGATAGCTCTACCGTTAAGGCTCTCGAAACTGCGAAAGCGCAAGCGGACACCCAGAAAGAGATATCAACAAAAGCAGCTCAAACGTATCACATGCTGCTCGAAGACGCGCCACTTGCAACCGATGGTAAAACCAAAAGCTGTGAGTCAATAACCGACAGCATAAAACTAGCTGCATGCGTGGAGGCTAAGAGGAATTCAGAGTTTGCGGCGGCCAATCAGGCTAGACAGGAGGCATATTATCAAGCGCTATTAAATACCTCTAAGGCAACAGGGGCTGCCACCATCACACAAGTTGCAAACGATACCGTCGCAGGGCAACAGCGAAACGCTCCAATGTCGGATACTGTGATGATCAAGCTGGCTGATACAGTCTTGGCGCTGGCAACCTTAGGTGTCGCTATCGATGACGACAGAGCTACCTGCAACGTCGTAAAAAGAAATTTACTTCTATACAGCCCTGAACAGCTTGCCAAGATTGATACCTGTTCTGAGAAAACGCTGACGCCTGTGGACAAAACTCCTGACTCCATAGGCCCCTTGCTGAATGTTGGACTGTTCATTCAGCTGACCGACTCGGATAATCAGACTACCGTGGCAGCACTTGAAACAATGTTCATTCGCTACTTTGGACCGCAGTTCAGAACACATGCAGTGTATTCAACGGATGCGACACAGGCTCCCGCAGACACGGAAATTCGATATTTTTTCGATCAAGATCAGTTTATTGCGAGGAATATATCGATCGCACTCAAAACCCCACTGGGCAAATTTCCCAAGTGCACTAAATGGGAGGGAGCGGAAACCAAGGCGAAGGCTGGGGTGCTTCAACTGTGGGTCAGTCCAAACACGGTCATTGGGGACGTGACACCGAAAACTGTGTCTTTTGCCCAAGTGGCAGGCGAAGGGTGTTCAACCTGAAGCTGAGAGAAAATTCCCGGTAGTGAACGCTGATGACCGAAACTGAAAGGTGGAGCGCTGAATTCTTAATCCGATGACCGTCCAAAATTGAAAAGACTGAAGCTCTGCCTCAACGGGGACTTTTGTTCTCGCAGAGGCAATTGCCTCCGTCGACGACCACATGCAAAGGGGGCGCATTGTGGCAGCAGGCGAGCGACATAGTACTCTAGACCGCTCAGCAAGCTGCCAAAGGCAAGGAATAACCAGGTTTGCGTTCTACACCCAGAGGTCAGCCACTCCGATCAATTGAAAGACCTCATCCCCCGAGGGCTCGGCGAAGATGATGTCCAGGTTACGGTAACCGGAGTGGTCCCCTGCCAAGCTCAACTCGAATCGAGCCCCATTGGCGTCGGCTTCGTAGCTTTTCAAGTAAGTCAGGTTCTTGGCTTCATTGACCACCACGTCCAACGTGCCGTTGTAACCATTCCCCAGCCGGGTAAAGCCCAAGGCGGACAAATCGATAGTGTCTTCACCCGCGGTATAGTCAATCAGGCGATCAGTGTGGTTTTCAGTGGCGGTACGGTAGCTGTCGCTCAGTGCGTCGAAGCGGAACACATCGTTGTTACCGCCACCCACCAATAGGTCCCGACCCTCTCCGCCAACCAATACATCATTCCCTAACGCTCCATAAAGGCGATCATCGCCCGCCAACCCTTCGATGATTTCGCCTCGAGCGTTGCCTTGTAAACGATCAGCCTCTTCGGTGCCCATCAAACTGGCTTGCTGGAACAGGAGGTTGGTTTCATTCAGCGTTTGGCCCAAGTCACCGTCGAAGACCAATTCGAAGCGTTCCCCATCCGCGTTGGCATCGAAACTTTTGAGGTAAGTCCGCGTCCCGCTTTCATTGACTCGTATCGCCAGCGTTCCGTCATGTCCATTGCCCAGGCCGAGCAAGCCCATGGACGAGAGGTCGATCGTATCGGTGTTGGGGTCGAAGTCGGTGATTCGGTCGCTATGGGCCGTGGTTACGGTTCGGTAGCTATCTGAGACTGACTCGTAACGGAACGTATCGGCCCCGGCACCGCCCGTCAGCAGGTCGCGACCTTGCTGGCCATCGAGCAGATCGTTACCGGCCCCGCCAACGATCGCATCGTCGAACGAGGCGGTACCCAGCAAGAAGTCATCATCGCGGCCACCGTCAAGGTGGTAATAGCCGTCGTCGGGATTGCCAAAGCTGTGGTCCAGGCTACCGTCGGGGTTCAACTGAACCAAGGCCGCCAGATAGCCGTCCGCGCTCGTGCCTTGCATTGCGCCGATCAACAGCTTGCCGTCGGCCAGCACGATCATGTCGGCTACGGCGAAAGGCGCGCTTTGCGAGCCCCAACTTACCCGACCCTGATCACCGAAATCGCTGTCGAGGGAGCCGTCGGCGTTGAGTCGAATGACGCTCGCCACGCCGCCCGAGGCGCCCGCCAGCAGGATTTTGCCGTCATCCTGGATGACGAGGGCGTCTGCGTGAACATCCAGGGCCAGGCTGCCGCCGTTGGCAAAGCTGCTATCCAGGGTACCGTCCTGGTTGAGGCGGGTCAGCGTATCTCGCCCCGTGACCAATACCTTCCCGTCCCCCTGCAGCGAAACGTCGATCGTGCCGCTGGGTTGAATGCCGACGGACGCGGGTAGGTGCAGGACCCCAGCCTCTGCGAAAGACGAGACCAAGGCCCCTGTCGCGTCGAAGCGGGCGATATAGATCTCCCCAGAGGGATACGCAGCGCTCGCGAAAAAACTGCCGTCGCGTTGCACGGAAAACGATGCTTGTTGGCCTAGAGATTCGTTCCAGTAGAAAGGCACTGTCGCGGTGCCGCCGTTCCCGAAACTCGTATCGAGGCTGCCGTCAGCCAAGGTACGCGTTAGGCCCGACACCCAGGCGTCGCCTACTTTCACGTATTGCGCCACCAGATAGCCTCCTCCCGGCTGCACCGCAGCATTACCGCCGTCCTCGATATCGAGCGACACAGGCAGGAGGGATTTACCGTCTCCACTGTAGTTGCGGTCCAGGCTACCGTTGGCATTGAACCGGACCAGACTGCCGGTGAAGCCTGAATCCTCTTCGCCTCCCAGCCCCAGGCGACTGTAAGCGCCAAGCCAGATACCCCCGTCCGGATCGACCGTGATACCGCCGATGTTGTCCGAACCCCATAAGGTCGTGGCTACCATGCCCGTGTTCCCCACAGCTGAAGCTGTGGGCGAGATGCTCTGACTCATGTCCATGCCTCCGATAGCAATCTGTCGCCAAAAACAATAGACACGCTTGAGTCTGGTTGCCACTTTACGAAACGAAGAGAGGTTCTTGGACGAGCTTCTACGCTGCTATCGATGCAACCAGTCTGCGGCAACTGCGCAAGGTAACGCCAGGCTGGCTGAAGCTTTACTAATCGCGGGACTCTGAATCCAATCGCCGCTTGGCCTCGGCCAACATCTGAGGAACTGCGATTCGCTGGCTCAGAAAAGTAGCGACCATGAGGCGTTTTATCCAATCAGATTAATTCCTGAGCTTGTCTTGGTTGTCGCTGATCCAGAATATGAACCATCAGGCAGGCATACAGCGTCACGAGAATGAACAGTCCCATGCGTACGGCAAACGCTGTGTAGACATCCTTGCCTGCAATACTGTCTTGAACCGACTGGCCCAGCAGAATAATCAGCGTGATCAAGCTGTTGAGCCAGAACCCCGGGCTTAAGCGTGTGGGGCTTAGTCCATATAGCTTGCACGCCAGCGCGAGACCGAACAGCAGCATCCAAAGGAAGAACATCCATAGGTGTACAAAGAGGCTGAGTGCACACCAGAACAACACCGCCAGCAGGCCTCCCAACAAGGTCGAGCCAAGCAATTCGCGTGCGGCATTACGCGACGTCGTTGCGGAACTCTGCTGACCCAGGCTGACCGCTTTCAAGACAATGGGCAGGTAACCGGCCGGATCAATCAGGGCCACCAGAAACGCCGGTAATACAATCAGCGCAGCGCGCAGCGCAACCCTGTCGACGTCTTCCGCTCGCAGGGTCGGGGCCGCGGGTGGTGACGGCGTATGGGCTGACTCGGGAAACAGCCAATGACTTATCGCCAGCACCATGACGGCGAGGATCAAGCCTTTAACTAATGCACCGATGATCATCATCGCCAAGTCAAAATCGACGAAGCCAGCTGAGGAGATCATGGTCAGCCCGATCACCAGAAACGTGACGATCAGGTTATTGCCACCACGCAGACCCAGTCGAAAAACCAGGAACAGGCTCACGCCGACCAGGAGAATGCCGCTGAACGGGTAGTAGCGCAGGATTGGGATAAGCAATAGACCTACACCGGTGGTCAACATCGCTGCCAGTGCAAGTGTCAGTCCAGCCTTGAGTTGCAACGGACGATTGAGGGTGGCGATCAAAAGTACCGCAAGCACGGGCGCGATAAAGGGAATCGGCAAGGCCACGCCGAAGCTGATCGCAAGGCACAGCGCGGTGCCTGTAGCCAGGCGTAACGCCCGCTGAGTCCTCGGCGTCCGCTTAGTAGACATAAGACAGCCAACTCATCAGTCTCAGAAATAAGCGGCCCAGTGGGTTCAGCGGGTTGCTTTGAGAGGGGAAAGCCATGACCTCGGCTTGGCCACCGGCACGTATCGCGCGAGTGTCACGCAGCCTGGCCATTGAATCCTCGGAAAATTCGATGATCACCGGAAAACGCTGTGCCGGACGAAGCCAATCCCGGCTGTTCTGCACAGTTGGCAATGTACCGGGCGCCGTCGTCGGCCCCACGCTGACGCCGTAGCCGACACTGCGGACACGCCCGTCGAACACTTCGCCTGGCAATGCATCCAGAACGATCGCAACCGGTGTCTGGGGCTTGACCAGACCGAGGTTGTTTTCGGTCATGTCTGCGCTGATCCATACATCATGGATGGCGATCAGGGTCATGACTGGGCTGCCGATGGCCGCGAACTGCCCCGCGTCGGTGCGTAGATCGGTTATTAACCCTGCCGAACGTGCGCGAATCTGTGTATTAGCCTGATCGAGTTCAGCTTTCGACAACGCGGTGGCGGCGCTGCGCAGCAAAGCGTTGTTTTCCGCACTGCCGCCCTCTTGCTCGCGCGCGCGCTGGACCTCGGCACGGGCGGCGGCAACCTGGCTGACCGCTTGTTGGTAGTTGGCACGAGATACTTCGAGCAAGCGTACGGAAATGGTGCCTGGGTCTTCGCGGTACAAACCCTCGAGCCGCTGGTTATCCTGCTGCGCCTTGAGTTCATTCGCCTGGGCCGCTCGCAAATTGGCTTGAGCCGCGGCTATGCCGGCGGTGCTGGCACCGATCTGTCGACGGGTGGACTCAAGATCTGCACGCGCACGGTCGACGGCAATCTGATATGGCTGAGGATCCACTTCGAACAGCACGTCTCCTGCCTTGACGTCCTGATTGTTCCGCACGTTGACGCGGATGACTCGGCCAGCCACTTCCGCAGCCACCGGAATCACAAAGGCACCTACTCGAGCCTGTTGCGTATAAGGCGTAAAGCGGTCAGCCAACAAGTACCAGGCCAGACTCAGTGTGATTAAGATCAGTACCCACTTGATGCCTTTTGGCGCGGGTTCAGCTGGCGGTTCTGCCGCCTCGGGGGAAGAGGCATCGGGGGAGGACTGCGCGACTTCACTCATGATTGTTGACCTTTTTGGGTTCCGCTGCTGAAGGCTCATCCAGCAAATTGCCCCAGTCCGAGCGCTCTTCCATTTGCTGGCGGGTGGCCGGATCAACTTTCGGTCGGACGCTGTACCAACCGCCGCCCAGCGCTTTGTATAGGGCAATCACATTGCTGACGGCATTGCTGCGGCTGACCAGGTAATTGTCCTGTTGCTCTAGCAGCGCGCGTTGCGAGTCGAGCACCCGCTGGAAGTCCGAATACCCTTCCCGATACAGGGCGTTGGCCAGCACCAGCGAGCGCTTGGCGGCGACTTCGGCCTCACGCAGGATGGCTTCGCGCTCCAGGGACTTGATCAGTCCATTAGCTGCGTCATCTGCCTCGCGTGCAGCTTGGCGCACCTTTTCGCGGTACCCTTCGATCAGTTGCTGCAACCGCGCATCCTGCACGCGCACGTTGTTACTGATCTGGCCATGGTCGAACAGATTCCAGCGCAGACTCGGGCCACCGATCAGGTCCAGACTCCTGGGCGTGCCATTGAGCGTATCAGTCGTCCAAACGATGCTGCCCAGCAAGGTCAGCGACGGATAGAAATCGGTTTCGGCCACACCGATCAGGGCCGACTGAGCCGCGACATTGAGCTCGGCTGCACGCACGTCGGGCCTGCGCAGCAGCAGATTAGCCGGTACATCCTGCAGCACTGCACGGTCCACCAGCGGAATCCATCCTTCATTTTCGACCAGTTGCGGTAGCGCGCCGGGCGGCCGTCCAATCAATACGGACAACGAGTTACGGGTACGCAGAATCTGATCCTCGAAGTTGGGGATGGTACTGAGGGTGCCCAGGTATTGAGTTCTGGCTTGTTGCAGGTCGAGCTCTGCATTCTGGCCGCTCTTGAATAGCCTCTCGGTTATCTCGAAGTTACGTTTTTGCTGTTTGGCGTTTTCCTTAGCCACACGCAAACGTGCTTCGGTGGTACGCAGCGAAAAGTAAGTACTGGCCAGTTGGGCGCGTAGCAGAACCAGCCCGTCTTCGAGATTGGCCTGGGCGGCGAAGTAACTGGCATCGGATGATTCAATGGCGCGACTGAAACGCCCCCAGAAGTCCAGCTCCCAACCCATGTCGAACCCCGCACTGTATTGCCAGAAATGACTGTTTTGCGGATTACTCCCGCCGGATTGATTACGGTTGAAGTACAGACTGTCGGCGCTGGCTTGCTGCAGTTGTGGGTAACGCCCGCTCTGGGCAATACCCAACTGAGCCCGCGCCTCAATCACCCGCAGACCGGCAACTTTAAGGTCTGAATTGTTGGCATCCGCCTCAGCAATCAGACGATTGAGGACCGGGTCGCCGAAAACTTGCCACCATTGACGAAAGTCCGGGGTGCGGCTGCGTTGGCTGACTTGCTCAAGGGCAGGAGTCGTCCAATGTCCTGGCCACGCCTCCCTCGGTGACTGAAAGTCTGGCCCCAGGCGCACGCAGCCACTCAAGCCGAGCACTCCAAACACTAGCAGTTGGCCCGATCGCGTCAGATGCATGCGTTTTTCCCAGTCAAGGAAGACTACAGGAGCATAGACGCCCTGATCGCTCGCAGACTGCTAAGCTCTTCAAGCATCGTCACATTTGATAAGTCCAGTCAAAAAGGTACGGCAACCATGAACGCTCCCCATACTGCTAAATGGCGATTCAAACTGGGTATAGCCATCATTTGTCTGATGCTTGGCTCCTGGTTAATGGTGCCGGTCGCGGCGGCGCTCGAAGTGCCTGGTTCAAAAATCGCAGCGCTGACTGGAGTCCTGTTTATCAGCAACAAAGTCCTGCTGATTCTCGTCATCGCCGTCATGGGCAAGGCCGGCTTCCAGCAGTTGAAGCGCAGCGTGCTCGGTTACGTGTCCGGGCTTGTGCCTTCCATGGAGAACGAAGTTGGCCCGGTGCGTCATCGAATCGGCATCGTGATGTTCTGCTTGCCATTGATCTGCTCATTTCTCGAGCCTTACGTCGACGCCTTCTGGCCAGGTCTCAGACCGAACCTCTGGCAGGCTCAACTGTTGGGTGACGTCATGCTGATTGGCAGCTTTTTTGTACTCGGGGGGAATTTTTGGGAGAAGGTACACGCGTTATTTGTGCGAACTGCACGTGTTTCAGACTCAAGTACGACGTGAGTCGACGATAGAAACGAAGGCTTTCAACCCAAGCGGACGTTTAACTGCCTGCGAGGCAGCCGGCTTCGAACCGCGAGTCGCCTTCGAAGTGGAAAGGATGCTGACCAATGTCAGCCTGGTGGCGGCTAGTGAACGGGTTTCAGTAGTGCCGGCCTCGATGCGCGACATCCACCGGGAAAGTGTCGTCTACCGCCGCATCCTGGGTGCCCGCCCCGCCTTGTCGCACCACTAACTCGTCTGCCGCCAGTAGAGAAATAAATCCGTCCACTTTACTGCCCTTACTCCGCTTTACTCCGAACTGTTTCACCGCGTGCCGCAACGGCCGTGGTATGCGCGTAATCTCCAGAGCAAGCCGGTTTAACCCTTTCTGCCTGGATAAACACTATTGTGGCGAGGGAGCTTGCTCCCGCTGGGCTGCGGTGTAGGAGCTGTCGAGTGCAACGAGGCTGCGATCTTTCCTCTGCCAATTGCGTCCAGAGCGAAAGATCAAAGGATCGCAGCCTCGCTCCGCTCGACAGCTCCTACAGGGCGTAGCCCAGCACAATTTCAGTTTTTACCGGACACTGACGCCGAGCGTGGGAACGATCGAAAATCGCTGATTACGAGAGACGGCTTGCGGTCAAAAACGAGCCGTCGCGCACTCCATTAGCGTCGGGCCACGCTCAGCTACTTCACTACGGTTGGCGTCACGGCCGTCCCAGCCAATAGACCACCGTCAATGTTGAATTCACTGCCGGTGATGTACGTTGCTTCATTCGAGGCGAGTAGCAAGGCTACAGCAGCCACTTCTTCGGGCATTCCAAACCGTCTGAGCGGAGTATCTCGGACTAGGGCGGCCATTCGCTCTTCGCGATCTGAACCACTACCCAACATAGGCTCCCACATCGGTGTGAGGGTGGCAGCAGGATGAATCGAGTTGCATCGAATTTTCAATCCTTGCTCGGCGCAGTAAAGCGCGACTGTCTTGGTGTGATTGCGCACGGCAGCTTTGGACGAAGCGTATGCCGCGGCACTTGGGATGCCGACCAAACCGGAGCGAGAGGAAATATTGATAATGGAGCCGGTTCCCGAAAGGCGCATGGAGCGAATGGCGTACTTGCATCCTAGAAATACACCATCGAGATTGGTGTTATGCACCGCGTGCCAGTCTTCCAGGCTGGCGTGTTCTGGATCATGCGGTACGGCACCTTGCTCGAATCCGGTTATGCCTGCGTTGTTCACCAAGACGTTCCAGCTGCCACGCTCCCTCAGAACCTGCAACGCAACTCGCTGCCAATCTTCCTCGCGCCGCACATCCAGGCGCAGATAACAGGCACGGTCACCTAACGCGCTTGCGACAGCTTCACCGAGTTCGTCGTTTATATCGGTGACGTACACAAAGCAGCCCTCCTGCACGAAGAGACGTGCAATCGCGGCTCCGATCCCTTGGGCTGCCCCTGTCACCACCGCGACAGTGGAAGCTAATCTGTTTTCCATGAATGAGGCCTCTTGATGCGGAACCCGACTCACCAGAACGCAGCTATTTTCAAACAGCCAGAATCCGGCCACTTCGGCCAAAATAACAGCTGCAAGGGAATCGCTGTCAGTGTTGACGTCGCCCCTACGATACCTCGACCGCCGCTTTTGACAGAAGGCCAAGGTTGCTTCTTGGGTGGTTTTTTTCGCCTAGCCAGTTAGGAATCAGTGCGCCTTGAGAAGCAAAATGTTCAACATGAACCACTGTGATTTTTCCGTCCGTGTAGGCAACTGAATTGATCATTTTCCAGGCCCCAGGACGGGCGCGGCGAAACAGGCCGTAAGCAGATGCGACATAGCCCAGGTCCGTACCTAGACCAAACATGACAATGAGCCGAGTTTCCTCCGGTAAGTCACGTAGAAAAGTGGTTGTGCAATGAGTGGCGACCGATGCGCCAAACGGGGTCGCAATGAACTTGTCCAGCATGCCGCCCCCCGAGCCTTTCCAAGAAGCGGACTTGCGGTCGTAGCGCTCCACAGTGCAACGAATGAGTGATGCGAAATGAAAGCGTCCAGACTTATCCGCGATAAGACGGTCTACATTTCTCTTGAGCCTATCAGGCTCGTCAGAGGGGATGAGTCCGACGTGAGCCAGAATCTTGCCCGCGTTGAGACGACTGCCCTTGTACGCAATTTCGTCGTGAGGCGTGGAAGCGAGCGCTCCAGCCTGGGTCGGCCCCTTGGAAAACCCAAGTACAACGACCTCGGGATGAGTACTGCCCCATGACAGAGGGTTGGCTGTAATACGCCAATCTCCTTCCGTACGCTTGGATACATCGAATTGAGGCGCGATACCACCATGGCAACGCGAGCAGGTGACTCTGCCGTGACTAGGTAAACAACTCATCGATCCCCCTGATGCTGCGATAGATGCCTGAGGCCAGAATTAACCGGCGCACAGGACGAACTTCATAAGTGGCTAACTATTCAAGGTAGTTGCTGGCAGCATAGTTGACGCTATCCATTTTTGATCACCCGGGGGCACAACTATGAATCCGACCTATTCAGCGACAAATGCATCTTGAGCACGGACGAGTCACCCGGCTAGAAGTGCCAACGATGCTCTCCCTATTCCATACGCCAAACATATCAACTCAGTACATAGCCTATATTTCAATTCCTCCACCCCGGTGACTAGCATTCGCCCGGACGTTGCGTGGCCTTCTGTCTGCAGCGTCCACCTCCAATAAAAAAATCAGGAGACATCAATATTCGAAGACTGCGCAGACGCTCCAAGTCAGTCACTGTCCCTGTTCCGCTGAACGAAACAAGCCACAGGACAGTCGGAACACCAGGCCCCTCGGCAAAGAAACCTGACCCATGTCCTTACGATTCGCTGTCCTCGCTACGTTGCTCACGTTGGCCGCCCACACGGCGGCCGCCGCACAAGAACCGCTGCGCCTGGAACGCCTGGACCGCTGCGGTGACCTGCTGCAAAACCAGCACCAGGACTGGTGCCTGACCGTGCGCGGCTTGGGCAACCAAACACCACAACTGAAACTGGGTGAAAAGACGCTACCCGCGCTCATTGTCCAGCGCGAAGGCGAAACCCTGCGCGTGCGCCTGGACAGCGCCGCCTATCAGAGCGGCCCTCTTTGGCTGGAAGACGGACAGCGCGTCAGCAATGCAGCCTGGCTGAGCCTGCGCAACAGTCACGTACTGGCCGCCGGGCCGGACGAAGTGGCGAAGAACATGGACGGCTTGAGCACCTACGTCGATCTGGTCAGCCTGTTGATCGAGGAGAATCACGATGGGCGCCAGGAAGCTGAGCGTCTTGCCCAAAAATACGGCGCCAAGGTCGTTGGCAGTATTGCTCCCCTGAACCTGTACCAGCTTCGTTTGCCGGCCAAGGACCTGGTGCAGCGCGACGCGCTGGTGCTACGGATGGGCAGCGAGACCAGCGTCGATGCCGTGGTGATCGAGGAATCGGCAGCGGAAGAGGCCGAGCAAGCCGCCCCCCGCCCTGAAGAACCGAAGAAGCCGGCCCTGGACTCCGATGAGTGGGCCGCCAATCGTTTTCTCGACGCGGTGAACTACTACCAGCGGCGCATCCCCGCGCGGCAACCGCCCACCCGCCCACAACCGGTGCGCATCGGCCTGATCGAGCGTAACGTGGATTTCGACACCGCCGATTTCGCCGACTACCTCGGCGCCTGCTCGCCACCGCGCACCTGCGTCTATGCGCGCGACGCGAACACACCAGACAACCACGGCACCACCGTCGCCGGCATTCTCGCCGCGCGCTGGGATGACGGTGGCAACACCGGTTTTCTCCGGGGTCTGGACAAAGCCAGTGGGGGCTTCGAAGTCATTGTCGAGCGCAACTCCGATGCTGGGATCACCGCCAACATCGCCGCCTCGGTCAACCTCGTAGAAGACGGGGTGCGGGTGCTCAACTGGAGCTGGGGCATTCACCGCGTTGGCGCGAAAAACGTCAAAGGCGATGAAGTCGACTCGCTGTTGCGCTCAGGCATCGCCATGAGCGGTTACGAGGAACTGCTGGAGGAGTTTTTCCTGTGGCTGCGCAAGGAGCATCCCGACGTGGTGGTGGTGAACTCCGCCGGCAATGGGTCGTCGTTCTCGGGCACCGATGAATACCGCCTGCCCTCTTCGTTCATCACCGAACAACTGCTGGTGGTCGGCGGGCACCAGCGCAGCGAGCGCGCCGGGGTTGCCGTCGATGACTCGGCCTATGCGGTCAAGCGCAGCTCCTCGAATATCGACATGCGCGTGGACATCACCGCCGCCGCTTGCGCCCACGCCTCGACCACCCGCGCCGACGAAAACGGCGCAGTGCATTGCGGCACGTCCTACGCCACACCCATGGTTGCGGGTCTGCTGGCGGCAATGCTGTCCATCAACCCGCAACTTCAGCCCGAGCAACTGCGCATGCTGCTACGGCGCAGCGCCATGACCATCGGTGAAAATCACGACTTCGAGCGGATGGACGGCGAGGACCTTACCGCCCCCATCCTGCCGTCGGAGCGCAGCTATCAGCTTAACGACAAGGACGTGGGGCGTTCGGCGCGACTGGACATGCAAAAAGCGCTGGATCTGGCGGAGCAGAGTCGTACGCGCGTGCGTTGAACCACGCACTGGGTGCGGGATAAAACCTATTGGGAGCGGCAACATCCATAGTTTGACCTTCCTCGAAGTGAGCAATGCACCGGATACCTATCCTGTGCGCCCACATGGAGGATATGCCGATGAAGCCCAGCCGTTTTTTTGGAAAGACCGTACTGACCTGCACATTCATCCTGGCAATGATCGGTTGGGGGGTCGGTTTCTATGGACCGCCGATCTACATGCAGGCCGTAATGGATCGCACCGGCTGGCCGGTGGCCCAGGTGTCGGCGGCCGTTACCCTGCACTTTCTCAGCGGCACGCTGGTCATCGCCAACCTACCCAGGCTCTACGCGCGCTTCGGTGTACCGGCCATTACCCTGTTGGGCAGCATAGTGCTGGGAGTCGGGGTGAATATCTGGGCTCAGGCGAGCCAGTTATGGGTGCTGTATGCCGGGGCCATCTGCTCGGGCATCGGCTGGGTGACATTAGGCGCCGCCGCCGTGAATACTCTGATCGCCCCGTGGTATGTCAAGGAGCGGCCCAAAGCCTTGGGCAAGGCTTACAACGGCGCCAGCATGGGTGGGGTGATTTTCTCGCCGTTGTGGGTGTTGCTGATCGAGCGTTTTGGCTTCGCCACAGCGGCGCTGGTGATCAGCTCTGTAGCCGTGGTGCTGATGACTAGCTTCGCCTTTCTGGTGTTCAACAAAAGTCCGCAAAGCCTCGGCCAGCATGCCGACAATGCCGACCAGCCAGAACCGGTAGCGACTGGCCCGAGCGCCACCCCCTGGACTGCAGCGCAAACGCTGAAGTCGGCCAATTTCCGTTCCCTGGCAGCGGGCATGGCCCTGGGGTTGTTCGCCCAGATTGGCTTGATCGCCCATCTGTATTCGATTCTGGCGGGACGCATGGGCGCCCAGGACGCTTCATTCGCCATGGGCCTGGCCACCGCCAGCGCCATGGGCGGGCGGTACGTGGCCGCACGCTTGATGACCCAAGGCATCAACCGCCGTCAACTGGCCTGCCTGGGCTACGGGATTCAGATGCTTGGAACACTGATGCTCCTGGGCCTGGATATCCACCCGGCGGTCGCCTGGGGGGCGGTGGTGTTGATCGGTTCGGGCATCGGCAACGCCACTTCATTGCCGCCATTGATCGCCCAGACTGAGTTCAGCCGTGAACAAACCGCCAGGGTGATTGCACTGATGGTCGCAATCAGCCAAGCCACCTATGCCTTCGCCCCGGCGTTCTTCGGCCTGGTCCGTTCAGCCTTTGTCGTACCGAGCCAGGCCATCGCCGCTATCGTGGTTGCCGCCGTCGTGGTGCAAGGCCTCGCGATCCTGGCGTTCTACACGGGCGTGGTCACCCGCCCTTTCAAGAAAACCGTGTACTGACTCTCTACTTACGTCTGGATCGGGCCAGCGCTAGCCCCCTGAACGGATGCGCTCGACCAGACGTGCCTGCAGCAATTTGAGCTCCTCGGGATCGGCCTTGCCCCGCCCATGTATGCCCGCCTCTTCGCCCTCCCAGCGAGGGACTATGTGGACATGAATGTGGTAGACCGTTTGCCCCGCCGGGGCGCCATTGAACTGCGCGATCTGCACGCCATCAGGCGCCAGTTCATCCACGATGACCCGCGTGAGCCGCTGCACGACAGCCATCATCGCGCCCAGGACGGCGGGCTCGACCTCAAGAATATTTCGCGCCTGGGACGCTTTGGGAATCACCAGGACGTGGCCGCGGGACTGGGGGAAAACATCCAGAAAAGCCAATACATCGGCATCTTCGTAAATCTTGTAGGACGGCGCTTCGCCGCGAAGAATCAGCGCGAAAATGTTCTGTGGATCGTAATCACCGTGCAGGCTCATGATCATTCCCTTAAGCGGTTGTTGGAACAGTTGACTGCCAGCAAGCCGGCATCGATCGATCGGAAGGTTTAGCACAATCACCTGGCGATTTTCCATAGAACGGGCAAAAGCCCCGGTACTTTGCAGTGCCGGGGCCTGACGTTGCGTGGCGTCACGCGCGGTTGTTCAACGTGTCATAGGCTTCAAGCGAACGCAGCGAGTAAATGTACGCGGCGCCTGCATTCAGCGAGATCGCGGTTGCCAGGGCGGCGGCCACTTCCTCGCGGCTCGCCCCAGCCTTGATCGCCGCGTCGGTGTGCGCGGCGATACAGCCATCGCAGCGGGTGGTGACCGCGATCGCGATTGAAATCAGCTCGCGGGTCTTGGCATCGAGTACGTCGTTTTCGCTGGCGGCCTCCCCAAGGGCCATGTAGGCCTTGACCATTTTCGGGTTGCTCTTGCCCAGCGCGCCAAAGGCTTTTTGAATGGTGGGCAACAATTCAGACCAGTTGTTGAACATGGCATTAACTCCTGAGTGGGTTGGGTGTACTGTTTCGACGCCCTCAGTTTTTCACTCTGGCGCGGGTCGAGTTTGTTCAATCCGCTCAGTTTTTTTGGCGATGCTCTCAAATGAATGCAATCGATAAACTCATGAGCCTGGCCAACGTGCGCGGTAGCCTGGATCTGCGTTGTCAGTTTCAGGGTGACTGGGCGTTGGATCACGAGCAACAAGCCCTGGGCAACGCGCCCTATCACATCGTGTTGGCGGGAGAGTGCCGGGTGGAGTTTCCCGATGGGCAGCGTTTGCCCATGCGCGCCGGCGACATCCTGCTGTTGCCTCGTGGCGCCCGGCATGTCTTGCATAGCCCAGGAAAAATGGTTGTGCCCTCCTCGCCAGAACTTGTCCTGGGTGGCGCGTTGCCGATCCATCGGATTGGCGGCGCCAGCGCGGAACTGGACATGTTGTGCGGTAGCTTTCACTTCAATCGAGCGTCACTGCTGTTTGCAGCCTTGCCCGAATACCTGGTGATTCCCAGCGGCGCCTTGCCCGCTAACGGGCCGCTACCGACCCTGGTCGAGGTCATTCGAGCAGAGGCGGATGAGGATGAGGTCGGCGCTCGTTTTCTGCTCGATGCGCTTTCCCAGGCATTGTTCACGCTTATTCTGCGTGCGCATCTGGCAAGTCATGGCCAGGACAGCGGCACGCTGGCCCTGTTGGGCGATAAACGTCTGGGGCGAGTCTGGCAGGCAATGCTGGCAGATCCGGCCTACGAGTGGACAATTCAAGGCCTGGCGGACCTCGCGAACATGTCCCGCGCGAACTTCATGCGAACCTTCGTTCGCGTGGCCGGGGTATCGCCTTGGGTGTTGTTGACGCAAATACGCATGGAGTTGGCGTTCAGTCTGCTGAGCCATTCACATTTGGGCTTGAGCGATATTGCCGTGCAGGTCGGTTACCAATCCCAGGCCGCGTTCAGCAAGAAATTCAAGGAGGTTTATGGGCAAGCACCAGGAAAAGTGCGACGTACGATCTAGCCTGTGGCAAGGGCGCTGGGGTGCGCAGCAGCCCTAAGATCTGCCATCGCGCTGTGTCAGGGCGATTGTGTTCAGCTCTTTTGGGGCTGCTGCGCAGCCCAGCGGGAGCAAGCTCCCTCGCCACGGGTTCTGTTTGGCTGGGCGATTGGGGCGAGATGAGCACCTGCTCAAACGTCCAGAACCACGGTCTCACTCCCCTGTGCCGGCACTGCGCAACAGATCAGTACCTCATCTTCGGCAACCGGCTCGGCCGGACTGTTCAGATAATGCACCTGCCCCTGGCTCAACCGGGTTTTACAGGTGCCGCAGGAACCGCCGCGGCAACTGAATTCAGGGCTAAGGCCCCGGGCCTCGGCGAGTTCCAGCAAGGTCCCGCTGCCTGGCTCCCAACGGGCCTCCTTGCCGGAGCTGGCGAACAATACCTTTACCGTCTCGCTCGATGCAGGCACTTGCGGGATCGCCGGCACACTGATTTCGGCGTCACGCACCAGCGTGGACGGGCCGAAAGTCTCGGCGTGAATGCGATCATCAGGAATGCGCAATTTACGCAGCCCGTCATACAGCGACTGGGTGAAGCTGCCCGGCCCGCAGAGGTAGTAGTCGTAGTCATCGAGCGTCAGCAGTTGCTTGAGCAGCTCGACATCAATCCTGCCCGTCGCGTCGTAACCTTGCCCGTCTCCGTCGCTCGGCGGTTGGCTGACCACGCGCAGGACCTTGACCTTGCCCCCGGCGCGGTTCGCCAGCTCATCGATTTCCTCGCGAAAGGCCAGGTCGGCAACCGTGCGCGCGCTTTGCACCATCCAGACCGGCCGCATCCGGCTCATGCGCAGGCCCTGATAAACCACCTCGCGCAACATCGACAACAGCGGCGTCACACCCACGCCCGCCGCCAGCAGCACCAAGGGCCGCCGCTCAGTGGCCTGAACGGTGAAGTGCCCTTGGGGCGCTCGCGCCTCAAGCTGCTGCGCCACCTCGAACCGGTCATGCAGGTGCGAGGAGACCAAACCATCGCGCTTGACGCTGATGCGCAGGAAGTCATCCGACGGCGCACTGGACACGCTGTAGGTGCGAATCAATGGCGCTTTCTGCCCCTCCAGCGAAATCCGCACGGGCAAGTGCTGGCCGGCGTCAAACCGGGGCACGCCCGCGCCGTCGGCCGCTTGCAGGTAGAAGGAGCGAATGTTGTGGCTCTCATCCACTACTCGAACCACGCGCAATGGGCGCCAGTGGGTCCGCAGGGCTTCGGCCTGCAAGCGCTCGGCGGCTTGTTCCCAGCTCCCGGTCATCAATGAGTTGGGTGAGTCGCCCGCGCTCTGGTCCTTCCAGCGCAGCGGAACCGCTGCCGGGCGGTAAACAACGCGCTGCGGCTTGAAGCGCAGCAACCGCTCAGCCCCCTGGAACGCCGCTATTTCGGGATCGTCCAGCAATACTTGGGCTGAACCGGTCATTTGCAGAAGGTCGCCGGTCTTGAAATCAATAAAGGTAAGGCCTGCGCGGGGATTGAGCAGGATGTTGCCCAGGGTGTTGAAGAACAGGTTTCCGGAAAAGTCCGGAATGGTCAGTGTGCCGTCCTCGTCCATGCGCACAAAACCTGGCTTGCCGCCACGGTGGGACGCATCGACCTGCCGCTCGCCGTCGCGCTCCACATAGGTGGCGATGTAAAACGAATCAGCCGCTGTGATCAGCCGACGGGCCAGTGGGTCCGTCGCCACCAAGTGCCGAGCGTCGCCGGCCTGTTCCCGGACAAAGGAATATTGGCGCAGGTTGATATAGCGAGGGCAATTGCCATAGGCCTGACGTACGGATATTTCCAGCCCGTGACCGAGCAGACGGCGGATGTTGCCGTTCATGCGGTTGCGCCGGCGGGTGTGCAACTCGATACCCAGCATACCGATGGCATCCCCCTCGCCCATGCCCTCCTGGGCCGGATCGCTGGGTTGCGGCTCGAGATTGATCTGCAGGGTTTGCGGATCAGGTGAGTTCATGAAACCGGGCTTGCCGGTGCGCAGGGTCGCCCACACGTCACCTTGCCGATCCACGGCGCCCAATACCACGAAAGGCAACTGCGCGTAGAAGTCCCGGTGCTGGTCCGGCATCCAGTCGCGTGCCAACTGCCGCTGGCCGACGCTGGTCATCATGTCGACCGCACCGACCGAGCGCTGCAAGGTCAGTTCGCCTTCATGCCAGGGTGAGGGTTGTGCTTTCGAGGCTTCGTCCATCAGCTACTCCTCGCGCCCGCAGCCTTGCACACTGCGTTCAGACGCTACGGTCAGGGGGACTGCGCTACGCCTCTTGCCGAGGGTGCATTGCAGGTGGGGTTATCTTCTTCCCAAAGAGAGAGGGGAGGAATACGCACGAACTGCAATCCACCGTTTCATAAACTGGAATGAACGCGCCCGAAGACGCCTTCGGAGGGAATCACCAGGACCGGACAGTAAGCCAGTTCATCGCTGAAGGTCAGCGCCCCAGGGCAAGGGCGATCTTCAGTTGCAAATCGTTCTCGGAAAATGGCTTGTGCAACACGGGGCGATGGGCAAACTCGCTAGGCAGCCCGCTGGCACCGTATCCGGTGCTGAATAAAAACGGAATCTGCCGAGCCTGGAGAATCTCGGCAACCGGAAAAACCCGCTCGCCGGCCAGGTTGACATCCAGAATGGCCAAATCAATCGCCGCCTGGTTCGCCACTTCACACGCCGTAGCGAGCCGGGCCACGGATGCCACCACCACGCATTCGAGTTCTTCGAGCATTTGCTCGACCAACATGGCGATGGCGCCTTCGTCCTCGACCACCAGCACTCTGACTCCGGGGAACGCACTCATGGGCTGGACGCGCCGAGCAGAAACGAGAAGCGGCAGACAACCCCGTGCGGGTCGAAGGTAAGGTCAAATGTCCCGCCCAAATCGCGCTCGATGCAGCGTTTCATCAAACGAGAACCCAGCCCTTCCCGCTTGGGCTGGGATACCGGTGGTCCGCCTCGCTCGCACCAGTCCAGCGTCAGCAACATACCCTTGGCGTCTGATTGCACAGACCATTTCACTGAAAGCGTGCCGGTCTCGACTGACATCGCTCCGTATTTAAGTGCATTGATCGCCAGTTCATTGAGGGTCATTGTGAGGTTGAGCGCCACTCGGGTGCTGACGTCCACAGGCTCGCCCTCCACCACGATGCGACCGGGTTCCTGGCCAAATATCGGCATCAGCACTTCTTGAGCAAGGGAACCCAGAGGGGTATGCCCCCAATGGCGCCGGGTCAACAGATCATGGGCCCGGGACAACGCCAGCAATCTGGCTTCGAAACGCCTGTAACCATCTTTCGCATCTTCGGCATTGCGCGCCGTTTGTGCCGCCAGCGATTGCACGGTGGCCAGGGTGTTCTTGACCCGATGATTGAGTTCGTCGATCAGGGTCTTCTGCCGGTTCTCCGCCTGCTTTCGCTCGGTGATGTCCACCAGCATGTTGATGGCGCCCACCAGGTTGCCATCGGCGTCATGCAGCGGTGTGGGGTAAGGCGCAAACGGCACACGAGTGCCATCAGGCCGCTCGGCAATGGCCTCGACACCGCGTATCGGGCGGTTTTCCTTCAAGGCCACCGCCATCGGGCATTGGTCGTGGGGAAGCGCGCTCCCGTCAGTATTGAATATTTTCCAGGTCACGCACCACAGGTCACCCAGTTGAGGCGTTCGCCCGGACAACTCGACAGCGGCCCGATTGAAGAAGGTGATGCGCCCTTGCGCGTCGGTGGTATAAACCGCGGCGGGCAAAGCCTCGAGCAGATTGCGCATGTGCCGTTCACTTTCACGAATCTGGCTTTCCATTCGCTGGGCGAGCGTGACGTCGATGGTGAAACAGCGTGTGTGAAAGAGCTTACCGTCCTCGAAACGCCCATTGGAGGTAATCGCTACATGCCTGATCGTGCCGTCTTTGGCCCTCAACCGCGCCGGGTAGCTGTCCAGGCTTTCGCCGCTGCCCAGTTTGTTGAGGATGTCACCAATAACGGACTCATCGACATGAAACTCCGTAATGTGGCGGCCAATATATTCTTCAGCCGTGTAGCCCAGCATGTTCAGCTCGGCCTTGTTGGCACGCTGGATAATGCCCGCGTTGCTGACAATGTGAAGCCCCACCGCGCTGTTTTCAAAAAAATCCTCGAGGTCGGCGCTCTTGCGTCGAAGCTCTTCGGCCATGGCATGGTGCGCCGAGACATCCTGGAAGCAATTGATCGCCCCTTGAATGGCCCCGCTTCGATCTCTAAGGGGCCGGATGTTCACAAGGGCGACGATCCGCGCTCCGTCTGGACGCTCAATGATCACTTCCTGATTGCGTGTGGGTACGCCGCTGTTGAGAGCCGACGCCATTGGGCAGTCCTCAAAAGCCAGCGGCGTACCGTCGGGCAAGAAAAGCCGGTGCGAGCCACAGAAGCGGTCACCGTTCTCGCCTAGTACCGGCACCCTACCCCACAGCTCGGCGGCCTCACTGTTATACCTGACGAGCCAACCTTCGCGATCGCAGAGATAAACCGCCCCCGGAATGGCGTCGAGCGCGCTCGCTCCCATCGTGGCCAGACTTTCGTACTCGCTCGATGTGCGGGTTTCCACGGGTAGCTCTTGAATGTTCAACATCAGTAAATATCCTCAATCCGCCTGGCTGAAGCGCCCCTTGCTGTCCATCGCCCCCCTTTGTAATACCCGGAGTCGGTGATGCCAGCTCGGATAAATGACTTCAAGTGCGGGTACGGATATTTGTCGTAAAGCTGCGGTATTGGAGTCTAGATCCCCATTCTCTTTGCGAGTTCAGGAAAACTCAGCGGCACGTAACCGGTGGCCGGGAAGGGGCTGAATCAAATCAACCGACGTGCGGTGCAGCCCCATGACTTATTGGCCCAATCGGCTCAAATCAGTCACTTACTCGTGCCCCCAGTCTTTTTGCATTCACTGCGGGAGTCGCCTGACCCGATAAAAGTGGCAATGGCCCCGGAAAAACAGGCACAGCGCAGTTATTCCCCTATGCTTGTTGCAAAAGGAAGCCGTCCAATGTCTTCGCAAGTGTTACACGTGCATGCCCTCAAGACTGCCTGTTCCAATTGCAGCGTGCTTGAACTGTGCCTGCCCATTGGGCTGACAGGCGGTGAAGTCGAGCGCCTCGACACGTTGATCGCCCAGCGGGTGAAGGTCAAAAAGGGCGCGGCGCTGTATCGCACCGGCGATCCGCTGCGTTCGCTGTATGCCGTACGACTGGGCTTTTTCAAGACCAGCATCTTGTCCACGGATGGCCGCGAACAAATCACAGGGTTTCAGATGCAAGGCGAAATGCTCGGTCTGGACGCCATCAGCACCGATCATTACGCCTGCACAGCGATTGCCCTGGAAGACAGCGAAGTCTGTCCGCTCCCCTTCACTCTCCTGGAAAAACTCGCCCGCGACCTCCCCTCCCTACAGCACAACCTCAACAAACTCATGAGCCGGGAAATCGTACGTGACCACAGCATGTTGCTGTTGATGGGCAACATGAATGCCGATGAGCGTCTGGCGGCGTTCCTGCTGAATCTGTCGCAACGACTCAACATGCGCGGTTACTCCTCCAGGGAATTCGTCTTGCGCATGAGTCGCGAGGCCATCGGCTCCTATCTGGGCCTGCGGCTGGAAACCATCTGCCGGGGGATCGCCCACCTGCGAGAGGAGGAACTGGTGGACATGCATGGACGCAACGTCACGATCCTGGACTTGTCCGGTCTCAAGCAAAAAGTCGCCGGCTGTCATCGTCACTCAGAGCAGTAAAAAACCAGTCGATGCGTTCACATCACCGGTTATCTGCTTGCCGCCTGACCGACCACCCTGTTCGCTCGGTAGGTCGTCTTTCTGATCCTCACCAACTTACAGACAGTTGCCCGACCGCACGGGGGCTCATTACGCCCTTGTTGATTTAGCTCAATGCGTCGGCCTCACCCAGGGGTAAAAAAGCAGACCGGGCCCTAACAGCTCGCCCGCTTTGCATCATCTGGAGGACGCCTCGATGAGCGACTTGACCCTGCGCAAAACCATTCTGGAAGAACTGGAATTTCAACCCGACCTCAACGCAGCCCATATTGGCGTGGCCGTGGACAACGGCGTTGTCACCCTCTCCGGCCACGTCAGCAGCTATGCAGAAAAAATCAGCGCTGAACGCGCTGTCAAAAACATCGAAGGCGTGCGCGCGGTGGCTGAAGAAATCCAGGTTCGCTTGAATAAAAACGCCGGCACGGCAGACGACACCATTGCCAATCGCGCCCTGAACATCATCAACTGGAGTTCCGACGTTCCCGAGGGCGACATAAAAGTCGTCGTCCAGAACGGCTGGGTCAGTCTGGAAGGTGAAGTAGATTGGCAATACCAGAAAGAAGCCGTGGAGCGAGCCGTGTTCAAGTTGTCCGGCGTCATGGGCGTCAACAATCGGCTGACGCTGCGCCCTCGAGTGGACGCCGACAATATCCAGCACCGTATCGAAGAGGCCCTTAAGCGCAATGCCGAAGTGGACGCCAAGGCCATTCACGTCAAAGTTGATGGGGATGTGGTGAGGCTCGACGGCAAGGTCCATTTATGGCGCCAGCGTAAAATCGCGGAACGGGCGGCCTGGTCGGTGCCGGGGGTTAGAGAGGTGAACGATCATCTGTTGCTGGTCTGAGTCGCTGGCCCGGGGAGCCAACGCTCACTCCGGCGATGAGTGCGCTGCCTGTCATCTGATGCGGTTATTGAGTTGAGGCCATGAAAAAATCCGTGAGGATGCCACCAATGAACACACCCTCGTCACACACGCTTGATGGACTTTCTGGTTCTCCCCACCCGATTGAAGCGGTAACAGCACTGGCTATGCCAAAAAGCCAGAAACTCGAGCAGGAAGACGAAACCTTTCCATTTGGCGTGTGAGCCCGTTCGCAGTCCGGCCGCCCTACCCCTGGGGGCTGGCGGTCGACTCCCGCTGCCAGGCTCGCTGCAGCAAATCGATGACGATTTCATCCGATGTCTGGGGGAAGTCCTTGTACCAATAGCCTATGGAAACCAGCCAGTCAGGAATCAACGGACAAATCACCTCATCCACTTCGCTGCGTAGCGCCTCCAGCGTTTCAAGCGGCGCAACCGGCACAGCGACCACGATGCGCGAGGGCCCTTGCGTGCGAACCGCGTGGATCGCTGCCATCATCGAGGCCCCTGTGGCCAGACCGTCATCAATCAGGATGACCACCTGGTCCTTGAGTTGTACAGGCTCACGCGTGCCTCGATACGCCTGTTCACGATGCAGCAGCTCCCGGGTCTCCCGGGCGACCACGGCGTCGAAATCGGCCTGACCAATCGGATGGGCACGAAGAGCGTCGTCATTGAGGATCTGTATGCCACCACTGGCAATGGCGCCCATCGCGAACTCGGGGTTGGATGGCACACCCAGTTTGCGAACCAGCATCAGGTCAAGGCGCACGTGCAGAGCGGTGACCACTTCATAAGCCACCGGAACTCCGCCGCGCGGCAAGGCCAGGACGATGACATCGGGTCGATGGGCGTATTTGAACAAAGCGTCCACCAGCCCTTGCCCCGCGGCGCTCCGGTCTTTCCATACTGTTTGCATTGAGGGACTCTGACTCATTGGAAAACCTCCACAGGCTGTTGCGCCCCGTCGTTCAGCGTCAAAACTCAGCGTCCTCTGATAGAGCTGCCGGTGCGTTGATTTATGTCAATTTCCCTGCAAGGCAGCTCAGCCCTTCTCCTATGAAATTCACACACTCACACCCTGCATAACCTCTGATCTAAATCAATGCTCCCTACCCTCTTCACGCAGAGATTAATAACCAGCGTTAGGACCTTCGCCTGGGCGAAGGTTGTCGCCCCCCTCGTCTCGTGGAGACTTCATCATGGCAACGCACCTGCAAGGCACCGAGCCGGTCATCCCGACCGTTAAACCTCATCCTTTGGCCGGCAGTTTGCGAAAGGTCGAACCCAAACGTCTGTCATTGAGCCTGCTGGTTGCGCTAGTGGTCGGTTCGATGATCGGCAGCGGCATTTTCAGCCTGCCCCAGAACATGGCCTCCAGCGCGGGAGCCGGGGCTATCCTGATCGGCTGGCTGATTACCGGCGTAGGCATGCTGTCACTGGCCCTGGTCTATCAGACTCTCTCCAACCGCCAACCGGAACTCGATAATGGCGTGTTCGCCTACGCCCGTGCGCTGGGGGGTGAGTTTCTGGGCTTCAATTCGGCGTGGGGCTACTGGATCAGCGCATGGATTGGCAACGTCAGCTACCTGGTGATTCTGTTCGCGGCGCTCAGTTATTTTTTCCCGCTGTTCGGCGAAGGCAATAACAAAGCCGCGATCGCCGGTGCGTCGGTGGTGCTGTGGTCCTTGCACTGGATGATCCTGCGCGGGATGCGCACCGCCGCCAAAGCCAACGCCCTGACCACCGTGGCCAAGGTTGTGCCGCTGTTGCTGTTCATCGGTCTGGTGATCGCCGGGTTCTCCAAAGACACCTTCATGGTCGACTTTTGGGGCACGCCGGCATTGGGTAGCACCCTGGATCAGGTCAAGAGCACCATGCTGGTGACGGTCTGGGTCTTTATTGGCATTGAAGGTGCCAACGTGTTTTCCGCCCGTGCCGCCGACCGGGCGGATGTGGGCAGGGCCACGGTGATCGGTTTCGTCCTGACATTGCTGCTGCTGATTGCCGTGTCGCTCCTGTCTCTGGGGATCCTCAGACAACCTGAACTGGCTGCCCTGAAGAACCCATCCATGGCGGGTGTTCTGGAGGCGGTGGCCGGTCCTTGGGGTGCGGTGTTGATCAGTATCGGCCTGATTGTGTCGGTCGGTGGTGCGCTGCTGGCCTGGACCCTGCTGGCAGCGGAATCGGTGTTCACGCCGGCCAAGGAAAAGGTCATGCCCCGCGCGCTGGCCTCGGAAAACCAGCACGGCGCGCCGGCCAACGCGCTGTGGATCACCAACGGCTGCATTCAGTTGTTCCTGTTGTTGACGCTGTATTCGAGCGCCAGCTACCTGGCCCTGATCTCGCTCGCTACCTCGATGATCTTGCTGCCGTATCTGTTCAGCGGCCTGTACGCGCTGAAGATGACCTGGCAAGGCCAGACCTACGCCGGGCATCGCGCGTTGCAACTGCGTGACATGGCCATCGCCTTGGTCGCCACCACCTATTGCATTTGGCTGCTCTACGCCGCCGGCCCTCGCTACATGCTGCTCAGCGCCCTGCTTTATGCCCCTGGTTCGCTGATTTACCTCAGCGCCCAACGGGCCAGGACCGGACATGCGCTCAATGGTTTCGGTTGGGGGTTGCTGCTGGTGATCTGGGTGGCGGCGATCTTTGCCGGCTGGATGCTCTGGTCCGGACAACTCTCGTTGTAAGGCTTGCAAGCGTGCATTGACCCGTCCGGAACCAGCGCCTGGCAATGATGCCAGGGCCCGCCCGGACATCACCCAAGAGGAAAACCAAATGTCCAATTCAGTGAAAAAAATGCCGGTCGATACCCAAAACAAAGCTCAACATCCGGTCAAGCATGACCTTTGGCATCCACTGGAAAAACTCCGTCAGCAGGTGGATCACCTGTTCGATGATTTCAACCGGGGCACAGGCCTTTCTCCCTTCAGTCGCGGGCTGTTCGACGTCGAGCCCTTCTGGCGCCGGGAGTTCTCCGCAAGCCTGCCCGCCGTGGACATCAGCGAAAAGGAGAAGAGCTTTGAAATCACCGCCGAATTGCCCGGAATGGATCAGAAGGACATCGAAATCCGGCTAGCCAATGGCAATCTGGTTATCAAAGGGGAGAAAAAGGAAACCAAGGAAGAAAAGAAGAAAGGCTATTATTTGTCCGAACGCCATTACGGCTCCTTCGAGCGGGTGTTCAACCTGCCAAAAGGGGTCGACAGCGACAAGATCGAAGCCCAGTTCAGCAAAGGCGTGCTCACCCTGACACTGCCTAAAAAACCGGAAGCGTTGAAAGCGGAAAAGGTCGTGCCGATCAAGGCTGACTGAATGCAGTACACCTTGCCCCTCGCCGGCCAACGACGAGGGGCTTTTTCTTGCCTGTGCATTTCTGCGTGAATGAATTTTCTCAAATGTGCTGGTGCAGCTAACGGCCTGTTCGCGAGCAGGCTCGCTCCCACAGTTTTAGAGTCGTTTGCACAACTTTCGTGGGAGCAAAGCTTGCTCGCGATAGCGGTCGTTCAGAGTTCCACGCTGTCGCGGTATTCCGGCACCGACACCGACCAGCCCAATTCATCGCGAATACGATGACGCAAGACGTCGGAAGCGTTGGGTTCGCCGTGGACGACATAGGTATGCCGGGGCGGTGTCTTGAAGCCACGCAACCATTGCATGATTTCATCGGCATCGGCATGGGCGGACAACGTTTGCATCGGCACCACTTCAGCGTTGATCGGCACGTCCTTGCCATGGATGCGCACCGACGGCTCGCCCGCCACGATTCTTGCGCCGCGCGTACCGCCGGCCTGGAAACCTGGCATCAGCAGGGTATTGATGGGGTTGGGCGCCAGGCTCTTGAGGTGAAACAACACCCGCCCTCCGGTGGCCATGCCACTGGCGGCGATAATCACTGCCGGGGTGCGTCGCAAGTCCAGGTCCATGGAGTCCTTGGCCGAACGCACCGGATGCGCGATATGGCACATGCCTTCGCATTCTTCCTTGGACAACCGGTGCTCATCGCCAAAGCGCTGATACAAACGGGTGACGTCGATGGCCATGGGGCTGTTGAGGTATATCGGGATATCCGGGATCGCCATACGCTGTTTCAGGCGATACAGGTGGTACATCAACAGTTGTGCCCGACCGACCGTGAATGAGGGCACCAACGTGATGCCGCCACGCAATGCGGTGCGGGTGATGACGTCGGCCAGTTGATCTTCCGGCGAATCGTGTGGATGCCGCCGGTCGCCGTAGGTGGACTCCACCAACAGGTAATCCGCACGTTCGATGGTTTGCGGGGCAAACATCAACGGATCCTCGGGGCGTCCCAGGTCACCGGAACACACCAGCGTTACGCCACCGGCCTGAACCTGCACCGTGGCGGCACCCAGAATGTGCCCGGCGCGACGCAGCAACATATTCAGTCCCCGGCCGATGTCCACCGGATGATCGAACGCCACTGGACGTAGCAGCTTCAGCGCCCGCTCGACATGCTCACGGGTGTACAGCGGCAAGGCCGGATCGTGTTTGGAAAACCCTTTGCGGTTGGCGTATTCGGCCTCCTCTTCCTGCAAGCGGGCGCTGTCGAGCAGGAGAATTTTTGCCAACTCGCAGGTGGCCTGCGTGGCATAGACCGGACCGCGATACCCATTGCGCACCAGCACCGGCAGGTACCCGCTGTGATCCAGATGCGCGTGAGTCAGCACGATCGCGTCCAGGTCACGCATCGGCAGTTCGAACGGGTCCCAGTTGTGCAAGCGCAATTGTTTGTAGCCCTGGAACAGCCCGCAGTCGATCAGAATGCGCTGATCGTCGTGCTCCAGCAGGTACTTGCTGCCGGTGACCGTGCCGGCCGCCCCTAGAAACGTCATGCGCATGAGCGTGCTCCTGAACCATCGATGGGAGTTGCATGGGTCGCACTATTCACACACCCGGCCATTGATTTGCATCAAGGACGCCGCGGTGAACGCCGGTGTCCTCACACCGCCAGCACGCTGCACGACACCTGATACAAAATATGCTCTGTGGTGCTGCCTAACAGCCCGTGCGGGCCACTCTTTTGGGAGCGCCCCATGACGACGACATCCACCTCATGCTCCAGGGCAAACTCACTCAAGGCTGAAACCGGATGGCCCAGCACAAAATGCCTGCGTTCGGCCGGAACGCCGAACAGGTTGGCCAGCTCCAGGAACGTTTTTTCCAAGCTCCTGCGCAGTTCATTACTGAGCTGCTTAAGCGTCAGCCCACCGCCACCGACATCGCCCAGGTACACCGACGAAACCTCATACGCGTGAACCAGATGCAGCTCGGCATCGCACTGCAAAGCCAAGCCGATTGCCTCGCGAATGATCCGGTCGTTGAGCCCACTGTTTTGCGCAAAGTCGCTGGAAGGGTCCACCGCCGCAACCACCTTGCGCGGTAAGGCGTGGCCGGTGGCGCCCACCAGGTACATCGGAACCGGGCACTGGCGCAACAGACGCCAGTCCAGCGGGGTAAGAAAGGCCCGTTTGAGCAGGGGCTCGTGTTGCACCTGCTTGATCAGCAGATCAGGCTGGATTTGCGTAACGTGCTGCAGAATCTGCTCCTCCATGCCGTCACCCCAGGCCACCTGGGTGGTGACCCTCAGGCCTCGACGCCGCATCTTGTCGGCCTCCTCCTCCAACCAGTGACGGTGGTCCTGCAGGTAGTTCTGGCGCGCTTCCTCGCGGGGCTCCTGCTCCAACAGCGAGAGTATGTCCAGTGACGGCACCAACGCCGAAACATGCAAGTGCGCCCCGCTGGCCGCCGCCAGGGCCGCTGCGTGATGCAGGGCAGGAGAATGTCGTTGTGCCGGGTTGAGAATCAGCAGCAAGCGCTGGTACTGGCTCATGATGGATCTCCAAAAAGTAGAACGGCGCGACGTCGACGTCATGACCTGCACAGGACAATCAAGCCGGCGCTGGCGTCCAGTGCCAGTTCAAGACCTCGGGCATGTCCTGCCCATGTTCGATCAGGTAGAGCTGGTGCTTCTCCATGGTGGCCCAGTAGCGGTCGCGGGCGCCTTCCACCAGCGGTTGCAAGCGTGGGACCCGCTGGATGACATCCAGGGCCAGTTGGTAGCGATCCAGGTGATTGATGACCGCCATGTCGAACGGTGTGGTTGTGGCCCCCTCCTCCATGAAACCGCGCACATGGAAATTGTCATGGTTGTGGCGTTTGTAGACCAAGCGATGGATCAATGAAGGATAGCCGTGGAAAGCGAAAATCACCGGTTTGTCCACGGTGAACAGCTCATCGAACATGGCCTCCGGCAACCCGTGGGAATGCTGTTGCGGCGGTTGCAACACCATCAGGTCGACCACATTGACCACTCGCACTCGCAGGTCGGGGACGTATTCGCGCAGCAGGGTCACGGCGGCCAGGGTTTCCAGGGTCGGCACGTCACCGGCACAGGCCATTACCACATCAGGGTCTTCATCGTCCTTGCAGGCGAAGGCCCAGCGGCCAGCGCCGGCCATGCAATGGCGGATGGCCGAGTCGATGTCCAGCCACTGCCACTCCGGCTGTTTGCCGGCCACGATCACATTGATGTAATTGCGACTCTTGAGGCAGTGGTCGGCCACGGATAACAGGCAGTTGGCATCCGGCGGCAGGTAGATACGCACCACGTCCGCGCTTTTGTTCGCCACCAGATCAATGAACCCCGGGTCCTGATGGGAAAAGCCGTTGTGGTCCTGACGCCAGACATGGGACGTGAGCAGGTAGTTCAGCGAGGCGATCGGTGCGCGCCAGGGAATCTGGGCGGCGGTCTTGAGCCACTTGGCGTGTTGGTTGAACATCGAGTCGACGATATGGACGAACGCTTCGTAGCAGGAGAACAACCCATGACGACCGGTCAGCAAATACCCTTCAAGCCAGCCTTCACACACCTGCTCGCTGAGAATTTCCATCACCCGGCCGTCGCAGTCCAGATTCGTATCGCCTGTTTCCTGCGCCGCCATCCAGGTCTTGCCACTGACCTCATACACCGCATCAAGGCGATTGGACGCGGTTTCGTCGGGGCCGAACAGGCGAAAGTTGCCAGCCTTGAGGTTTTGCTTCATCACGTCGCGCACAAAACCACCCAGTACCCGAGTGGACTCTGCCTGCACGCTGCCGGGCGCGGAAAACTGCACGGCATAATCGGTAAACCGCGGCAGCTCAAGTGGCTGCAGGAGCAAGCCGCCATTGGCGTGGGGATTGGCGCCCAGACGCCGATGCCCTGTGGGCGCCAGCGCCGCGATATCCGGCAGCAACGCTCCGTTGGCGTCAAACAGTTCCTGTGGCCGGTAACTCTCAAGCCATTGTTGCAGTTGCGTCAGATGCATGGGCTGTTCGAAGTGACTCAACGGCACCTGATGAGAACGCCAGGTGCCCTCGACCTGCTGACCATCGACGAATCGCGGACCGGTCCAGCCCTTGGGCGTGCGCAGCACCAGCATAGGCCACAGTGGCCGCTCCAGTTCACGTCCCGAGGAGTCCGCACGGGCCGTACGCTGGATTTCGCGGATCTTGAGCAGCATGCCGTCCAGGACCATCGCCAGTTGCTGATGAACGGTGTGGGGGTCGTCGCCTTCGACAAAATATGGGTCGTAGCCATAGCCGTACATGAGGGCTGACAGCTCGTCTTCACTGATACGCGAAAGCAGCGTGGGGTTGGCGATCTTGAAACCGTTAAGGTGCAAGATCGGCAACACGGCGCCGTCACGCCTGGGGTTGAGAAACTTGTTGGAATGCCAGCTCGCCGCCAGCGTACCGGTTTCGGCTTCACCGTCACCGATGACGCAGGTCACGATCAGGTCAGGGTTGTCGAACGCCGCTCCGTAGGCATGGGCCAGGCAATAACCCAGCTCTCCCCCTTCATGGATGGAACCTGGAATCTGCGCCGAGACATGACTGGACAACCCGTAGGGCCAGGAAAACTGCCGGAACAAGCGCAGCATCCCGTTTTCGTTCTGTTCCACCGAGGGATAACACTGGGTAAAGCTGCCCTCCAGATAGCTCTGGGCGACGATGGCCGGTCCGCCGTGCCCAGGGCCGGTGATCAGGATCATGTCCAGGTCGTGGGTCTTGATCAGGTGATTGAGATGCACGTAGACCAGGTTCAACCCCGGTGTCGTGCCCCAGTGACCCAACAGGCGCGGCTTGACGTGGCCCAGTTGCAGCGGCTTGCGCAGCAACGGGTTGTCCTTGAGGTAAATCTGGCCCACGGCCAGGTAATTGGAGGCGCGCCAGTAGGCGTCAATGCCTTCCAGTTGATCGGGGCTAAGAAAATCAGTCATCACATTCTCCTAAAGAGGCTCGCTTACCCGCGACCTGCCTGATCGCTTGAACCACTATCGAACCGCCTGCCATCCTGATTCTGGAGCGCTTGAACAAGCCCGACTTGATTTACATCAGAATCAGCGCCCTCCTCATGCCCTGACCGCCAACAGACTGCCCGACACCGAATACAGTGCCCGCTCCGTCGTGCTGCCGATCAGACGGTCCAGACCCAGACGTTGTTCGGTGCCCATCACCACCACATCAACCTCGAACTCATCGAGGAACTCATGAATCACCGGCACCGGCAGGCCAATGACGAAGTGCCGGCGCTCGGGAGGCACGTTCCAGCGCTCGGCCAAATTGATGAATGCAGCGTGCAGCGACTCTCGCAAGGCCTCGGCAAAGTCTTCATCCCCGGCCCCTGCCAGCAACGAGACCTCGCCGTTGAAGGCCGGTGACAGGTCGCAGGCGTGCAGCAGATGCAGCGGGGCATTGCATTGCAGGGCCATTGCCCCGGCGGCCTGGATAATGCGCTCGTTCAAGGCGTTGGCCTGCGGATTGGCGGGGTCCACCGCCGCCACAACCCGGCGCGGCAAGCTGTGGGTGGCGCGATTGACCAGATGCACCGGCACCGGGCAATCGCGCAGCAGATGGCAGTCCAGAGGTGTCACGAAAACACGCTTGAGCAGCGGTTCGAGGGTCACATCCTTGATCAGCAAGTCGGGCTGAAACTGTTCGACGTAACGCAGGATGTCCAGCAATGGATGAGTGGTCCAGACCACGTGTGTCGTCACGTCCAGCCCTTGCTCTTTGAGCAGCGCCGCTTCCTCCACCATCCAGCGACGATAGCGGTGCATATAGCGCTGAAGCGTCGCTTCATCGTCTTTTTCGCCCCACAAATGGGTGTGCGGCGGTGGTTGAACGAATGCGCACAAATGCAAGACCGCGCCGCTGACCCTGGCCAGGGCACAGGCCCGACGCAGCGCGGCAGACGGATGCAGGTCGGCTTCAACGATCAATAGCAAACGTTGGTACTGCTCCATTACACACCTCCACTGATCTGTTCGCCATCAGGTCCCCAGCGGTCCCTCTCTGGCATGTGCAACAGCCTGCGCTTGTCCCCCCTGGGGCGGCTTGATCTTTATCAACTGCATGCACATACCTGTGGGAGCAAAGCTTGCTCGCGATGCAGGCACCCAGGTCTTCAGGTGGACCGCATGAACGTTCATCGCGGGCAAGCCTTGCTCCCACAGGTTTGACTGCTCCCAGGCATTGATCATCGACGAGTGGATTCGCGAGCACTGATCCAGATCAGAATCGATCTGCCACGCCGGCGTAGAACAGTGATGAATGCGCGGCCTTTGCCGCGCCGAAGGTTCACACCCGATGGAGGAACACATCATGCTCAACGTCAAAGACCACAATGAACGCGCCGCAGCCATGTACGCCAGTATCAGCGGCAAGCACTGGATCCAGGCGCTCAGAGATGGCCGGCACGTGCTGATCAGGCCATTGAAGGAAGAAGATCGCCAGCGCGAATATGACTTCATCAAGCGTCTGTCGCCGGAGTCCCGGCACATGCGTTTTCTGGCGCAAATCAATGAACCCGGTGCGGCGATGCTCGACCAATTGATGGACATCGACTGCAAGACGCGCATGGCCTATATCGCCCTGGCCCACGACAACGGTCAGTTGATCGAAATCGGCGTCAGCCGTTATAGCGCCACCCGTGAAGACGAATGTGAATGCGCCGTGACCGTCGCCGATCAATGGCAGCATTTGGGGCTGGGTACGTTGCTGATGGAGCATTTGATAGAGGCGGCCCGCAAGAATGGCTTCCGCCAGCTGTATTCCATCGACGCCGCCGATAACGCCCCGATGCGGGAGCTGGCCCACAGTCTGGGATTTGAAACCCGCACCGATCCCGACGACGCCCGGCAGGTCATCCACCGGCTCTATCTGTAGCCATGGCTGATTGCGCGGGACCCGTTCCAGGGCCCGCGCAGCGTTGCCTCTGCCTTCACTCCCCCGGCTTGATTGCCCATACGCTGCAAGGTGCCCGTTGCAGCACCTGCTCGGCGGTGCTGCCCAGGTGCTTGTCCAGGCCTCGATGCTGTGTCGTACCCATGACAATGACGTCGCATTGATGATCGGTGGCGAAAGTGCAGATGCTGCTCAGCGGCGCACCTTCGATGAAGTGACGCTGCGGCGGCGGGACACCGTGACGCTCGGCCAGGGATTCAAACACTTCATGCTGCGCCTGCCCCAATGCTTCATAGAGCCCGGTGGCCAGCGGCAGCGCGCCCACGCCCATATCGGCGGCGTACACCGCCGTCCAGTCGAAGGCATGCAGCAACTCAACCTGGGCGTTGCATTGTTCAGCCAGTTTCACGGCGGCATCGACGATCCGATCGTTGAACACCAGGTCCTGCTCCTCGCTGCGCAGCACATCGACGATCGCCAGAACCTGCCGCGGCCGCGGATGACGCGCATCAGTGACCAGGTGCACCGGCACCGGGCAGTCCCGCAGCAGGCGCCAGTCCATGGGCGTGAAGAAAATCCGCTTCATCACCGGTTCAGGCTCGGCGTCCTTGATGATCAGAGCCAATGGCATCTCTTTGACGTACTGCTGCAAGGCCTGATAAGCGTCTTTGCCCCAGACCACCTCGCTCGTCGCCTCCACCCCATGGCGGCGCGCCAGCTCAGCCTGTTGCCATAACCAGTGCCGGTGCGTTTCCAGATACCCGTCGCGGGCCTGCTTGACCTGCTCTGGCGCAAAAAGACCAGCCACCGACAGCACCTCCAGATAGTCGATGGCGACGATGTGCAGGGGTAAATCCAACGCCAAGGCCAGTTCGGTGGCGCGGTCGAACGCAGGCGAACGGGTCATGGCATCGGGTGCCAATAACAACAAACGTTGGGTCTGGGACATGGAACACCTCGGCACGGGGCGGCAGCCCCCTTGGGGATTGAGGGTTCCAGAATGAACGCATGCCGCGGGCGGGACTTGATCTTCATCAAACTGCCACCAATAGGCTCACAGGTTCGGGAGTAGCACACCGGCCCACATCGCCAGCGTCACCAGCACTTGGCCAGGAATGACATACCCGGCGAAACGCCGTCCGCCACTGAGCCAGGCCACTGCGCATTTACTCAGGGAGTTGCTGCTCATCGCCACCAGGGCCGGTACGGCGATGCCCTCCAGGGGCAACAACCCGGCCTTCGCCAAGGAGGCAACGGAAGCAATCGAGGCATGCGCGTCAACCAGCCCGCTGAACATCGCGGTGACGGTTACGCCGGCTTGCCCGAACTCGGCAAGCATCGCCGACGACAGGACCGTGATACCGGCCATCGCCAGGACTACCGTCAAGGCCAGTTTGAGGTTGAAGGCCCCGCCGCGCTTGATGGGTTCATCCGCCCGAGCCCTTGGGCGCGGAAACATCAGCACCCCGGCGTAGATCAATGTTGTCAGCAGGCCGCAGAGCAGCGGGCCCCACATCCAAAGCAGCAGGGCCGGTTCTACGGCACCGAGGATCAGCCCCATTTGCGCCACTGTCGCCAGATTGGATAACACGGCTGCGGCGCTCAGCACCTTGAGATTGACCGGCTCTTTCGCGGCGATGTTACCCATGGTCGCAACGGTCAGCGTGGCCGAGGCGAAGCCCGAGGCAACCGCGCTGAGGGCGTAACCGTAGCGAGTGCCGAGGGTCCGCACCGCAACATGCCCCAGCGCGCCCACAGCCATCAACATGACCGTCAACATACAGATAGTGCGCGGGTTGATCGCATCGTAAGGCCCGAGGAAACGATCCGGCACCAGCGGCAGCACCACCAGCGCGGCGATCAACAGCACTAGCCCGTCACGCATTTCGGCTGCGGTCAATTGATTGCGGGCAAAGTGGTGCAGCGCCTGGCGGCTGGCGAGCAGACCGGCCATCACCACCCCAATCGCGATCGCAAGGGTCGGGGCGGTCATGCAGAGCGCCCCCAACGCGAGCGCCGCGAATAACGCCACTTCGCTGGTGATACCGGGGTCCTGGTCGAGGTTTTTCCAATAGGCCACCGTCACCAGGGCTCCTAGCGCAAGCGCCACGAACCCCAGCAACAAGACGCCGCCAGCCTGCGCCGTGACATACCCCAGCAATGAAGTAATGGCAAAGGTCCGCAGACCGGCAAAATCGCGTCTGACGCCCTCGCCTTTGCGTCGCTCGCGCTCTAACCCGATCAACAGGCCGATTCCAAGCGCGGCGGCGGCATTGGCAAAGCCCAGGGTCTCGGTCATGGCAGCGGTTCTATACTGAGGGTTGCGGTTATACCTGGGTCCAGGGTAGTCCCTGGCCGGATTCATGATCAAACATAGCGCTATTGCCCAGCGTCGTGCGCATTGATACCACGCTTCTGGACTGGGTTTGATGCAAATCAACTTGCCGGCGCCCGATGCGATCATGATCAAGGCCTGATACCACGCCGCGCGAACAGTCGCCCGGTGCCAACACGCCAATGCTCGGGAGGTTTGTCATGTCCACGCAATCACGTTTGATGCTGGTCGTCTCGCCGCTGATGGAACACAGCCCGGCCTTCGACCGGGCCGCGGCGCTGGCCAAGGCCGAAGGCGCCGCGCTGCATATCGTGGCCTTCGACTACCTCGAAGGCCTGGCCACCGCCAACCTGGTCAATGAACAGGCACTGGAGCAGATGCGCCTGGGTTACGTTGAACGCCATCGCCACTGGCTGGAAGAGCAGGCCAGGCCACTGCGCAAGCTCGGCATCGAAGTCACGACCGAAGTGACGTGGGTCGAGCGGCCATTGCAGGAAATCCTGATCCACCTCAAAGAGCAGCCGATGGATGCGCTGATCAAGACGGTGGAGCATGAATCCTGGTTCTCGCGCCTGATGTTCACGCCGCTGGATGTACATCTTCTGCGCGAAAGTGACGTACCGCTGCACTTCGTCAACAAAGTCATTCACGCCCGGCCGCACAAGATTCTCGCTGCCATTGACCCGTTTCATCTCGATGGGCGCTACGAAGGCCTCAACGATCGGATCCTGAGCGAAGCCAACAAACTGGCCTCCTCCTGCGACGCGAGCCTGGAAGTCATCTACGCCTATGACCTATCGTCCATCACCGCCTCGGAATACGGGTTCGGCAGTGGCTCGATGTTCTTCTCCTCGACCCTGGCCCGGCAGCTTTACGAATCCCAGGGCGAAGCCTTCGATGCGCTGGCCGAGCGCAACGGCATCGCGCCGGAACAACGGCGCATGATCATGGGCGACCCGGCCAAGGTGCTGGCCAGCTACGCTGCATCCCATGACATTGATGTCATTGTCATGGGGCGCGTGCGTTACACGGGCCTGGACAAGCTGATCGGCAGCACCGTGGAAGGGCTGATGTACAAGATGCCGTGCAGCCTGTGGGTGATTGCACCGCAGAAGATGGATTGACAGGAACGAGCACAGGGAAGATGGACGGATGAACCGACCGAGCAACGCATCGACCGAGCAAAATCCGACTCCCGTGGATGCCGAGGCTTGGTACACGTTACCTGCGCAGCAGGTGCTCAAGCGGCTTGAGGTCAATGAACACACCGGGCTCAACGACGCCGAAGTTCAAGCCCGGCTCGCGCACACAGGCCTCAATCGCTTGCCGGAATCGGCCCGGCGACCGGCGTGGCTGCGGTTTCTGTTGCAGTTTCACAACATCCTGATTTATGTGCTGCTGGGCTCTGCGGCGATCACCGCGCTGCTGCAACACCTTTGGGATACGGTGGTCATTCTGGCGGTGGTGGTGGCCAACGCCGTGATTGGTTATGTCCAGGAAGGCAAAGCGGAAAAAGCCATGGACGCGATCCGGCAGATGCTGGCACCACATGCAGCCGTGATTCGTGCCGGCCAACGTTTAAGTGTTGCAGGTGAGGAGTTGGTACCGGGCGATATTGTGTTACTGGAGGCCGGTGACAAAGTCCCCGCGGACCTGCGTCTGCTGCACGCCAACAGGCTGCAGATCCAGGAAGCCATCCTCACCGGTGAATCCGCCCCCGTCGAAAAACACATTGAACCTGTGCGCCTTGGAGCGGCCCTGGGTGATCGTGCCTGCATGGCCTTCAGTGGCACCCTGGTGACCTGCGGACAGGCCACCGGGGTCGTTGTGGCCACCGCAACGGCGGCCGAGATCGGGCGCATCAGCAATCTGTTGTCAGAAGTCGAGACACTGACCACTCCGCTGGTCCAGCAAATGAACGTCTTCGCGCGCTGGCTGACGATTCTGATTCTGCTCGTTGCGGGGCTGTTACTGGTTTACGGTCATTTTGTCGGCCATTACGCATTCAACGAGATCTTCATGGTGGTGGTGGGCATGTCGGTCGCCGCCATCCCCGAAGGACTGCCCGCCGTACTCACCATTACCCTGGCGGTTGGCGTTCGCGCGATGGCCCGGCGCAACGCTATCGTGCGTCGCCTGCCCGCCATTGAAACGCTGGGCTCGGTTTCGGTCATCTGCACGGACAAGACCGGCACCCTCACCCGCAACGAAATGATGGTCGCCTCGGTCGTCACCAGTGATCTCACCTTCACCGTCGACGGTGCCGGTTATCAACCGTCGGGCAACATGAACCTGGCCGACCAGTTGATTGACACCTCCAACCACCCCACGTTAGCCGAACTGGGACGCGCCGCCTCGCTTTGCAATGACGCGGTGTTGAGACAGCACGAAGCCACCTGGAAGGTCGAGGGCGACCCCATGGAAGGCGCGCTGCTGGCGTTTTCCGTGAAGGCCGGGATCGATGGTGAAGAAGAGCGACACACCTGGCCCCGCACCGACGCGATTCCGTTTGACGCCAAACACCGCTTCATGGCGACGCTGCACCACAACCATGAGCGACAGGCGTCCATCTATGTAAAAGGTGCACCGGAACAGATCCTGGCCATGTGCGCGCAACAGCGTGGCAGCAGCGGCGCCACAGAGCCGCTCAATGCTGACTATTGGCACCAACAGGCAAACGCCATTGCCAGCAAAGGTCAGCGCGTGCTGGCGTTTGCCAGCCGGCCTGTGCCGTCCGAGCACACCGTGCTGGAGTTTGGCGACGTGCAGGGTTCGCTGACCCTGCTTGGCATGACGGGCATGATTGACCCGCCTCGCCCTGAAACGATCCAGGCGGTCCAGCAATGCCAGGCGGCCGGTATCGCAGTCAAGATGATCACCGGCGATCACTTCGGCACCGCCGCCGCCATCGGCGCGCAAATCGGTCTGCAAAATCCCGACAAGGTGCTGACCGGCGTCGACCTGGACGCGATGAACGACGCCACGCTCAAAGAAGCGCTCAAGGACGTGAACATCTTCGCCCGCACCAGCCCCGAACATAAGCTGCGGCTGGTGATGTTGCTGCAATCGAACGGCATGACCGTGGCCATGACCGGCGATGGCGTCAACGATGCGCCCGCGCTCAAACGCGCCGACGCTGGCATCGCCATGGGTGACAAAGGCAGTGAGGCGGCAAAAGAGGCGGCAGACCTGGTGCTGGCCGATGATAACTTTGCCTCTATCGTGGCTGCGGTGCGTGAAGGCCGGACGGTCTACGACAACATCAAGAAGGTGTTGAGCTGGACGTTGCCCACCAACGCGGGCGAAACCATGACCATTATTGTCGCGCTGCTGTTTGGCTTCACCCTGCCGGTAACACCGATCCAGATCTTGTGGATCAACCTGATTACCGCGATCACGCTGGGGATCGCCCTGGCGTTCGAACCGACCGAAGAAAACACCATGCGCCGGCCGCCGCGCTCAAGGCACGAGCCATTGATAAGCGGCGCCTTGATCTGGCACATGGTGCTGGTTTCGATCCTGTTTCTTTGCGGCGTCTACGGCATTTTTACCTACGCACTGGACCGGGGTTACCCGGTGGAGTTGGCCCGCACGATCGCCGTCAACACGCTGGTGGTGATGGAAATATTCCACCTGTTCTTCATACGCAATCTTTACGGCACCTCACTCACCTGGAAGGCCGTCAGAGGTACAAAAGTCGTGTGGCTGACCGTTGCAGTGGTAACCTTCGCCCAGTTCGCCATCACCTACGCGCCTCCCCTGCAAAGGGTGTTTGCCACGCAAGCGATTCCCTTTATGGATGGGCTATTGATTATCGCTGTGGGCGTCGCGCTCTTTGCAATCATCGAAACGGAAAAACAGATTCGGCTACGGTTGACCGACCCCAGGAGCGCTACGCTCCTAGTGGGACAGCGCCCGAAGTCATGACACTGAAAGAGGATACGCAAAATGCATAAAGTATTGGTCGCAGTCGATGGTTCAGAGCACTCCGAACGTGTAGTGCATTACCTCATTGGGCTGATCCAGAACGGCGGACTATTGGGAGGCAGCGTGGAGGTACATCTGGTGAATGTTCAGTCATTTTTACCCACTCGCATCGCGCAAACCATGAGAAAGGATGAACTTGACGATTACTACGACGGCAAGAGTGCCGAAGATGCGCAAAAGGCAATCGCGCTTCTGAAGCAGCAAGGCATCGCCTTCACCTTCCATACGTTGCACGGCGACGCGGCCACCAGAATCGTGGCGTGCTCCAAATCCCTGGGGTGCGACAGCATCATCCTGGGTTCGCACGGCAGTGGTTTTCTCGAAGGCATCTTCCTGGGCTCTGTCGCGGCCAAAGTCATCCAGCTGTCCAGTATCCCGATTACCTTGGTCAAGTAACCTAGGGTGAGTTGCTTTCGATCATCACGGACAAAAAATGAACGGCGCAGGAAAAAACTACTGTCGCCGTTCTATGTGGCTTTATCGAGCGCGCAACTTGCGCTCACCGCACGAACATCAGCCAGCCCACCAACGCCAGGGTCGCACTGCAGGTCCAGCCTGAAAACAGCCAGCGCCAGACCCTCATCCGCGGGATAAAACCCACACCCCTGACGAAAGCCACACTCATCGCTGCGAATAAAGCGACCGCCAATGCGTGATCAGCGTTTCCCTCCGGAGTTGCCATCAGCGGCGGGTACAACGTGCAGGCAAGCATGATCGCGAGGGCAATCATCAGACTCGCCAGGTGAATACGTGAAGACGGCTGGGCATCCGAGCGTTGCTGAGTCATCGCTGTTGCTCGTCATTGTCACTCAAGGCCCGACTCGCTTCGTTCTCACCCCACAGTGCATTCAATATCGCCAGCAACAGCGCAAAGCCGACGCCCAACATCCAGGCGAAATACCACATATCGTTTACTCCTTTGCCGGCACTAGTAGGCTGAATGTTCGTTGGCTTTGATCTGGGCGACGGTGACTTTGCCGCTCATGACGCGATACGCCCAGGAGGTATACATCACGATCAGGGGCATGAAGATCAGCGTGGCCCAGAACATGATGGCCAGGCTGAGGTGGCTGGAGACGCTGTCCCACACAGTCAGGCTGGCTGCGGGCATCGTTGATGAAGGCATGATGAAGGGGAACATTGAGACGCCCGCCGTGCTGATCACGCCAATCACCGCCAGCGATGAGGCGACAAACGCTGACAGTGTGCGGCGCACCATCAACAACAGGGCGGCACCGGCGGCACCGCCCAATCCAAGGGCGGGCAGCAGCCAAAGCAATGGATAGCGCTCGTAGTTGGTCATCCAGGCGCCAGGTTCACGCACCACGGTCTTGCTGAGAATGTCCGGCAGCGCCGCGGTATCAACGAGCGAGGTAATGCGATAACCGTCAATCCATTGCAGCCAGATACCGGCGACGATGAATGAGCACACCAGCACGATTGCCGCCGCCACTGCACCTTTTACGGCCCGGGATTGGATAGCCCCCTCCGTGCGATGGGCCAGATAAGTGCCGCCCTGCAAGGTGATCATTGCACTGCTCACAACGCCGGACAGCAGCGCGAAAGGATTGAGCAGTTGCCAGAAGCTGCCGGTGTAGGTGGACACCAGATAGTCATTGAAGTGAAACGGCACGCCCAGCAGCAAGTTGCCAAACGCAATCCCGAATACCAGCGGAGGCACCGCCCCGCCGACAAAAAGCCCCCAATCCCAGGTGCTGCGCCAGGTGGCGTTGTGGATCTTGCTACGGTAGTCAAACCCCACCGGGCGGAAGAACAACGCCCAGAGCACCAGGATCATCGCCCAGTAGAATCCACTGAAAGCCGTGGCGTAGACCACAGGCCACGCCGCGAACAAGGCGCCGCCGGCGGTGATGAACCAGACCTGATTGCCATCCCAGTGCGGCCCGACGGTATTGATGACAACACGCCGCTCCAGGTCGTTGCGGCCAACGAATGGCAGCAGCGTACCGACGCCCATGTCATGACCATCCATGATCGCAAAGCCGATCAGCAGGACGCCGACCAACGCCCACCAGATTATTTTCAAGGTGAAGTAATCAAGCATGGTGAAGCTCCTTCAGATGGGCGTCGTGAACATAACGGCCTGTACCGAGGCTGCCAGGCCCCTGGCGGGCGAACTTGACCATCAGGAACATCTCCACCACCAGCAACACGGTGTAGAACACGATGAACCCGGCCAGCGAGCCATACAGGTTATTCACGCTGAGCGTGGACACGCTCATGTGGGTCGGCAGTACGCCGTAGATAGTCCAGGGCTGGCGGCCATATTCAGCAACGAACCAACCCAGTTCACAGGCGATCCACGGCGCCGGCAGCATGTAAAGTGCCCAGCGCAGCAAGCCGCGATGGTGGGTGCGGCCCGACTTCAGCGTGCTCCAGAAGGCCAGTGCAAAGAGCATCAACATCGCAAAACCCAGGCCGACCATGATCCGGAACGCCCAGAACATCGGCGTCACGCGTGGAACGGTATCGTTCACTGCAGTTTCGATCATGGCCGGCGTGGCTTGGTTGACGTCCTCGACATAGCGTTTAAGCAGCAGCCCGAACCCCAAGTCAGCCTTGTATTCTTCGAACGTCTTGAACGCCGCCGGATCGCTACGATTGGCTCGCAGTGCTTCCAGCGCATTGACGGCGGTAATACCGCGGATGATGCGAGCGCGGTTTTTTTCCTTGATTTCGTGAATGCCGGGAATCTGCTTGCTGACCGAACGAGTACCAATCAGGCCCATCACCCATGGCACCTCGATCTCCCAGTTATTTCGCGATTGAGCTTCATCGATGCTCGCGATCAACGTCAGGCCTGCCGGCGCCGGCTTTGTTTCCCACATGGCTTCCATGGCCGCCAGTTTGGTCTGCTGTGCTTCTCCCACCGTGTAACCGGACTCATCGCCCAGGACGATCACGCTGAGTACAGATGCCAGACCGAACGCCGCGGCGACCCGAAAGCTCCGTTTGGCAAACTCGACATCACGACGCTTGAGTAAGTACCAACTGGAGATCGACAGCACAAACATAGAGCCGGTGACATAGCCGGCCGAAACCGTATGGACAAACTTGGCCTGCGCCACCGGATTGAACACCACCGTCCAGAAATCGACCATTTCCATGCGCATGGTGATGTAGCTGAACTCTGAACCCACCGGGTTCTGCATCCAGCCATTGGCGATCAGGATCCATAGCGCCGACAGGTTTGTGCCGATGGCCATCAGCAGCGTGACCAGCAGGTGATGCTGTCTCTTGAGACGGTCCCAACCAAAAAAGAACAGCCCGATCATGGTCGATTCGAGGAAGAACGCCATCAAGCCTTCGATTGCCAACGGGGCACCGAAAATGTCACCGACATAGTGCGAGTAGTAGGCCCAGTTGGTACCGAACTGAAATTCCAGGGTAATCCCCGTGGTCACTCCCAGCGCGAAGTTGATGCCAAACAGCTTGCCCCAGAAACGCGTCATGTCTTTCCAGATGACATTCCCGGTCATCACATAGACGCTTTCCATGATGACCAGCAGCCACACCATGCCAACGGTGAGCGGTACGAAAAGGAAGTGATAAAGCGCCGTGGCGGCGAATTGCAGCCGCGACAAATCCGCCAGTTGTTCTGAAATCACTTGCTTGCCCCTTGAGCCGAGGTGGGTACACCGAAACGGTTGCCGACCGCATTGGAATCAACGCTGACGTGGAAATCCTCAATGAATAACCACCACAGCACTGCCAGCACGAGCAGCTTGATGAGCACTGCTGTGAGCAGATGACGGCGCAGTCGTTTGTCTGAAATAGTCATGTCGGTGCAGTTAGCACGCGCCATGCCAAGGCTCAGGAACAGATTTTTATCGTTTAATAACAGATATTTAGGAAGCAACTCTAGCAAGGAGGGAATGGCGTGGCAGACTCAAACGCTGCCAATCTGCCATGACGGCAGTGATTGGCAGTCCGGTGTCATAGCGGGTGATCAGGCCAGACCCTGCTCTTTCAACCGCCGGTACAAGGTACGCTCGCTGATACCCAAGTGCCTGGCCAGCTCACTGCGGGTGCCTTTGAACGCTGCCAGACTGTGGGCCAACGACTGGCCGTCAGAAACAGCTGGGGCAGCCAGTCGTTGGACCATGGCATCGGCGGGCTGGGGTAAATGCACGGAGTGTATGACCCCGTCATCGGCAAACAGACTGGCTCTTTCCAGCACATTGCGAAGCTCGCGGATATTGCCCGGCCAGCAATAGCGCTGCAGTTGCATCAAGGCCTCGGCGTCGATGGTCAGCCGGCGCTTGCTGGTGCCGGAACGTTGCAATAACGAATTCACCAACAACGCGATGTCCTCCACGCGATGGCGCAGAGGCGGTAAATGAATGGGGAATACGCTGATGCGGTAATACAGGTCTTGCCTGAACTCACCCTTGGCCATCATCTGTTCCAAGGGTTTATGGGTGGCGGCCACCAAGCGGAAATTGGCATGCAGGCTTTCCACGCCGCCCACACGACGATAGGTGCCCGACTCAATCAGCCTGAGCAGTTTCACCTGCATGGCCAGGGGAACATCGCCGATTTCATCGAGAAACAGCGTACCGCCCTGGGCTGTTTCGACCAGGCCCTGCTTGCGCAGCGTGGCACCGGTGAACGCGCCTTTCTCGTGGCCGAACAGTTCGCTCTCAAACAGCGTTTCAGTCAACCCGGAACAGTCCACCACCACAAAGGGGCCGTTGGCCCGCTCACTGGTCTCATGGACCGCGCGCGCAAACAGTTCCTTACCCGTGCCGGACTCGCCCAACAGCAGCACAGGCAACATGGACGGCGCAACCCGTTGCAATTCCGACAGCGCGCGATTGAACGCAGGAGAGCTGCCCACCAGCCCCTCATTGCTGGGCCGCGCCGAGGCGCTGCGTACCAGGGTAAGACGCTCCACATAAGCGGTAATGTCGCCATGGTCATTGAGGATCGGGCGCAGTTCCACGTCGACATGCTCAGGCCCGCGGGGGGTGTGGTGAATGTGCAGGACCCGATCCGGGCCGCGCATTTCCCTGGCCTTCTTCATCGGGCAGTTCTCCCCTGCCTGATCGCAAGGCACATCATAATGATGGGAAACCCGATAGCACTTATGACCGATAAAGGGCTTATCGGCACTGCCGAACTGGCGCCGATAAGCGGTGTTCGCCGCCAGGATGTTGTAGTCCGGGTCCAGCACGATCATCGGATGCGGCTCGTGCTCGAGAAACGAAACCAGTGACTGCACCTGATCCGGTGGAGGGATCAAATTGTTCGGGGTCGGCAGGAGAGTGCTCATTGGGGTTCCTGTGGGTTCATCCGCACGCGAGTGACACTGCCACTATGCCAACAAACACTGCCAATGGCAGTTGTTTATTCATCTGCGTGAAAATGCCGCATCCGACCTACAAAATTAAACACAGTAAATTCAATTAGATAGCTGAAAATCCTGACTCAATCGGCCCATGGCAGACTTATTGCTACTTCAGGTTAAACCTGTCGGCAACAAGACCAAGGAGACCGATCATGTCCGCTACATTGCACGTCGAAGGATTTTTCGATCCCGATACCCATACTGTCAGTTATATCGTGCTCGATCAGGCGACCCGTCACTGCGCACTCGTGGACAGCGTACTGGATTACGATCACAAATCCGGCCATACCACGACGCGGTCTGCCGACACGTTGATCGCCCGGGTGGCCGAGCTGGACGCCAAGGTTCAATGGATTCTTGAAACCCATGTCCACGCCGACCACCTCACGGCAGCGCCGTACCTGAAGGAACAGCTGGGAGGCAAGATCGGCATCGGCAGTCGGATCACCACCGTGCAGCAAACCTTTGGCACGTTGTTCAATACCGGTGACGAGATGGCCCAGGATGGCAGTCAGTTCGATCATCTGTTCGTCAATGAATACCCGTTCTCTATCGGCTCGCTGGAGTGCCGCGCGCTGCATACGCCCGGCCATACACCCGCGTGCATGACGTATGTCGTCAGCGACTCCCGGCAAACGGTGGCATTCGTCGGCGACACCCTGTTCATGCCCGACTACGGTACTGCGCGCTGTGATTTTCCAGGCGGCGATGCCCGCACCTTGTTCCGGTCCATCAACAAGGTATTGAGCCTGCCGGCCGATACGGTGCTGTACATGTGCCACGACTACCAGCCCGACGGCCGCGAGGTGCTGTTCGCCAGTACCGTGGCCGAGCAGCGCGCCGACAACATCCACGTGCGTAATGGCATCAGTGAAGAAGCGTTCGTGGCCATGCGCACCCAGCGTGACAGCACGCTGGAAATGCCCACGCTGATCCTGCCCTCGGTTCAGGTCAACATGCGAGCCGGACACTTCCCTGAGCCGGAATCGAACGGCACACGCTATCTGAAGATCCCGCTCAACATGCTCTGACGTCCCCTCCCCCTATAAGAACATCCCATCACGGAGACCACCATGGACATCCGCCACCTTGCGTCAGGCTTAGCGGTATCAGAGCAGATTTTCCCTCATCAATTGACGGAACTGAAAAACACCGGCTTTCGCGCCATCGTGTGTAATCGCCCGGACGGTGAAAGCAGCGATCAACCCTTGTTTGCCGAAATCAAGCGCGCGGCTGAAGCGCTGGGCATTGAGGCTCACTACCTTCCCGCGGAATCGGGCAAGGTCACCGACGAACAAGCCGTTGCCTTCGGCCAGTTATTTGAATCACTGCCAAAACCGGTGTTGGCGTATTGCCGCTCCGGCATGCGCTCGACCACTCTGTGGGCGTTGTCACAAGCGAGCCTGCTGCCGCTGCCGCAGATCGTCGAAGCGGCCAAGGATGCCGGGTTTGACATGAAAGGCGTTATCCGCCGGATTGCGAACAAAGGGCTGACCCCGGTCGAAGTGGCCGAGGCCGAGCATGCGGTGGTCATTATCGGCGGCGGCGCAGCGGGCATTGCGGCGGCGTCGAGTTTATTGGCCAGGGAACCGGGGCTCGACATCGCCATCATTGACCCGGCAGATGTGCATTATTACCAGCCAGGCTGGACGTTGGTCGGTTGCGGTGTCTTCGACGCCCCCCGGACCGCCCACACGATGGGCTCGACCATTCCGCGCGGCGTGCACTGGATCAAAGCCGCCGTGGCCGCTTTTGAACCCGAGAGAAACGCGGTCATTCTCGATGGCTGCAGGGTCGTCAGGTACGCACAGTTGATTGTGTGCCCCGGCCTCAAACTCAACTGGAATGCCATTGAAGGCCTGCCGCAGACATTGGGTCGCAACGGCGTCACATCAAACTACCTGTATCACCTGGCCCCCTATACCTGGGCGTGCGTGCAGCAACTGCGCGGTGGCCGGGCGATCTTCACGCAACCGCCCATGCCGATCAAATGCGCCGGCGCGCCGCAAAAAGCCATGTATCTCTCGGCCGACCACTGGCGACGTGAAGGGGTACTGGGCAACATCAAGATCGATTTCTGCAGTGCCGGTGCCGTGCTGTTCGGGGTGCCCGACTACGTGCCGGCCCTGATGGAGTACATCCGCGCCTATGGCATCGACCTGAACTTCGGCAGCACGCTGACCCGCGTTGACGGGCCCGCGCAAACCGCCACCTTCAGTAGCGTCAAGCCCGATGGCACGCACCAGCTTGTCACCCGTGACTTCGACCTGCTGCATGTGGTGCCCCCACAGATTGCGCCGGACTTTATCCGCGTCAGCCCCCTCGCCGATGCGGCTGGCTGGATTGATGTCGACCCCAGCACGCTGCGCCATAAAACCTGGGCGAATATTCACGCACTGGGCGACGCCACCAACTCCAGCAACGCCAAGACCGCCGCGGCCGCTCGCAAGCAGGCGCCGGTGGTCGCCCATAACGTGCTGGCAGCCATGGGCAAAGCCAAGGGCAACGCCCATTACGACGGTTACGGCTCCTGCCCGCTGACAGTCGAGCGGGGCAAGATCGTCCTGGCGGAGTTCACCTATGGCGGCACCGTCGCCCCCAGCTTCCCATCCTGGCTGATTGACGGGACCCGGCCGTCGAGACTGGCGTGGCTGCTCAAGGAACGGATTCTCCCTCCGTTGTATTGGAAGGGCATGCTCCGCGGGCGTGAGTGGCTGGCAAAACCGGAGTTGGCAGACCTATGAAACCGGACCTCAAGGCAAGGAGAGAGGGATGATCATCATCTTGCTGCTCGGCCTCACCGTGGGTGTGATTCTGGCGCTGACCGGCGCTGGCGGGGGCATACTGGCGGTTCCCCTGCTGGTCTTCGGCGCGGGCCTGGGCATGGCCGAAGCCGGGCCCATCGGCTTGCTGGCGGTGGGTTTGGCCGCGTCCCTGGGCGCGGTGATGGGCCTTAGAAACGGCACCGTACGCTATAAGGCTGCACTGCTGACCGCAGGCGCGGGGATCATCTGCTCTCCACTGGGAATCTGGCTGGCCCAGCGCACGCCCAACCGACCCTTGACGATCCTGTTTGCCCTTCTATTGCTGTACGTGGCCTTCCGCGCCTTTCAAAAGTCATTGCCCTCGCGCGTCGATGCCAAAGCGACGTCGACGCGCAAACCCCCGCCCTGTGTACTGGACGAAAACCGCGGCAAGCTCCATTGGACCGCACCTTGTGCATGGGCGCTGGCGGTCTCTGGCATGGTCGCCGGCGCGCTGTCCGGCTTGCTGGGTGTGGGCGGCGGTTTTGTCATGGTCCCGGCGCTGCAGCGCTACACCAATCTGACCACCCAGTCGGTGCTCGCCACGTCGCTGACGGTCATTGCCCTGGTTTCAATTTCCGGCGTGGTGGCGAGCTCGGCAGCGGGTCACTTGCAATGGGCGATTGCCGCGCCTTTCACCCTTGGCGCATTGTTGGGAATGACCGGCGGTCGTTTGCTCGCCGCCAGGCTGCCGGAGCCCAGTCTGCAAAAAGGTTTTGCCATTCTGGCTGCGCTGGTGGCCGTGGCATTGGTGGTAAAGGCCTTGGTTTAAGCGCCTGGTGGAGTATCAACGTGGTTTGCATCGGAGAAATCGCATGAACATCGACTGGCTCAACTTCACGCCCTGGTCGTCCCTTGCCGGCGGTGCATTGATTGGTGTGGCTGCCAGCCTTTTCGTGGTCGCCAATGGACGCATTGCCGGCATCAGCGGGTTGCTCGGCAGCCTGCTGCAGCGAGGCAGCGAGGGGGTCAGCGAGAAGGCCCTGTTTCTGCTGGGGCTGCTCGTCGCGCCGCTGGTATGGGGCCTGTTCACCGCGTTGCCGCAGATTGAGTTTCAGAGCGGCTGGAGCGGCCTCACCGTCGCCGGCCTGCTGGTGGGCATCGGCACCCGCTACGGGTCGGGCTGTACCAGCGGCCATGGCGTGTGCGGTATATCGCGCCTTTCCCCGCGCTCGATCGTCGCCACGGCGTGCTTCATGTTCAGCGGTTTCGCCACGGTCTTTGCCCTGCGTCATGTGCTGGAGATCTGAACATGCTCAAACTGACTGCATTCATGGCCGGTCTGGTGTTCGGCCTCGGTCTGCTCCTGGCGGGCATGGCCAACCCCAGCAAAGTCCTGGCGTTCCTGGATGTGAGCGGCACCTGGGACCCCTCCCTGGCGCTGGTGATGCTCGGCGCGATTGCTGTTGCGATCGGCCCGCTGACCTGGGCCCGCCGCCAGACCCGCTCGATACTGGGAAACCCGATGCAATTACCGCTCAAGCGTGAGCTGGACCCGCGACTGATCGGCGGCAGCCTGCTGTTTGGCATCGGTTGGGGAATAGCCGGTATCTGTCCCGGGCCCGCCGTCGCGATCCTGCTCACCGGGCACTGGCAAGTCATCGTATTCGTGTTGGCCATGCTGGCTGGCATGTTGTTGTTCACCGCGCTGGAGAACCGGCGCACTCACTGATCGGGAGATCGTCATGAAAGCCAACATCGGAACCATCGACCGCAGTTTGCGTATTGCCGCGGGACTTATCCTCATTGCGCTGAGCCTGAGCGGTGTGATCGGCTTGTGGGGCTGGATCGGCCTGGTGCCGCTGGCCACGGGGATTTTCCGTTTCTGCCCGGTCTATACCTTACTGGGCATCAAGACCTGCAAACGCTGCTGAGACGGATGCTGCCGCGCCTGCAAATGACGGTACTGGCAGCCCTTACACTGGCTTGTTTTTTCACCGCAATTGGAGAACACCGGCATGACGCATTCGCCTGCCAGTCAATATGACGTGGTCATTGTCGGTGGAGGCCAATCAGCCCTGGCGGTAGCGTACTTCCTGCGGCGCACCCGGCTTTCGTTCGTCATTCTCGATGCAGAGCAAGCGCCGGGAGGTGCCTGGCGCCATGGCTGGAATTCGTTGCGTCTATTCTCCCCCGCTACCTGGAGCTCGATCCCTGGCTGGATGATGCCGCCCACGCAGGATGGCTATCCATCACGCGACCATGTGATCGACTACCTCAAGCAGTACGAACAGCGTTATCAGTTCCCCATCGTGCGTCCCGTGCGCGTGACTTCTGTAGAGCGTACAGAAACCGGGCTGCGGGTTAAGGCGCACGACAGACACTGGGATGCCAAGGTGGTGGTCAGCGCCACCGGCACCTGGAGTACCCCGTTCATTCCCCACTACCCAGGCGCCCGGCTATTCGCCGGTCAACAGTTGCACTCGGCGAACTATCTCGAAGCGCAGCCGTTCACCGGGAAAAAAGTCCTGGTCATAGGCGGCGGCAACTCAGGGGCTCAGATTCTGGCCGAAGTTTCCAGGGTCGCCGACACCACATGGATCACACCCGTTGAACCCCTGTTCCTGCCTGATGAAGTGGATGGGCAGGTGTTGTTCGAGCGCGCCACGCAACGCTGGAAAGCGCAACAGGAAGGTCGCGTCATCGAGCAACCCGTGGGTGGGCTGGGTGACATCGTCATGGTCCCGCCCGTTGTGGAGGCCCGGTCGCGCAACGCACTCAAATCAGTCCGACCTTTCGAACGTTTCACCCGCGACGGCGTAATCTGGGCCGACGGGAGCGAGTCTGCGGTGGACGTGGTGATCTGGTGCACCGGCTTCCGTCCCGCCCTGCAGCATCTGGAGCCACTGGGTGTGCTCAACACGCAAGGACGGGTGGACGTTGACGGGACTCATTCGATTCAAGAACCCAGGCTATGGCTGGTCGGCTATGGTGAATGGACCGGTGCGGCCTCCGCTACGCTGATTGGCGTAACACGCACGGCCCGTAGCACGGTCAGCGAAATCGCAGCATTTCTCGCCGATCCATCCGCTGCCCAAACGCTACCCGCCCGCGAAGAGCAAAGTTAAAGGCGGCCCATCTGCAGCGTGGCGCGCAAACCTCCCTCGGGGCGATTCTCCAACCGGACCTGCCCGCCCAGCCGCTTGGCGATGGTCTGCACGATCGTCAAGCCCAACCCGGCCCCCTGATCGTTCCCGCGGCTGTAGAAGCGCTCGAAAAGTCGGTCCCGTTCGGTCTCGTCGATGCCTGGCCCCTGATCCTCGACCGCCAGCTCGTAATGATCGCCCTGCCGGGCCAGCCGCACCGTGATCAAGCCATTGGCGGGAGAAAAGTTGGCCGCATTGGTCACCAGGTTGTTCAAGGCAATATCGATGGACACCGGATCAATCCTCACCGGGCCGATGTCATCACTGACGTCCAGGACCAGTTCAAGTCCTTTACTCAACAGCCAGGGAGTCATTTGCCCCAGACTTTCACGCACCGTGGCGGGCAGATCGATAACGCCGGGTGCAGGCACGCCAGATTGCGGTTCAAGACGTGCCATGGTGAGTAATTGATTGACCAGGCGCGTAGTGCGATCCACTCCGACGATCAGGTGTTGCAGGGACTCACGACGGCTCTGCTCATTGCCCGCCTCCATCAGGTTCTGCGCATGAACCCTGAGCACCGCCAGGGGGGTGCGCATCTCATGGGCGGCGTCGGCAATAAAACGCCGCTCACGGCCCATCAACTCCTGAATCTGCGCCAGCACCCGATTGAGGGCCGCTTGCATGGGCTCAAGTTCGCTGGGCAGCGGCACCAGTTGCAGAGGCTCCAGTGAGCCCGGATGCCGCGCACGCAACTTGGCCGCCATGTCGACCAGCGGCTTGAGTCCCCAGCCGATGGCCAACCAGATCACAGCGGCAAGCATCAGGCTGCCGATCAGATTGGGCGCCACCGTGTGACGGACAATTCGATCGACCAGATCGGCCCGCACATCATCACGCTCTCCCACCCAGATTTTCAGGCCGTACTGTGTGTCATCCAGTACGAACGCCCGCCATATACGCTCCTTTTGGTCTATCACGTCGCTGAAGCCAGGAGCAATCGGCGGTGAGGTGAACGTCGGTGCACTGGAGGTGTGAACCAGCAACGCTCCTTTTGAATCCCAGACCTGAAAGGCGATCTTGCTTTCATAGGGATGACCATCGACTTTGGGCACCGCCGAGGCCAATGCCGAATTGAATGCCTGATACAACTGCGCATGTTCCTTGCTGGCCATGGGCATGCGCATGACACCCTGCAGCAGCCGGGCATTCTGGGCCAATTGGGCATCGTAGACTTCCGCGATTTCGTGGTTGCTGTCATGCAGATTGAATACGGTGATGATCAGCAGACCAACGAACAAAAGCCCTAGAATCAGCGTAAGGGTACGACGCCGGATCGAAGTCATCGGCGCTCCTCCACCAGATACCCGACGCCCCGAATGGTACGGATCAGGTCGGTGGAAAATTTCTTGCGCAGGTGGTGGATATGCACTTCCAGGGTGTTGCTCTCAGCCTCCTCATTCCAGCCGTAAAGCAATTGCATCAGGTGATCGCGCGTCATGACCCGGCCCGGCGGCGACAGCAACTCATGGAGCAACTGATACTCCTTGGGCGTCAACGCCACCGGGTTGCCCTGATAGCTGACCTGCTGGGTCCCCGGGTTGAGGCTGATGCCGGCATGCTCGATCAGTGCCTGGGCCCGACCGGCGCTGCGGCGCAACAAGGCCCGCAACCGGGCCTTGAGTTCCGCCAGATCAAAGGGCTTGATCAGGTAGTCGTCAGCCCCGGCATCGAGCCCGGCAATGCGATCTTCAGTCGCGTCCCGGGCGGTGAGAATCAGCACCGGCAGGTTGGAACCGCTGTCACGCAAGCGACGCAACACCTGCAGGCCGTCCATCCGTGGCAGGCCCAGGTCAAGCACGGCCAGGTCAAAGGTCTCACTGAGCAGTGCGTGCAAGGCGCTGCTCCCGTCCTTCAACCAGTCAACGGTATAGCCTTCGCGGCTCAGGGCCTGATGGATGCCTTCGCCCAGGGCCACGTCATCCTCGATCAGTAATAAGCGCACGCACACTCCCTCAGCCCAGTTTTTTGTTCACATCCAGCAGCAACGCTTCGATCTCTTTGCGACGTCCCGCGTCGGCGGTTTCCCGGCCGGGCCGTGGCGCTGCCTGCAAAGCCTTTTGCAGAGCAACCCGGGCCTCAGCGTAGCGCTTCTGACGGTAGAGGTGATCGCCCCAGAAGTACAGGCTGTCAATGCCGTTAGGGTTCAGTTGCAGCGCCTGCTGGAGTAATTGCTCGGCCTTGTCCGAGTCGCCAAACCCCAAGGGCCAACCGGGAACCCGGTCATAGAGTGCGCCGAGACTGGTGTAGGCCGACCCTTGCAAGGCTTTGGGATCCAGGGCCAGGGCCTGCTCCAGGTCGGCCTTGGCGTCCTTGACCTTGCCCAGCGCACCGATTCCGCCTGCGGCCCCTGCCCAACTGCTTTTGACAATGCCCGACCAGATCCAGGCCTCGGCCACGGATTGACGTTGTTGCTTGAACGCCGATGCCTGGGCGGCGAGTTGTTCAAAAGCCTCGGCACGCTGCCCTTCAGGCAAGTCATATTGGATATGCGCCCAGCTTTGCTGGATGCCTGTGAGACGTTGCTGGTCGGCGGCGTCCAAAGCCCAGGCGCTTTGAGCCAGGGCGCCGAACAGCAAACAGATCAGGATTTTTTTCATGGTTTGAGGTGCTCGTTCTCGGGTTTATGGCTCAGGCGGCGAACCAGTGGCAGTTGCTTGCGCAGGCCACGGTCCACCAGGTTGGGCAGCAGGCTGTTGAGGCCGACGAAAAAGCGCTCGGGCCAGCCCAGATACAGCTCGCGACGGTCGCCGGTGATGGCCTGGATGACCGCCGACGCCACGGCGTGCGGGTCATCGACGTTGGCTTTGAGCGCCTGATTGAGGGCTTGGGCCGCCGGGCTGTTCATCGACGTGCGCGTAGCCCGGGGCGCCACGTAGAGCACGCCGACACGGGTGTCCGCCAACTCCCGACGCAGGGCTTCGGAGAACCCGCGCAGGGCGAACTTGCTGGCGCAATAACTGGCGTAGCCTGGGTAGCCGATCGAGCCGTAGGTCGACCCGACATTCACCACCATGGCGCTGTCGGCCTGCTTGAGCAGCGGCAGCAACAGTTTGGTCAGGCAGATCGGCGCGCTGATGTTCAGCCCCAGCATGGCGTCGACCTCACTGTCCTCGAGTTGTTCGAGCATGGCGAAGTGGTTGACACCGGCGGCATTGATCAGCAGGTTGAGGCCGCCCAGGGCCTCGGCTGCGGCCAGTACCTTGCGCCGATCACCCGCAACAGTCAGGTCTGCGCCTACCCAGCACATGTGCTGCGGGTAGCGCTCGAGCAAGGGTTCCAGCGCTTCTCGATGCCTGGCCACGGCCAGCACCCGAGCACCACTGGCGCATAGGGCCTGGGCGATGGCCTGGCCAATTCCGCCACTGGCACCGGTCAAGACGATCCGGGCGTCACACAGGCGCATGCTGATGCCCCTCGTCACGGGGCAGGCCCCGGAACATCTCGGTGTAGAGCCTATACACCACTTTGGAGACGTGGATCACCGCCGCCTGGTCGGCAGGATCCTCCAGTTTGTTCATCAGGCTGCGATAGGTCTGCATGTGCTCGATATCCAGCGAGCCATGGGAGCTGAGGTAGCTGAAAGCGGTGGGCGGCAGCTCCAGGTGTTCACGAATGGCGTCGGCGGCGTGGGTCGCCAGAGCGATGCTGGTGCCTTCCAGCACATTGACCATGCCGAACAGCCCCACCGGGTTGCCCCGGGCGATCAAGTCATACAGGTAACTGACCATCAACTCGATAGCCAGCGACGGCTGACCGTCACGCACCGCATCCTTGTCGCCTCCACACGCGGCGATGTCATCCAGCACCCATTGCTCGTGACCGTATTCCTCGTCGATGTACTCGCACACGGCCTTGCGCAGCCATTCCAGGTGCGCAGGCAGACGTGCACCGCACGCCATCATCAACGGTACGGTGTGGCGCACGTGGTAGTAGGCCTGGATCAGAAACGCCCGGTAACTGGCCAAGCTGACCTGGCCATCAAGGGCATCACGGATGATCGGCAGGTTGAACAGCGTCTGGCGTTCCTGATGGGTGGCTTCTTGCAGCGTGTCGAAAAAACTCATGACGGATATTCCTCGGACAGAACGGATTCACTGAACAACCCACGGTAATGCTCGACAATCGCTTCGCGGCGCGGTCGGCCGTTGGCGGTGAGCATGCCGTTGGTTGCGGTAAAGGGTTGCGCCAGTCGCGTCCAGTGGTGGACCCGAGCGTATTCGGGCAGCGCCGCGTTGGCCTTGCTCACAGCCAGCTCCAACGCTTGATCAGAGCAGTCAGCGCGGGCGGGCCACAGCAATGCCTGGTTATGCGGCAAGGCTTCGCCATAGACGAAGGCCTGGGCGATGGTGCCGCCCTGGGTAAGTTCGGCTTCGACCCATTCGGGATTGACGTTGCGACCGAAGCTGGTCACGAATTGATGCTTCTTACGGCCACGCAGGTACAGGAACCCCTCTGCGTCGAACTCCCCCAAGTCGCCGCTGGGCCACCATTCGTCGGTAGGCAGAGGCTCCCCCAGGTATCCGAGCAAGGTCGATCCCTTGATCATGACTTCGCCGTCATCGGCCAGGCGAACCTGCACATGAGGCAACGGCTGACCGACACTGCCGGCGCGGTGGTTCGCTGGCCGGTTGAGGCACACCACCGAAGCGCATTCCGACAGCCCGTAGCCTTCAAATACCGGCAGGCCGGCACGCTGGGCCCGTTGCAAAAGATCGTCGGATACCCGCGCTCCGCCCACGGCGGCAAATCGCAACGCGTGCGGGTAGAACGCTTTCTGCTCGGCGGCCGTGACCAACATCAGCAACAATTGTGGAACCAGAATCAGACTCTGCGCCCGGCGCTCGGTCAGGCACGCCAACAGGCGCGTCGGGTCGGCGCCACTGGCGCCCTGGATGCCCAGGGTCTTCTGGCCAGGCAGGCTGAGCATCGCCCCGGCATACAGCGCCGCATAGCAACCGAGGTTTTCCAGAAGGACCGCCAGGGGCAGCAGCGCCAGGTGATGCCTCGCGTTGACCGGCCGGCTGGCCTGCTCCAGTTCACGGGCGACCCGCAACAGACTGTCGGCGCTCAGGCAGACACCTTTTGGCGTGCCAGTGGTGCCTGAGGTAAAGGTCAGTTTGGCGGTGCCCGCCGGCAAGCGGCTCGGTCCGGCAAAATCTTTCTGCCAGAACTCGCCGCTGTGGCGGTAACCCGCAGCCTGGAGTTCGGCTGCCAACCCGGGCTCGGCAATCACCCGCTGCGCCTGGCTCTGCTCCAGACAGTGCAGGCGTTGAGCCGGAGTGAAAAAGCCTGGCAGGATGACGCAGGCCAGGCCTTCGAACAAAGCGGCCAGGTCCCACAGCATGGCTTCGACTCCGTTATCCAGGGCCAGGGCAACCACCTTGATGTGTTCATCGCGCAGGCGTTGCTGGCGGTACACCACTTCGGAGTAAAGCGTGGCGTAGTCCAGCCGCAAGTTATCTCCCCACAGCGCCACGGCGTAGCCCTTGTGTTGGGCATGCTCACGCAGGGTGAGTTTGAAGCGCTCCACTTCAGGCAACATGGCTCACCTCCCCGCAGGTCTGTGATAAGCCCAGGCGATCGAACAGACCGGCATCGCGCAGATGAACGAAGCCGGCGCGGATGTTGCCGACGTGAACCCATGGCTGACTCTCGTAGTAGCTGCCCCAGAGGTGCCGCTCTTCCCCCAGGCGCTGCGGGTCGGCCGGGCACAGGGTGACGGGCTTGAGGCCAAGGCGATGGAAACTGTTGACCAGGCCGATATTGCCGGTGAAGGCCACCCACTCCAGCCCGCCCATCGCCAACAGATAGGTGATTGCGATGATGCTCAGGCGAGCACTGCCGGTGTCACTGGCGGCCAGATTGCCGACTTCGACAATACCGCCGCGATCCACCGCGCAGTCTGCGTCGGCCTTGATCAACGGCTCGATGGGATCGTCCAGATAACGTTCGAGAAACAGCGGCCCCTGCGCGGCCAGACGCACGCCCGCCACGGCGCAGAGCTTACCGTAGGCATCGTCGAGCCCGAACAGTTCAGGCATGAAGTGACGAATCTCGGCGCCGTGGGCCTGGCGAAAACGCTGGTGGATGAAGGCTTCGCATTCAGCCCGGCGCGGCCCTCCTGGCAGGGCCCGGTGCAAATGGCGAACCGCTTGGCCGGCCTTGCCGAAGGCCAGCGGCAGGTGGATGTTCCAGTCAGAATCGGGCATGGCTCAACGTTCTCCCTTGGGTATTGGGAGAAAGTATCGAAGCCCTTTCTTAACGAAGTCTGAAGGTGGCTAAAGATCGACCGCCGGATTGGCGTGGCGAGGCAACCCTATGGAAATCAAAGCGGCGAGCAGCACGAATGCGCTGGATATCCATAAGCACGCCCCCAGTCCATACGTTTGATAGACCCAGCCGGAGAGCACCGTTCCGAGCAGTCGCCCCATGGCGTTGGACATGTAGTAGAAACCCACGTCCAGCGACACGCCGTCTTCCTTGGCGTAGGACACAATCAAGTAGCTGTGCAGCGACGAGTTCACCGCGAACAGCACCCCAAAGACCATGAGCCCACCCAGCAGCACCGCCTGGGGTGACAACCCGCTATCGAGCCCAAGTGCGATGGCCGCCGGCAGGCCCGCCAGGGCCAGTGCCCACACAAACGCCGCGCGACCATCCGGTACGTGCCCACGTTTCTTGCCGGTGATGCTGGGCGCAAAGGACTGCACGATGCCATAGCCGATCACCCAGGCTGCCAGGAAGCCACCGACCTTCCAGAAGTCCCAACCAAAAACACTGCTCAGGTACACCGGCAAGGCCACCACGAACCAGACATCGCGGGCACCGAACAGGAACATCCGCGCCGCTGACAGGATGTTGATCGCCTTGCTCTTGGACAGAATGTCACGAAACCTGGGCTTGGCTTTCGCTTTGCCCAGGTCCTTTTTCAACAGCATCAGGCTACCGATCCAGATCAGCGCGAGCACGCCGGCCATCGCCAGCAGAGAACCTTTGAAACCGATCAGCGCCAACAGCGCTCCACCGAGGAAAAAGCCAACGCCCTTGAGGGCATTCTTGGAGCCGGTGAGGATCGCCACCCACTTGTACAACTTGCCCTGCTGCCCATCGGGCACCAGCAGCTTGATGGAGCTTTTCGCGCTCATCTTGTTCAGGTCTTTGGCGATCCCGGACAGCGCCTGAGCGCCCATTACCCAGGGAATGCTCAGCCAGGCTAGCGGAACCGTCAGCATCAACAGCGCCACGACTTGCATGCCCAAGCCGATGTTCATGGTTCGGTTCAAACCTAGCCGGGCACCGAGGTAGCCGCCCACCAGATTGGTGATTACGCCAAAAATCTCATAGAACAAAAACAGCGCGGCGATTTGCAGCGGGCTGTAGCCCAACGCATGGAAGTGCAGCACCACCAACATGCGCAAGGCGCCATCGGTGAGGGTGAAGGCCCAGTAATTGCCGGTGACCAGCAGGTACTGCCGCACTGGCGGAGCGAGGGCTGACAACGCTTTCATGATCGCTCCTCAGACTGCCTGACCGACCATCCGGGCCAGTTCCACGGTGCGGTTGGCATAGCCCCACTCGTTGTCGTACCAGGCATAGAGTTTGACCTGGGTGCCGTTGATGACCATGGTCGATAGCGCATCAATGATCGATGAGCGCGGGTCGGTGCGGTAGTCGATGGACACCAGCGGACGCTCTTCAAAACCGAGGATGTCTTTGAGCTCATTCTCGGAAGCGTCCTTGAGGAGCTGATTGACCTCCTCGACAGTGGTGGCCCGCTCGACTTCAAAGACACAGTCCGTCAACGAAGCGTTGGCCAGCGGCACACGCACGGCGTGGCCATTCAGGCGCCCGCGCAATTCCGGGAAGATTTCCGCGATAGCGGTGGCTGAACCGGTACTGGTTGGAATCAGGCTCATGCCCGACGCACGCGCTCGACGCAGATCCTTGTGGGGTTGATCGAGGATGCTCTGGGTGTTGGTCAGGTCATGAATCGTGGTAATCGAACCGTGGCGAATACCCAGCTTCTCGTGGATGACCTTCACCACCGGTGCCAGGCAGTTGGTGGTGCAGGAAGCGGCGGTGACGATCGGATGAACATCGGGTTTGAACAGCTGATGATTGACGCCCATGACGATATTCAATGCGCCCTTTTCCTTCACGGGAGCGCTGACCACCACACGTTTAACGCCTTGGTCGAGATAGCCCTGAAGTACGGCGACCGTTTTCATCTTGCCACTGGCTTCGATCACCAGATCGCAACCCGACCAGTCCGTGTCGGCAATCGCTTTGTTGGCGGTTACCTTGATGCGTTTGCTGTCGATGACGATGCTGTCGCCCTCAGCGTCGGCCTGATAATTCCAGCGGCCATGTACCGAGTCGAAGTTCAGCAGGTGCGCGTGGGTCGCCGCATCACCTGCCGGGTCGTTGATCTGCACGAACTCGAACTCTGGCCAGTGCCAGGCGGCGCGTAATGCCAGGCGACCGATGCGTCCAAAACCGTTGATGCCCACTTTGATAGTCATGTACTTGTGCTCTGTATCGGGTGTCTGGGGAGTTCGACATCAGGTCGAACCAGGCGATGGTTTGACTCAGATGGAGCGCTGATTGACCCGGTTCATCAATTCTTGCGCCGACTCCTTGCGTTCGGAATAGCGGTCGACCAGGTAATCCTGGCGGTCGCGAAGCAGCAGCGTGAACTTCACCAACTCCTCCATCACATCCACGACGCGGTCGTAGAACGGCGAAGGCTTCATCCGGCCATTGTCGTCGAATTCCATATAGGCCTTCGGCACGGAGGATTGGTTAGGGATGGTGAACATGCGCATCCAGCGTCCCAGCACGCGCAGTTGATTGACCACGTTGAACGACTGCGAGCCACCGCACACCTGCATGACGGCGAGGGTTTTGCCCTGGGTCGGACGGACCGCGCCCATGGCCAGCGGCACCCAATCAATCTGCGCCTTGAACACCGCGCTCATTGAACCGTGGCGTTCCGGCGAGCACCAGACCTGCCCTTCCGACCACTGCATCAGTTCGCGAAGTTCCTGGACCCGAGGATGATCGACCGGCGCGTCATCGGGTAGCGGCAAACCCGAGGGATTGAAAATCCGCGCTTCGGCGCCGAAGTGCTCCAGTAACCGAGCGGCCTCCTCCACCATCAGACGACTGAAGGATCGCTCGCGGGTGGACCCGTACAGCAGCAAAATGCGCGGTTTGTGCAGGGAGGCTTTCTCAACACCCAGCTTGTCGGCCGATGGGATATCAGCCAGCTCGGTGTTCAGGTGGGGGATTGGCTCATCAAACATAGTCTTTGTCCTGCGCAACGGCGCTCGTAGGTCATCAAACCCCCGGTGCATGATTATTGCTCCCGGGTTACAGCGTGCCGATCAGGGCCAGCTCTGCCCTGAGCTGTTCAGCACCCAGTTGGGGAAGCGGCAGTGCCAGAAAGGCTTCAATACGGGTTCTGATCTGCTCCAGGGTGGCTTCGAAAGCCGCCTCGATCTCTTCTTGAGTACCGCGGTACTCCGAAGGATCAGCCAGCCCCCAATGGGCTTTTGTCGCCGGACCGAAAAACACCGGACAGGCTTCACCGGCGGCTTTATCACATACCGTGATCACGAAATCAGGCGCCAGTTCTTCATGTACGTCACTGGACTTACTGAACAGGCCATCGGTGCAAATGCCTGCTTGTTTCAACGTTCTGAGGCTCAGCGGATGCACTTCTCCCTTCGGCTGACTTCCGGCGCTGTAGGCTTTCATCCCTTGGGGGGCCAAATGATTGAAAAGCGCTTCACAGAGGATACTGCGACAGCTATTGGCAGTGCAGAGAAACAGGATTTTCATCGGATCGTCTCGTAGTCGAAGGCGGGATCAGGCGATTTTGCTTTCACAACAAGCGATTGCCCGCTCAGGACGGTCACCCATGTCATCCAGTCGCCTGGCATCAGGGCTTAACCAGTGCTTGTTGGTTTCAAGTACCACGGTCAATACCTGAAGCACCCAGTCAGGCAGGTTGGGGTGCAGTCGGTAATAGACCCATTGCCCCTGCCGACGGTCCGACAGCAACCCGCACGTGCGTAACTGCGCCAAGTGCCTGGAGACTTTCGGCTGACTCTCGTTCAACGCGCACGTCAGCTCACAGACGCACAACTCCCCCTCTCGGGTGATGAGCAGCATCATGCGTACACGGTTGTCGTCGGCCAGGCATTTGAAAACAGTGGTTGGGGTCAGATGGTCAGCCATTTCAGTTCTCAGTGTTTGGTTTTCACCAAGACAAACATCTTGATGCGATCATGAATCTCGTGAAGCGTGTGACGGAACGCATCGGGCTTGGTGCTGGTGACCGGATCCTCGAAGCTCCAGGCCATGGCCTCGCCTGCGCCGGGGAGCGACTGGCATTCCGAAGCGGCTTTATCACACAAGGTGATGACGTAATCGAAACGCTCACCCTGGAACTCATCAATCGATTTGCTCCGTAACCCGTCCGTACTGACCCCCAGATGCGTCAGGGCTTCGAAGGTGCGAGGGTCGACCTCAGTGGGTGCAGTACCGGCGCTGAATGCCTCGAAATGCTCCGAATCCGTGTGCCTGAGCAGCGCTTGAGCTAACTGGGAACGAGCAGCGTTGGCGGTGCAGACGAAGAGAACGCTGGCTTTGCCAATCATGATGAAGCCTCATCAAATATTCGGAAAGTTGAATATATGATTATCCGAATATAAGGTAAAGCTTCCACTGCTTATTTTCCTATGAAAAGCGACGTTTACAGCGAGATAGAGATAGAATCCTCTTAGAAGAATTTGCTGAACAAGATCGCCCCAGGTTCAGGAATATATGATTTTTTACATATAGGTTCTCCATCCACAACCTGCGCCCACTGATCCACAGAGAAGAGGTTTGAGCATGAGCAACACCCAGCCAATCGGCTTTTTCGAGCGTTACCTGTCAGTTTGGGTCGCACTGTGTATCGCGGCGGGCATCGGGTTGGGCAGTCTGTTCCCACAGCTGTTCCAGACCATGGCCGGTTATGAATACGGCTCGGTCAATTTCATTGTCGCGGGGCTGATCTGGCTGATGGTCTACCCGATGATGGTGTCGGTAGACTTCTCCAGCCTCAAGCGCATTCACGAACGGCCCAAGGGGCTGGTCATCACCCTCGTGGTCAACTGGTTGATCAAACCGTTCACCATGGCGGGGCTGGGGGTGTTGTTCTTTCATTATTTCTTTATCGACCTGATCGATCCCCGCGATGCCGGCCAGTACATCGCCGGTTTGATCCTGCTCGGTGCCGCGCCCTGTACCGCCATGGTGTTCGTCTGGTCACAGCTGACTCGCGGCGACGCCACCTACACCCTGGCCCAGGTGGCGTTGAATGACGTGATCATGATCTTCGCCTTCGCGCCGCTGGTGGCGCTGTTGCTCGGCGTGACTGACATTGAAGTGCCTTGGGCAACCTTGATCCTCTCGGTCGGGCTCTATGTGTTGATCCCACTGATTGCCGGGGTGCTCACCCGCCTGAAGCTCAGTGCTTCGGCGCAAACCCCCGGCGAGGCCGAGTATGCGGTCAAGCGTTTCAACGCCCGGGTCAAGCCCCTATCGATCCTCGGCCTGCTGGGCACCGTGGTGCTGCTGTTCGGATTTCAGGGACAGATCATTCTGGATAAACCGCTGCTGATTGCCTTGATTGCCGTGCCCTTGCTGCTCCAATCCTATGGCATTTTCGCGATTGCTTACGCGGCGGCGCGCTTATGGAAAGTCCCCTTCAATGTGGCGGCACCCTGCGCCCTGATCGGCACCTCGAATTTTTTCGAGTTGGCGGTGGCGGTGGCGATCGGTTTGTTCGGCCTCAACTCCGGGGCGGCCCTGGTCACCGTCGTCGGGGTGCTGGTGGAAGTACCGGTGATGCTGTCGCTGGTGGCCTTCGCCAACCGGACCCAGGCCTGGTTCCCGAAAGAAAGCGTAGAAATGACGCCAACCGCCTCGCCCACCTCTGTTTCAGAAGAACATCCTCTTGTTTAAGAGGGTGTTGATCGGCGCTTTACATGTGCATACTCATGCACATATAGTCGGCGCATGACTACAACACTCACCCGAGCCCAAGCCATCGAGGCCGCTATCGAATCGCTGGATGGCGCGTTCTTCAAGGCCCTGTGCGAACCACCGCGAGTCGCCGTGCTGAAGCGCGTCATGCAGTTAGGCCGAGCCGATGTCACCGAAATTGCGGCGCAGTTGCCTCAGGAGCGTTCGGTGGTATCCCGCCACCTGCAGGTGCTGCTGGATGCCGGTATCGTTCGCGCCTCGAAGGTCGGCCGACAGGTGTTCTACGAGGTGGATGGCCCAGCCATTATCCAGCGTCTGGAAGACATCCTGCGCCACACCAAGAGCATCACCCCCTTGTGCTGCCCTGGCAGATCGAGCTGATCTTATTTATCCAAAAACGTGTATAGGTGCGCACATATGAACCAAATAAATCAGCCAGTCGATGTTGTTGTGATCGGTGCTGGCCAGGCAGGGCTGGCCAGCGGTTGGCATTTGAAACGCCAAGGCCTCAGTTTCCTCATCCTCGACGAGCAACTGCAACCGGGCGGGAACTGGCGTAACTACTACGACAGCCTTGAACTGTTCTCGCCTGCGGCCTACTCCTCTCTACCGGGAATGCCGTTCCCCGCAGCTCCAGGCCACTACCCTGCTCGCGACGAAGTGGTGCGATACCTCGAGAAATATGCCGAGCTCTTTGAGCTACCGATCCTCCAGGGGGTTCGGGCCACGCGGGTAGATCGGGTGAACGGGGGGTTCCAGATAACTGCCGCCAGCGGACAACACTTTCTGGCCAGAGCGGTGGTCGTCGCATCGGGAGCCTTCAGCCGCCCCTACACACCCGATATTCCCGGGCTCGGAAGCTTCAACGGCACTCAACTCCACAGTGCCGACTATCGAAACAACCAGCCCTTCGGTGGACAACGCATCGTCGTGATTGGCGCCGCGAACTCTGCCGTACAGATCGCTTACGATTTGGCCAAAGTGGCAACGGTGACGCTGGCAACACGCGAGACGATTCGGTTCGTACCCCAACGCATATTGGGGGCAGACTTTCATACCTGGTTGAAATGGACAGGCCTGGAGAAAACCCGCTGGTTGAACGACCAAAGCACACCGGTACTGGACGACGGCACCTACAGCAAGGCACTCAAAGCCGGCGATTTCAATCAAGCGGCCATGTTCACCCAGGTCACCTCAACCGGTATTGTTTGGCCCGATGGCCAGCATGAAGCCGTTGATAGCCTGATGTTTGCCACCGGTTTTCGTCCGAACCTGGCATTTCTCGAAAGCCTGCCAGTGCTGGACGAACGAGGTTGGGTGCGGCAGCGTGACGGACGAGCCACGCATGTCCCCGGCTTGTACTTTGTGGGTTTGCCTAAACAACGCAACTTTGCTTCGGCAACCCTCAGGGGCGTAGGGCCAGATGCCGAACACATACTCCGGCATTTACTGAACCACCTCCGCGCTCCGGAAACGCTTCGCACGCCCACACGCAAAACCGAGCAGCTCACGCCCGAATAACGATAAGAGCCCACAGACAGTGACAACCCGAAAAAGCAGCCAACAGCCTATCAATCGATCCAGGCTTGTGTGGGCATTAGGCATCGCACAGATCCTGGCCTGGAGTACGACCTATTACCTGCCGGCAGTCCTTGCCACGCCGATCTCCAAAGAAACCGGATGGTCCATTACCCGTGTTGTCATCGGACTCTCCTGGGGACTGTTGGTCGCCGGGGCTTGCTCTCCCCTGGTCGGGCGCTTGATAGACCGGCGTGGTGGCCGATCGGTGTTGGCCACCAGTTCGGTGTTATTAGCGCTGGGGATGCTGTTAATGGGGTCGGCCGGTAACCTGATCACTTACTATCTGGCATGGACCCTCATCGGCGCCGGTATGGCCGCCGGGCTTTATGACGCGGTGTTTTCCACGCTCGCACGCTTGCTGGGCAATAACGCGCGTGCCTCAATAACCGGCCTCACTTTACTCGGCGGATTTGCCAGCACCCTGGGTTGGCCACTGATTACCGGCCTGGAAGGTTTGATCGGCTGGAGGTACAGCTGCTTCACGCTAGCCGCAGCGCACCTGATGATAGGACTGCCGATCCATCTTCTGGCGATTCCCAGAAACAAAGACCTACCCGTCGAACCGGCACCTCTTGCAGCCCCCCCTTCCGGCACACACCCCGGTTCATCAGGCAACGGCATCTTCCTGCTGCTGGCAACGCTACTGACGCTTCTATCGCTGGTGGTTTCTTCCATTTCGGTCCACCTGCTTGAGGTGCTGCAACTGCTCGGCATCGCCACGGCAACGGCACTGGCCATCGGCATGATGATCGGGCCCGCCCAAGTCGCGGCACGGCTGGCAGAGTTTTCTATTGGGCGCCGCCTGCACCCGACCTGGTCGGCTCGTATAGCCATCCTGCTTTGCGGGTTGGGAATTGCCCTCCTGCTGCCCGCCATTCCATGGCTGGCTTTCGTGGCCCTGGCGCTTTACGGAGCTGGCAACGGGATTCTGACCATTGCTCGCGGCACGCTGCCCTTGGCGCTCTTTGGGCCGGAGGGTTACGGCAGACGCATGGGGCTATTGGCTCGGCCCATGCTGATCGCCCAAGCCAGTGGCCCGGTAGCCGCCGCTCTTATCCTGGAGAGATTTGGTTCAACGCCCTTGTTGATTGTGATGTGCGTTTTAGTGGCAGGCAGTTTCCTCACAAGCCTTGCGCTGCCTGCCAAATGAAACGCTCTTTACTGCCCCTTGTGCAGGCCTGAAACCAGGCTTTCAAGGCGACACCGGCAAAGGCATCGCCGCACATCACCTCAACTCTTTTTCGAACCCGCCTTCATCAGCACCAAGACTCCGATAATGGCAGACAATGTGGAGCCCAGCAGCACGCCGACTTTAACTTCATCGACCAGATGGGGCGCAGTGGGGAATGCCAGCGCACCGATGAACAGGCTCATGGTGAAGCCGATTCCGCACAAAAGCGCCACGCCATACATCTGAGACCACTTCGCCCCGTGAGGCATCTTGGCTAGACCGAAACGAATGGCCAGCGCCGCCAGACCGAACACCCCGATCTGTTTGCCCACCAACAGCCCCATCGCCACCCCCATCGGTACGGGATCGATCAGATTATTCGGGGAAATACCGGCAAGGGATACGCCGGCATTGGCGAAACCAAAGATGGGCACCACCGCAAAAGCCACCCACGGATGCATCTTTTCTTCGAGGTAGAGAAGCGGCGACCACCCTCCTTCGTTGGAATCACCGAGCGGAATACACAGGGCAAGGATGACACCGGCCAAGGTCGCATGGATGCCGGATTGAAGCATGAAGTACCAGAGCAGTGCGCCGGCGATCAAATAGGGGAACAGCCTCTTCACACCGCAGCGGTTGAGTACCACCAAAAGAGCAGTCACGCCCAGCGAAGCCAGCAACATGTTGACGGACAAATCGCTGGTGTAGAACAGCGCGATGATAAGGACTGCCCCGAGGTCATCCAGAATCGCCAGCGCCGACAAAAAGATCTTCAGGGAAATCGGCACACGCTTGCCGAGCAGCGACAGCACGCCCAGGGCAAATGCGATATCCGTTGCTGTGGGAATCGCCCAGCCACCCAGGGTTTGCGCATTGCCCCAGTTGACCGCGACGTAAATCAGGCCAGGGACCAGCATGCCGCCCAGCGCGGCAAAACCTGGAAGCGCGCGTTGACTCCAGCGCGACAACTGGCCTTCAAGCATTTCGCGCTTGATCTCAAGGCCGACCAATAAAAAGAACAGAGCCATCAGGCCATCATTGATCCAGTGCCCGACCGAAAGCCCGAGGGCTTTGACGTGCAGTGCGGAGAAGTACACCTCTGACCAGGGCGAATTGGCTACGATGAGCGCGGCCAGGGCGGAGGCCATCAGGGCCAGACCGCCAGCTGATTCAGCGGCGAAAAAACGAGAGAGGAAAGCCATGGCGGAAGGTGACTCACTTTTATTATTCAGGCGCAACGGTTCCGGGCTCATAGGCACAGCGACTCCGCGCTGGCGGCCCGACCTGCGCTTGATTAAACCTGCCCTGCCGCGTTTGCGGTGACACCCTTGCACGGCATTCTATACAAAAGGTACTGCTCGATGGGAGGCGGTTTTCCAATTAAGCCCTTTAGCGCTTATCCCGTAGTAAAGTGCATGCCACTGATATGAGAACCCACTTTGAGACACCTGAAGTGCCCAAGGTCCGGTTTGAAAGGCTCCGCGCAGCACGTCCCCGTCAGCAGCAACGGTAACAACATGATCGAAATCACTGAAATCTCCATCGCCCAATTACGCGCAGCACTCGAATCCGGCCAGACGACAGCCGTCGAGCTGGTCCAGGCCTATCTTGCCAGGATCGATGCCTACGACGGCGCCGACACGTCCACCGCCCTGAACGCCGTTGTCGTTCGCAATCCCGATGCCCTGAAGGAAGCACAGGCGTCCGATGATCGTCGGGCCAAGGGTCAGCTCCTGGGTCCGCTTGATGGCATTCCCTATACCGCCAAGGACAGTTATCTGGTGAAGGGGCTCACGGCCGCTTCTGGCAGTCCGGCGTTCGCGAGCCTGGTCGCCTATCGCGATGCGTTCACCATCGAACGGCTTCGCGCCGCCGGGGCGATCTGCCTGGGCAAGACCAATATGCCGCCCATGGCCAACGGCGGCATGCAACGCGGCGTGTATGGCCGTGCGGAAAGCCCCTACAACGGCGAATACCTCACCGCGCCTTTCGCATCCGGCTCTTCAAACGGTGCGGGTACTGCGACGGCGGCCAGTTTCGCCGCATTCGGCCTTGCCGAAGAAACCTGGTCGAGCGGCCGAGGCCCGGCATCGAACAACGGCCTGTGCGCCTATACGCCTTCGCGCGGGGTGATCTCGGTGCGCGGCAACTGGCCATTGACCCCGACAATGGACGTTGTCGTGCCCTATGCCAGGACGATGGCGGACCTGCTGGAAGTGCTGGACGTCGTGGTGGCGCATGACCCTGACACTCGCGGCGATCTGTGGCGCATGCAGCCCTGGGTACCCCTCCCGAGTGTCGACTCGGTGCGCCCCGCCTCGTATTCCGGCCTTGCCGCCGACGCAGCCGCACTCGCGGGTGTCCGTTTCGGCGTTCCGCGTATGTACATCAACGCCGATCCGGATGCGGGCACGGCTCCAGCACCCGGCATTGGCGGGCCGACGGGGCAGCGAATCAACACCCGCGCCTCAGTGATCGCCCTGTGGGAAGAGGCTCGCAAGGCACTTCTGGCCCGTGGTGCGCAGGTGGTCGAGGTCGATTTCCCGCTGGTCTCCAATTGCGAGGGAGATCGTCCGGGCGCGCCGACCGTGTTCACCCGGGGCCTGGTGTCCAAGGAGTTCCTGCACCATGAGTTGTGGGACCTGTCGGCCTGGGCGTTCGATGATTTTCTGCGGGCCAACGGTGATCCAAAACTCAATCGCCTGGCCGATGTTGACGGCGCGCTGATATTCCCCCACGACCCGGGCACCCTGCCCAACCGTGAGGACGATCTTGCCGCCGGCATGGATGAGTACGTCCGAATGGCCGAGCGCGGCATCACACCGTGGGACCAGATTCCCACCCTGGCGGACGGACTGCGGGGACTTGAACAGACCCGCCGCATCGATCTTGAAGACTGGATGGACCGGCTTGGGCTCGATGCGGTGATATTCCCGACAGTCGCCGACGTCGGCCCTGCAGACGCCGATGTCAATCCGGCCTCCGCCGATATCGCCTGGAGCAACGGGGTCTGGGTCGCCAATGGCAACCTGGCCATCCGGCACCTGGGCGTGCCCACCGTCACGGTGCCGATGGGCGTGATGGCGGACATCGGCATGCCCGTCGGGCTGACGTTTGCCGGACGTGCCTATGACGATTCGACGCTGTTGCGCCTGGCTTCGGCGTTTGAGTCGACAGGGTCGAAACGGGTGATCCCGCCCCGGACGCCGCCGTTGTCGGGGGCGACAGCGACAGATAAGCGTGGCGCAGGCCGCCCCTAAAGCCGGAAGTGCTGCTGCATGGCACGCGAGAGCAGGTTCACCGCTTCATCGGCGTGTGATGCCTGCGATCGCATGAATACCACCTCATGCTCTGGAACCACCGGCAGGCTGTCGAGTATCTGCATCTTGTCCGTCACCCGGGCACGGTCTATCAGACTGATCGCCAAGCCGGCCTCCACACACGCTTTGACGGCTTGAGTGGAGGGGCTTTCCAGAACAATGCGCGACTTGCGTGCGCATTGCCTGAGCGCTTCGATCATGGCTTGTCGATAAGGACACTGCGCAGCATGCACGGCCAGTGGCAGCGGCTGCGTCGAGGCAATCACGCTATTGATCGGGCCGACCCAAACAGGCGACGTGGAGGTTAACAGCAGAGACTCTGTGCCCGGCTGCGCCTTCGGCCGGGCAATCACCGCAGCCTGAAGTTTCCCCCGCTGCACCTGGTCACGCAGCGCGTAGCTTGGCGCCGTCCTGAGCTCCAGTACCACGTTCGGCCAGGCGGCCGCGAAGGTCGGGAGAATGTCGCGGATGACATGGTCCGCGTATTCATCCGGCACACCCAAGGTGATGCGCCCCGCCAGGCGGGTCCCCTGCAAGTCGGCCAACACCCGGTCATGGGTGCTCAGCAGCTCCGTGGTAGACGATAGCAAGCGTTTGCCCAGGGCGGTCAGGGACACCGCCTGATTATCACGGTTGAGCAAGCGTCCGCCGGCCACCGCCTCCAGCCGCTGTATATGCACGCTCACCGCCGCCGGGCTTTTGTGCAGTTGCTGCGCCGCCGCGCTGAATTTCCCTATGCGCGCCACCGCGTGAAAAGTCCGTATCAGTTCAATATCAAGTATGGCCGGCATGATTCAACCTTTGTGAACAACTGCTGCACTATATTTTGATTTATTAGATTACCCTGCTTTCGTAGCCTGTGGGCATGAACCCATATCGATCGATCTCATGCCCTTCCCTGTCCAAACCGGTCTGGCACCGGGCGGTCCCCCTGGTCCTGCTTGAAGCGGCACTGCTGCTGACCTGGAGTTCCGGGTTCGTTGGCGCGCGCTTCTCGATTGACTACGCCCCCGCATTGCTGGTGGTGTTCTGGCGCTGCGTCGTGGTCACGCTCATTCTGTTGCCCTTCGTCGCCAAGGCATTGGCACGAACCTCGCCTGCGGTGCTTCTGAAAAACGCCGGCATTGGCCTGCTGGCCATGGCGGGCTATCTGGCGGGCATTACCCAAGGTATTGCCCTGGGCGTACCGACAGGGCTTGCCGCGCTATTCGCCGATTTGCTGCCCATGGGGCTGGCACTGTTGGCCGCTGGCGTACTGGGACAGCGACTGGCCTGGCGAGTCTGGGCAGGCCTGGTCATCGGCCTGGCCGGTGCCGCGCTGGTGACCCACGGCGCGCTCGCCTGGGGCGATGCGCCCTTGTGGGCTTATGCCCTGCCGCTGCTTGGCATGCTCTCGCTGGCCGTCGCGACATTGTGGCAAAAGCATCTCCCGGCGTCGCAGTCGCTGGGCCTGCTACCCAACCTGTGGTTGCAATGCTGCGTTTCAGGGTTCGCCTTCGCCTTGCTCGAAGGTGTACAAGGCAGCCTCGCGCCGATACCCAGCGCGGGTTTCGCCTTGAGCGTGCTGTGGACGGCGGGCTTGTCGACGATCGGCGGATATGGGCTCTACTGGCTGTGCCTGCGCCGGGCGACAGCCACCCGGGTCGCCAGCGTGCTGTACCTCAGCCCACCCGTTACGATGCTGTGGGCCTGGGCCATGTTCAACGAACCCCTTTCCTGGCAAATGGTGTCGGGCATGGCGGTGTCCGGAATCGGTATCTGGCTGGTGGTGCGTACCGAAGCCAGGCAGACCGCAAGGGTGGCGTAGGCACCCTATTCGGGCCCGGAGCGCAAACAGCCGCCAAGTCAGTCGCTACCCGACGCGGTGATAGATGTCAGCCTTCACTCTCCAACGCCCCCTCCAGCCACGCAATCAATGCGCTGACTTCAGCGCGATCTCCTGCGTACGAACTTCTGAAAACGGATATCGCATCGGGCAAGGGAATACTTTGTGCGCAAGGCCTTACCAAGGCCCCACTTTCAATCAACCTCGCGGCGGTCCGGCGCCACCCCAGTGCAATTCCATGGCCCTCGACCGCCGCCTGAAGCATCAAGGGGTAGCTGTCAAACACAGCGCCTTGAGAATTGACATTCGCTGCCTGCCCAAACGCCTGTAGCCAACCCTCCCACTGCAGCCAGTGGGGTGGTGTGGCGCGGTGATGCAAAAGTGTGTGATGCAGAAGGTCCGCGACCGGTAGTGGCTCCTGGACATTGAGGTAACCAGGACTGCACACCGGAAACACTTCATCGGTCGCGGTAAACACCAGAACATGCGCACCACTGGGGCGCCCCGTGCTTTGCAAGGCCACGTCAAAATGCTCATTGAATTCAGTCAGCGGTCGGGTCGACGTGACCACCTGGATTTCGATCTCGGGGTATTGCTGGTGGAATGATGAAAGGCGCGGCATCAGCCAGTAGAACGCCTCGCACAATTGGCACAGCAGAACGACACGGTGCTTGCCGGGCGCCTGGCGAAGGGTCTCGGCGACATCGCTGATACTGCGCAAGGCGCTGCTCACCACACGCCCTAACTCGCGTCCTTCCTGGGTGAGAAACACGGCGCGGTTGCGCCGACTGAAGAGCTTTAGCCCAAGATTCTCTTCAAGTCCCCGTATCTGCCGACTGATCGCCGCTTGGGTAATGTGCAGCTCCTCGGCGGCCTTCGAAAAACTCTCCAGCCGCGCCGCCGCTTCAAAGGGCAACAAACTGGCGAGCGGCGGTAAAGACTTTCCAAGCGTATTCATAATCACCGGTAATGCATCCGTGGCCGAGAACTCGTTTGTAGCATAGCGCTGACGCTGTGCAACATGAGCTGAATATCCCGCGGAGAGGCCTGATGCCCAGGAGTGACTCAAACACCACCACAGGCGTGGCCCTCGCCGTCGTCGCCACGCTGAGTTGGGCCTTGAATTTCATTGCGCCCTACGTCACCGGGGCCTATTCGATCTACGACTTGATGATCGTTCGGTTTCTGATCGCCGGGACGCTGGGTGCAGGGGTCATGGTGTTCTATCGCGCCCGGCTCCGATTCCTGAGCCGCGAACAGCAGCTTCTCGGCGCAAGCCTGGGCGTTATCGGATACCTCGGATACAGCACCTGCATTGCCGCCGGGGTGATTTATGCAGGACCGGTACTGACCCCGGCGCTTATTGGCATGGTGCCGCTTCTACAGGCCGTACTCGGCAACGCCACGAGCAGAACCATCGAATGGCGCAAACTCGCGATACCACTGGCGTTGATGACAGGCGGGCTGTTGCTGTTGAACGTCGGCAGCGTCAATCACCCCCCGACCGGCGAGGGCGCCTGGCTGAAGGGGCTGTTCTTTTCAATCAGCGCTGTTGTCCTGTGGCTCGTATTCGCCGCGTTGAATCAAAGGGGCCTGGAAAAACTCGCGGTCAATGCATCAGGGGCCTGGACCGGCCTGATGATGGCAGGTGCCGGGCTGGGCTCCTTGATCGCCTTACCTGCCGTACTGGCGCTTGATCTACTGAAACTGCCAAGTCTGGGCTTCAGCCTTTCCCTGGCTGGGCATGTGTATGCCTGGGGGCTCTTTATCGCGCTGATGTCGTCTGTCGTCGGCGCCTGGGCGTGGAATGCCGCGTCCCGTCGCCTGCCCATGGTCCTTAGCGGGCAACTGATATCCCTGGAGTCACTCTTCGCGACGGTACTGGGCCTGGTGTTTCATCAGCGACTGCCGACACTTTGGGAAACCTCAGGGCTTGCCGGTGTTCTTGTCGGCGTGGTTGTGGCCGTTCGTATCATCCTGACATCCAGCGAATCGACCGCCCGCGCCCGGCACAATGAGAACATCGCCAAGCGTAGCGGATGATGCATCTTTCACTGACTATCGTTTCTTGCCAGACTCATTGGGTCCACTGACCGCAAGGATAGCCACCATGATTTCTCACGTTTTTTTAGGCATAGCCGACTATGACCGTGCGCTCGTTTTCTACTCAAAGATAATGGCCGGGCTTGGCCTTACACTGAAATTCAGCGACGCCAGCAAGGGCTGGGCCGGCTGGATTTCTGAAGGCTCACCTCGCCCCATCTTCGTGATTGGAAAACCATTTGACGGCAACCCAAGCGCGCCCGGTAACGGTCAGATGGTGGCGCTGCTGGCACCCAGCCGGGAGGTTGTCGCACGCAGCCACGCAACCGCACTGGCCCTGGGGGGAACATGTGAGGGAGCGCCTGGATTGAGGCCCCATTACCATCCCGACTATTACGGCGCCTATTTTCGAGACCTCGATGGCAACAAGCTGTGTGTCTGCTGCCATGATGCTACTGCTCGGAGCGCTGCCGACGGCAGCAAGGGCTGAATCAAAAAAGGGCCATTAGAGGCCCCTTAGTGTTCAATCATTTGCCTCGCCGCGCGTATTCCTATTGAGCAACGCGACGTGTCATACAGAACGCGCCTTATCGTTGCCCACCCTAGCCCAGAATTCTTCTGCGGACGGGCTAATAGGGGCAGTCGGGCGCGTGAGGTGAATTTCTAAAGGAATATCCCAGCTTTCGTCGAGCGCCCGAACAAGACGTCCATCGATCATTTCCTGCTCTGTCAGGCTTTTGGGTAACCAAGCAACCCCCTTGCTCTCCAATGCCATTGACATCAGAACGGCAGCAAGATGACTGCTGAAAAGAGGCTTCAGATGAAGATAATCTTCTTTGCCGTGGAGCCGGTGAGCGACGATTCGGCCAAGTCCAGATTCGTGGGTATAGGCCAAATAAGGCAGTGTTTCAGGGGAGGTTCCGAAATGGGCAGAAGGGCTCGCCAGTGGCACGAGTACATCCTCCCCCACTCTCTTTCCAATGAACTGATCAGGGGCTAGCAAAGGCGGTACATCTGGGTGGCGATGACAAAGCAGAAATTGAACCTGGCCGTGAATCAGCATCTGCTCGCAAACGGCCATGCTGTCTGAATGCAGACGTACCGCATCTATCGGTGCGCCATTTTCAGCACTTCTCAACCATCTTGGGAAGAAGGTGAATGACAAGGAGTGAGTTGCTGCAAATTGCAGTGTTTTTGCAGCCATCCCCGCCACTTCCTGTGCCTCAGACCGCATCCGGTACAAACGTCTGGCAGCCTCTTGAGCACTAGGCAAAATCTGTCTTCCAGCCTCGGTTAAGGTCGCTCCTTGGGGCGTGCGTACAAACAATTCCACACCCATCCAGTTCTCCAAGGAACGGACTCTGCGACTGAAGGCGGGCTGAGTTACGTGGCGCGCTTCAGCCGCCCGAACAAAGCTGCCGTATTCCGCAAGCGCGGAAAAATCCTCAAGCCAAACGAGTTCCAAGGGCAATGCCTCCTGTGCATAGGGCGCGGCATTAATAGCATTGGGCGGGTGACATCGCAAAGCATAACGTGGGGCCACAAACAACAAGAGGAACCCGTCATGCGTATCGTAGACATCCGTGAAAAAACTGTTTCTATTGCCTCCCCAATTGCCAACGCCTACATCGACTTCTCCAAAATGACCTGCTCGGTTGTCGCTGTTATCACGGATGTGATTCGCGATGGTAAACCTGTCATCGGCTACGGTTTCAACTCCAATGGTCGTTATGGCCAAGGCGCTCTGATGCGTGATCGCTTCCTGGCGCGTATTACCGAAGCGGATCCAGACACGCTCGTCGACCATGAAAACAACAACCTGGATCCGTTCGCCATCTGGAAAGCTCTGATGACCAACGAAAAGCCAGGCGGCCACGGCGAGCGCTCGGTCGCGGTTGGCACCATCGACATGGCGGTATGGGATGCCGTCGCCAAGATTGAAGGAAAACCTCTCTATCGCCTGCTGGCTGATCGTTACCGGAATGGCGTAGCCGATGACAAGGTCTGGGTCTATGCAGCAGGTGGCTACTACTACCCTGGCAAAGACCAGACCAAGCTCAAGGCAGAAATGCAGAGCTATCTGGATCGTGGCTACGACGTCGTCAAGATGAAGATCGGTGCAGTACCGCTGGACGAAGATATCCGTCGCATCGAAGCGGTACTCGAAGTGGTTGGGGATGGTCGTCGACTGGCGGTCGATGCCAACGGACGCTTTGATCTTCAGACCGGTATTGCTTACGCGGAAGCCATCAAGAAGTACAACCTGTTTTGGTACGAAGAGATCGGCGATCCGCTCGATTACGCACTCCAGGCTGAGCTTGCCAATCACTATGAACTACCCATGGCGACCGGGGAGAACCTGTTCTCCCACCAGGACGCCCGTAACTTGCTGCGTCACGGCGGCATGCGCCCGGATCGCGACTTCCTGCAGTTCGACTGTGCCCTGTCCTACGGGCTCGTGGAATACATGCGCACCCTGAAAGTGATGGATGAAATGGGCTGGTCTTCTCGCCGCGTAGTTCCGCACGGTGGTCACCAGATGTCCCTGAACATAGCAGCCGGTCTTCACTTGGGTGGCAACGAATCTTACCCAGACGTGTTCCAGCCTTTCGGTGGCTTCGCCGACGGAATCAAGGTGGAAAACGGTTATGTAGGTTTGCCGGATGTTCCAGGCGTTGGCTTCGAAGCCAAATCCGCCTTGTACGCAGTCATGCGTGAGTTAGGCGAAGGCTGATCCCCTCGATCTGCGGTCTCTGTGAAAGAGGCCGCAGACTCAGGCGTCGCCCACTGACGCCAAGCCACATGCCCATCACAAAAATAAAATGAGGTGCTTCCGTGGAAATTTCCAAGTCCCGCTGGTACAGCCAGCTGTATGTGCAAGTGCTGATCGGCATCGCAATCGGTGCGGCAATCGGTTACTTCGTGCCTGATATTGGGGCCAAGCTCCAACCCTTTGCCGATGGTTTCATCAAACTGATCAAAATGTTATTGGCGCCCATTATCTTCGGTACCGTCGTTGTCGGTATCGCGAAGATGGGCAGTATCAAGGAGGTCGGGCGGATTGGCGTAAAGGCGCTGATCTACTTTGAGATTCTATCGACCATTGCCTTGGTCGTCGGCCTGATCGTGGTCAACATCGTCAAGCCTGGCGTGGGTATGAACATCAACGTTAGCGCCCTTGATGGAAGTGCCATTAGTAAATACAGCCAAGCTGCCAGCGAACAGGGCGGCACCATTGATTTCTTCCTCAATATCATCCCCCACACGTTCCTTGGCGCATTCTCCAATGGCGTCATGCTTCAGGTCATCCTGCTTTCAGTCTTGATGGGGGTCGCGCTGGTTCAAATGGGCGAAACCAGCAAGCCGCTGATCAACACCATTGATCTGTTCCTGCAAGGTCTGTTCAAGATCGTCGCAATGGTCATGCGCTTGGCGCCGATTGGTGCCGGCGCCGGCATGGCGTTCACTATCGGCAAGTACGGGATTGGCACATTGCTGTCACTCGGTCAGTTGCTGGTCGCGCTCTACATTACGACGTTGATTTTCATCGTAGTAGTGCTGGGTACGGTGGCCAGATGGTCAGGCATGCCGCTGATGCAGTTTCTCCGTTATTTCAAAGACGAAATTCTCATCACGCTGGGCACCTGCTCAACCGAAGCCGTGCTGCCGCGCATGATGGTGAAGCTTGAAAAGCTTGGCTGCAAAAAATCGGTAGTGGGTATGGTGCTGCCAACGGGGTATACCTTCAACGCAGATGGCACCTGTATCTACCTCACCATGGCCGCAATTTTTATTGCACAGGCGACCAATACGCCACTGACCTTTGTGGATCAAATGATTCTGCTGGGCGTATTCCTGCTGACTTCCAAAGGCTCGGCTGGAGTGGCCGGTGCGGGGTTTGTGACGCTGGCTGCGACGCTCACGACCATCCACTCCATACCTCTGGTAGGCCTCGTTTTGCTCTTGGGCATTGACCGCTTCCTAAACGAAGCTCGGGCCGTGACCAACCTCATCGGTAATGGAATCGGCACCATTGCCATTGCCAAGTGGGACAACTCGTTCGATGTCGATGCGTGCGAACGTGAAATCGCCGCTATGAAACATGAGAAGGCGGCAAGGAAGGCATTGCTCGCTCAGAAATAATCCGCAAAGCAATCCGGTCATTTCGCTCAAAACGACCATGACCGGTAATGCCTTCCAGGTCTCGTTCAACGCGGAACGATCCGAAAGAAGACCTCGAATGAATTTGATGGAGCCGAAAAAATGATCGAGCGATCTGATCATGAATTGCGCACGGCGTTTGATGATTGACTTCAGGGAGCCGAGGCCAAAGTTATGACCTCTCCTTTCTTGATGATCATGACCGACCTGATCCGCAGGACTAGATGTCCACGGCTTTGCGGGCGTTCATGTCGGGCAGATGGTTGTGGCTGGACTTGCCGCCTGCCGCCTGAGACAAATTGGCCGCGAGTACGTCTAACAAGGCACTGACCTTGGGAAGCTGCTCACGGCTTTTCTGCCAGAGCAGGTTGATCAACATTCCGTCGGTTGCCAGATGGGCAAGCACCTCAATCAATGTCCCCTCCTCAAGCTGGCGCTGGATCAACCATGAAGGTAATTGGGCAATACCGCATCCGGCCGATACCGCAGCAACCAGCCCTTCGCCGTCCCCCACGACCAGTGCGGGCGACACCTGTTTTCTTAGCGTCTCGCCGGGACGCTCACCGGCAAAATTCCACGGACTGAGCTTGCCGTCCGGCCAGCCATAAGCGATGCACTGGTGATGTTCCAGATCGCGATCGGTCATGGGGACGCCATGCTTGGCCAAGTACACGGGTGAAGCGCAGAAGACATGCCATTCACGGCCCAGATAACGATGGCCCAGCGTGTCAGGCCAAACCTGTGAACCACCAATAGTGACGACGATATCCACGCCTTCCTGGAGGGGGTCGATGAAACGATCCGTGAACGAGATGTGCGGCACCAACCGCGGATAGTCCTGGATACACCGCAAGATGATGGGCAGCACTTGCGAGCGACCAAAGGCGGCTGGAAGGTCAAGTCGAACCCTGCCCTGTGGCTCGGCGTCTTCAGCACGCAGCGACAGCTCGGCCTCTTCCAGGTCTGCAAGCACCCCCGTGCAGGTGCGATAAAACGCAGTCCCGGCGTCCGTCAGCGATACCCGCCGGGTGGTTCGATCAAACAATCGAGCCCCAAGACGGCTCTCCAGACGGGCGACGCTTTTGCTGATGGCCGAGCCCGTGAGGCTCATCCGCTCTGCGGCGGCCTTGAAACTGCCAGACTCGGCGACGCAGACAAATACATCGATCCCCTTCAATCGCTCGGAGGAAAACATAGGCGCCTTATATTGATGAATTTAATTCAACTGACAATGGAAAAACCATCATAAATCAGAACTGGATTCCTCAGTAAACTTGTCGCGAGCGTATTGCGCCACGCTGCGCCCTCTGGCAATGATCGATTGAACAATGAGGCAAGGATGCTCGCCACCCTTAGAAACTACCCCACCACCGTCAACCTGCTGCTTTGCGCGTCTTCAATACTGACGCTGGCCCGAGCGATCACGCTGCCCTATCTGGTCATCTATCTGTCCGAAAACTTCGCCATGGGAGTGGCAGATATCGGAGTGGTCATCGGCAGCACACTGATCATTGGATCGCTATTGAGCCTCTATGGCGGTTTCCTGGTGGACAGGCTCTCCAGCTACCGACTCATTCTGGGATTCACTGGCTTGTTCAGCCTAGGGTTCCTCGGGGCAGTCGTGACGCGCGAACTCTGGCTTTTTTTCATCTGCCTGGTGCTGATCAATCTGGCCTATGCCGTCATCGATATAGCGGTCAAGGCGGGATTCGGCAGCTTGCTCCCCGCCTCCGAACGCAGCGAGGTGTTCTCGATCAAATACACATTGACCAACATCGGCTATGCCGTCGGACCGTTTCTCGGGGCGGGGATAGCCAAGCTAGGGATCAGCTTGCCATTTCTATTGTCTGCCGGGCTCGGTGCTGGCTTCTTTCTCATTTACTTCGTTTGGGGCGACAGACATTCCGCCCCCGTCGACGCAGGCCAGACGCCTGTGCCTTTTCTGGCGGTGGGCAAGGTTCTGCTCCACGACTACCGGCTGGTGTGTTTCACTCTTGGCGGCCTGCTCAGCGCCGTGGTCTTCGGCCAGTTCACCGCCTATCTCTCGCAGTATCTGGTGGTGACAACCACGCCTGAGAACACCTACCGAATCATCAGCGCTATCGTCACGACAAATGCGCTGATGGTGATCAGCTTGCAATATTCCATCGGCAAGAAAATATCCCATCGACATCTGAATCTTTGGCTGGTGGCCGGACTGGGAATGTTCCTCATGGGCCTGGCCGGTTTCGCCCTGTCCAACACGGTGCTGTTCTGGGTGATATCCATGGCTGTATTCACTGTCGGGGAGATTATCGTCTTCCCGGCGGAATACATGTTCATCGACAACATCGCGCCCAACCATTTACGCGGCATGTACTACGCCGCGCAGAACCTCAGCAATCTGGGAGCCGCGGCCGGACCGCTGCTCTGCGGTGTGGTATTGGCCACGCAACCGCCCCACAGTATTTTCTACATGCTCGGGCTCTTTATTATCGCGGGTGGGGCGTTCTATATATTGGGGGCTTCCCGGCTGCTCAACCAGGCGCAACGAAACTTGTGAAAGGTGTCCGCCATCCGCCACCCAGCGAACAGAAAGCGCTTTTCGGAACAGCCCGTGGACGCCCGAACGCTTCAGTCAAAACTGCCGGGCGGCAGGCGACCGACCTCAGGTCTGGCAAACAGATAGCCCTGCATCAGGTCGATCCCCAGGTCCAGCAGCGCGGCGCTTTCCCCCCGCGTCTCAATACCCTCGGCTATGACGGTAATGTCCAAGCGCTTGGCGACCAGGACGATGCCCTCGACAATCGCTTGTTTGACCGGGTCTTGATCAATCGTGCGGGTCAACGCCATATCAATCTTCAGCACGTGCGGCTGAAACATGGCCAGCAGATTGAGCCCCGAGTAGCCGGAACCAAAATCGTCAATTGCCGTAGTGAAACCCTGGCGTTCGTACTCCACGAAGATTGACTTGAGGTGGTCAGGATCTACCACCTTCTCACCTTCAGTCACTTCGAACATGAGCCTGTCTGGCGGAAAGTTGGTATGGCGCGCGGCTTCCAGGGTGGCCCGTATACAAGTCTCAGGACGGTACACGGCATTGGGCAGGAAATTGATGCTGAGCAAGCAATCGGCAATCTCCAGAATGCCCAGCCTGGCGGCTTCCTCGATCGCCTTCACGCGACACGCCTGGTCGAATCGGTAGCGGTTACCGTCATTGACCAGCCCAAGAATGTAGCCTGCCGATTCACCATTGACACCCCGCACCAGCGCCTCATAAGCGAACGCGGTGCGCGTGCGAACATTGAAGATAGGTTGGAACGCCATTGTGAAGTCGAACCCCAGTGCCTCATGGTTGCGGCAGTCGGCGCAACCAAGTGATCTGAAGGCTGGATCGGAAGAGTCTTGGGTCATGATCAATGTTCCGTTGCTTAACGGGCGTCCCCTGCACTTGCAAAGAACTGTAGTCGACACCGCCTGAATCGGCACAAGCCAAGCTTTCTGAAGGACCTGATCATGTCACAAACGCCCCGTTAGTCGAGGGCGCTCGTGCGCCTCAACCCACCCAGCCAACCGCCGTTTTGGGGATGACCTCGGACTCATCGAGCTTGGAAGCAAACATGCTCACCGCTTCGAGTGCGTCACTGGTTCCGGTTCTGATCTGCAAGATAACCGATCCCGCCTGGTCAGCCAGGGTTACGCCACGCAGGGCGCCCTCCTGGGTCACCGTCATGCTGGCGACGGCGTCACGGGTTTCAGACAGAATCAAGCCAATCATCTCGGCAATCTCGGCCGTCGAACGGCTGGTGCGCCCGGCCAGTTGCCGGACTTCATCAGCGACAACCGCAAACCCTCTCCCTTGATCGCCGGCCCGCGCCGCTTCGATGGCTGCGTTAAGGGCAAGCAGGTTGGTCTGGTCGGCGATGCCGCGAATGGTATTGACGATCGCCGTGATCTCTTCTGAACGAGCGCCCAACTGCCCGACCAAGCGTGCGGAGGCCCCGATGTTGTCAGCGATCTGGCGCATTTCCTTGGCCGTTTGCTGAATCACTTGCGAACCCTGTTCAGCGACTTTTTCGGTCTCGGAAGAGATGTGGTAGGCACGGGAGGCGCCGCGCGAGTCCTCTTCAAATTTCTCGACCCGTTCGCTGATGTCACTGGCGAACTTGATGATCTTGCTCAGCTTACCTTCGGCATCGTAGACCGGGTTGTAGCTAGCCTCCAGCCAAACGACCTTGCCGTGCTTGCCCAGACGCTTGAATTGACCATTGAAAAACTCGCCGCTATTGAGGCGACGCCAGAAATCGCTGTATTCGGAGCTGCTCACCAGCTCCGGCTCGCAAAACAGTCGGTGGTGCTTGCCTTTGAGCTCTGCCAGTGAGTAATTCATGACGCCGAGGAAGTTGTCGTTAGCGGTCAGAATGTTGCCGTTCAGATCGAATTCGATCACCGCCATAGCACGATCAAGGGCTGCCAGCTTGCCTTGGGTTTGCGCCTCATTTGCCACCCGCGCTGTGACGTCGAGTGCATACTTGACCACTTTTACCACACGCCCCTGCTCATCGGTGACAGGGTTGTAGCTGGCCTCCAGCCAGACTTTCCCGCCCCGGCCATTGAGTCGCTGAAAAGTGCCGGACACGAATTGACCGGCCCGCAGCCGCTCCCAGAATTGCCGATACTCGGCGCTGCTAACCAGTTGCGGCGTGCAAAAATCCCGATGAGACAGGCTTGCCAACTGATCCGCCCGGTACCCCATCGTGCTCAAGAAGTTCTCGTTGGCACGCAGAACCTTGCCATCAGGGCTGAACTCGACAACGGCCATCGACCGCTCCAGAGCGCCAATCAATCCTTTGTAGGTTGTCAGTTCAGCTGTCCTGGCCGTCAGTTCACTTTTGAGCATTGAATTAAACATGAGATACCCTCGCAGACCGCGGAAATCAATCGGACCTTATTCATGTATCGGCGAGGCAAGTGAAGGCTGAATGGGCCTTGAATAATTATGTCTTGACGCCAGACCAACGGCACGATAAGCGCTGTTCGTGAACGAAGACGGCAAACGCCATACCGAACTGGCTCGGGGCGCCGGCGCGCCCCGGAGTCAGGACTCATTGATTGCGCGTCACCCTCCACACCGTGTTTGCCAGGTCGTCGGCAATGATCAGGGCGCCGCGCGGATCGACAGTGACCCCGACAGGCCGCCCCCGTGTTTTCCCGTCGGAACCCCGAAAGCCGGTGGCGAAGTCAACCGGCTCACCCGCGGGGCGCCCCTGGCTGAACGGGACGAAGATGACTTTGTAGCCCACCGGATTGTCGCGGTTCCAACTGCCATGCTCGCCGACGAATACGCCCTCGGCGTACTGCTCACCCATCGCCGGCAGGGAGAAATCGACACCCAGCGCGGCCACGTGCGCCCCCAGGCTGTAATCGGGTTTGACCGCGGCAGCCACTTTGTCCGGATTCTGCGGCTGGGCGCGCGAATCAACGTTCTGCCCCCAATAGCTGTAAGGCCAACCGTAAAATGCACCCTCGCGCACCGAGGTGAGGTAATCGGGAACCAAATCGGGACCCAGCTCATCACGCTCGTTCACCACCGCCCACAACTGGCCGGACTCGGGCTGGATCGTCAACGCCGTCGGGTTACGCAGACCAGTTGCGTAAGGCTTGTGAGCCCCCGTCGTGGCGTCGATCTGCCACACCATGGCGCGGTCGGTTTCGACCTCCATGCCACGTTCACTGACGTTGCTGTTGGAACCGATACCGACGTACAGGAAGCGACCGTCGGGACTGACGGTCAGGGCCTTAGTCCAGTGGTGGTTGATCTCGGACGGTAAGTCGGTGACCTTGGTGGGCGGGCCGTCGGCCTTGGTCTGGCCTTCCTGATAATCGAAGCGGACCAACGCATCCTGATTGGCCACGTATAACTTGCCGTCGGCAAAAGCCAGGCCATACGGCGCGTTGAGATTTTCGGCAAATACCGTCTTCAGTTCGTAGGTCCCGTCGCCATCGGCATCACGCAGCAATGTCAGGCGATTGCCGCCTTTGACCTGGGTGTTGCCCTGCGCCTTGATGACACTGGCGATCACGTCCTTGGGCTTGAGTTTCGCCGCATTGCCGCCGCGGCCTTCGGCCACAAGAATGTCGCCATTGGGCAGCACGAGGGTCTGGCGCGGAATCTTCAGATCGGTCGCGATGGCCGTGACGCTGTATCCCTGGGGTACCGTCGGCTTCTGCTCACCCCACGGGACCGGCTCGGCAATTTTCATGCTGGGCAACAGCCCGCGTTGGGGCTCTGGCAGTTTGGGGTCCGGGCCGCGTGCCTGAACGGCATCCCCTTCACTGCCACATCCGCTGAGTAACAACGCCATGCTCAAGGCAGTCAGTGCAATCGAATGTTTCATTGCCCACCTCCCGAGCGCGAGTGGGTAAGTCCTGTCCACGCCGTCACACAGGCCAGCAGGGTCACGATGACAGACAGCACCAACCCCATGGGCATGACGGCCCAGGCGTCCTTGGCATGCTCGAAAGCGTTGACCAGCCCCAACACCCAGGTGACCAGCAGTAGCACCGGGTACATCACGACGCGCCCCGCCTTGCGGTCCGCCCGGAGCAGATTGACGAGGGCGAACAACAGCGCCAATCCAGCCAAAACCAACCCACCGGCAATCAGCCAGGAGGCAAAGTTGCTCCACTGGATCTGATAGGTCTTGTAGTAGGCAATGTCACTCAGCAATGCCCCTAGAAACAGGGGAACGGTGCCGGCCAGCAAGATCGCGTGAAGCGGGCCGGGCGTGCTTCCGTAGAGGGGGTGAGCGGTAACGGTCATGGGGCCTCCTTATGGTTCAACGACCTGGATGGACACTCATGACGGATGAATCGGCCGATCCGGGTCGTATTGACTACGCACAGGGAAAGGGATCGTGAGGCGAAAGCGTTAGTTCCCGATTTTTCTTATCCTTACGCCTGAAGCCAAGCCGTAACGCTGGCGAACTCAGCGGCTTTGTTGAGGGGTTCATGCCAGGCAAGCCGCGCCGGCTTACCTGGCAAGAACCGGTGTTGTTCGCGCCGTCAGCCCTCCCCGACCGGCTGCAACGCGCCGGCCACCTCAGGCTTTTTTACGAACAAGCGTTGCGGCAACAGGAAGTACGCCAATGCCGGCAACAGGATCAGCGCGCCGAGCATGTTCACCAGGAACATGAAGGCCAGCAGGATGCCCATGTCGGCCTGGAACTTGATTGGCGAGAACGCCCAGGTCGCCACGGCGATTGCCAGGGTGATGCCCGTCAGCAAAACCACCTTGCCGGTGAACAGCAGCGCCCGGTAATAGGCCTCGGACAGCGTGGCGCCAGCGCGCATGTGGGTCAGGATCACGCTCAGCACATACAGGGCGTAGTCGACACCAATGCCTACCCCGAGGGCGATCACCGGCAGTGTGGCCACCTTGACGCCCATGCCCAGGCCAACCATCAGCGCCTCGCAAAGAATCGAGGTGAGCATCAGTGGCAGCACCGCGGCGAGTACCGCACGCCAGGAACGGAAGGTCACCCAGCAAAGCAGAATCACGGCGCCGTAGACCCAGAACAGCATCTCGCGCATGGCCTTCTTCACCACAATGTTGGTGGCCGCCTCGATTCCAGCGCTCCCCGCAGCGAGCATGAACTTCACGTCCGGCAGTCGCTGCTGGGCGATAAAGGCTTCGCTGGTCTGCACCACCCGTTCCAGGGTGTCGGCCTTGTGGTCGGCCAGGTAGACGTAGAGCGAGAGCAGTGAACAACCCTGGTTGAACAGCTCACGCGGCGCACGGGTCTGTACTGCGCCGAGAGCCCCATCGTTGGGGATCAGTTCGTACCACTTGAAGTTGCCCTCGTTATACCCGGCGGCAGCGATCTTGCTCAGGGCGGCCATGGAGTTGGTCGACTCCACACCCGGCAACTGCTCCAGTTGCCAGGCCAGGGCGTCCACCGCGGCGAGGGTCGGATAGCGGGTGCATTGGTCTTCCGGGGTTTTGACCATGACCACGAAAATGTCTGAACTGGCCGCGTAGTTCTGCGTCATGAAGGCCGCATCGCGGTTGTAGCGCGAATCGGGACGCAGCTCCGGGGCACCGGGGTCCAGGTCGCCGATTTTCAACTGCAGGCTGACGGCGAAACCGCCGATCGCCAGCGCCAGGCCCACCAGACAGGCGCCGTAAGCCCAGGAGCGGCGGGTGAAGAGGTCGAGGAAACTCCAGAGCGGATGCTTGACGTTCGCTTTCAACTCGGCCGTTTCGGCCCGCAAGCTGCGCTCGGCTGCCTTGGCGCCGACGCCGATGTAACTGAGCAGAATCGGCAGCAGGATCAGGTTGGTGAAGATCAGCACTGCCACGCCGATGCTGGCGGTGATCGCCAGGTCCTGGATCACCTGGATCTTGATCACCATCAGCACGGCAAAACCCACCGCATCGCAGAGCAACGCGGTCATGCCGGCGGCGAACAGACGGCGGAAGGTGTAGCGCGCGGCCACCACCCGGTGAGTGCCACGGCCGATGTCCTGCATGATGCCGTTCATCTTCTGCGCGCCGTGGCTCATGCCAATGGCGAACACCAGGAAAGGCACCAGCGCCGAGTAAGGGTCGAGGTCATAACCCAGGGTCGCCAGCAGACCGATCTGCCAGAGCACCGCCACCAAGGAGCAAAGCACCACCAGCGCGGTACTGCGCACGCAACGGGTGTACCAATAGAGCACCGTCACCGTTACCAGCACGGCGATGACGAAGAACAGCATGACCTGCGCCAATCCGGCAATCAGGTCGCCGATGATCTTGGTGAAGCCGGTGATGTGAATCTGGATGCGCTCGTTCTGGTATTTGTCGCGCAACGCTTCCAACTGCCGGGAGAGCTCGCCTGCGTCCAGTGCCTTGCCGGTCACCGGGTTGATTTCCAGCAGCGGCACGAAGATCACGCTGGACTGGAAGTTGCCTGCCACCAGTTGGCCAATCTCGCCGGAGCGGGCCACGTTGGTGCGCACCTGCTCCAGGCTGGCCGCAGAACCGTCATAGGTGTCCGGGATCACCGTGCCGCCATCCAGCCCCTCCTCTGTCACCGCGGTCCAGCGCGTGGTGGGCGTCCATAGCGATTTCATGTAGGGCTTGTCGACGCCTGGCAGCAAATAGATCTCGTCGTTGAGCCTGGCGAGAACGTCGAGGTAGTCCTTGTCGAATATGCTGCCGTCCTTGATCTGTACGGCGATGCGAATCGAATTGCCCAGACCGCTCAGTTCACTGCGCCGCTCAAGGAAGTTGGCCACGTAGGGGTGAGAGGTTGGAATGGTCTTTTCAAAACTGGCGTTAAGGCCAATCTTGCTGGCCTGGTAACCCAGCACCAGAGTGACCAACAGGCAGAACAGGACCACCCAGGGGCGGTGATTGAAGATCGCCCGCTCGCCCAGATTGCCGGAGCGCGGATCGAAATCCTCCAGCCGGGCAATCACCACTTGCTGTTCGAGGGAGGGATTATTGTCGTTCACATCGGACTCCGAATACGGCCGCGTAGGGCTCTGGCAAGTTGTTCAACGTTGGGCCGAGGAAAGGTTGTGTTTGAGGCGGGTCACGCCACTGAGGCCGACACTGATCAAACTGCCATCGGGGGCCGCGACCAGGCCGGCGATCGAGGCGCCAGCCGGACCTGTCAGATGCCGTAAGCTGCGTCCCCGGTCGGGGCTGAGCAACAAATCACCGGCCTGGCTGGCCAGGATCAACGCGCCATCAGGCAGTTGGGTGCCGCTCGACAGCGCCACCTCCAGACCGGTCTCAACGCGCCGCCATGTGAGTCCCTGGTCGCCCGACCAATAAGCATTGCCGCGCAAACCGAAGGCCACCAACTCGCCGGCAGGACTGCCCTGCAAACCGAAGAAGCTGCCGTCATAGGGTGACTCGAGCGCCTGGAAACTGCCGCCGTTGTCAACCGAGCGCAGCAGCAGACCGCGTTCGCCGACGATGAACAGCGCGCCGCCCGCAGGGCGAATGCCGTACAGGTTGAGGCCCTCGGGGTTATCCACCTGCTGCATCCACGGCTGCCAGCTATCGCCCCCATCCGTGGTATGCAGGATCAGGCCATAGGCACCGACCACGTAACCGTTACGGCGGTCGCTGAAGTACAGGTCGAGAAAGGGTTTGTCCGGGCCATCGGCGACCAGCCACTGGGCATCCTTGAGCCGCTTGGCGTCGTTACCTTGTTGCGCCGAAACCAGCGCCAGATGCGCCGCTGCAACACCATCGAGTTGCTTGACCCAGGTTTGGCCACCGTCGGTGCTGCGCAGAATCACGCCCATATGACCGACAGCCCAGCCCTGCTCGGCATCCACGAACTGCACGGCGGTCAGGCTGACGCTGACCGGCACACGCGCCTGACGCCAGCTCTGGCCGGAGTCGTCAGAGAGCAGGACGATGCCGCGTTCACCGACCGCCACCAGCCGTTCGCCGGCCCGGGTGACCGCCAGCAGCACCGCACGGGGTGCCTTGGCGCTCTGCAAGGCCGCTTGGTTGAGTAGCGCAATCCCCGGGCTGGCCGTTGCCCAACCTGACACTGATAACGCAGCCAGCAGCAAAGCCACCGGTAGCGCCCGCATGAGTGAAAAATTACCGATCATGTCCGCTCCGACCATCGCATAAGAGTTATCCAGACGCTGATCGCACAACGCGCCGATGCCTGGGCCCCGGCGCCTTGCACAATCGCTTAGCGCATGCTGTCGCTGGCCATGGCATCAGGGGTAAAAAACGCGGCCGGCGGACGCGGATAGCTCTGGTACTGCACACCCAAATCGTTGGCCGAGGAGTTCAGGAAGTAGGCCCCGGTTTCCAGGTTGTAACTGCCCCACATCATTTGAGAGGTCAGCGCCGGCATTTCAGGCGCCAGCAGGGTGAGCGTGTAGTTGTGCCGCCCCAACTTGCCTTGGGCGTCATAGCCGTCGAGCAGCAGCACTTGCCAGGAGTCCTCGTCCACGTAGTAGGTACGCTTGGGCACCACGTGACGCTTGCCGTCCTTGAGCGTGGCGCTCACAACCCAGACCCGATGCTTCTCCCAGCGCACCAGATCCGGGTTGAGGAAACCTGGCTTGACCAATTCGTCGCTGCTCACCGCCGCCGCACGGTTGTTGTTGTAAGGCACCAGCAGTTCTTTCTTGCCGATCAGTTTGAGGTCATGACGATCGGTGGGGCCGAAGATCATGAAGGCCTCGTCGAAGAATCCGACGCCCGAGGTGACGAAGTCCGGCGTATCGTATGCGACGTTCGGTGCACGGCGCACCCGACGCTGGCCGACCAGGTACTGCCAGGCGGCGCGTTTGCCGGGGTCCATGTCCCAGTGGGTCATCAGCCCCTCGCCGGCCTTGGAGGACGGCAGTTCCGTAGCCAGTTTGCCGATCAGAAACTTGCCCGCGAAGGTGTCGAGGTTGCCCTCTTTGAAGTAGTAAGGGCTCTGGTACCAGAAACGCGCGCGGGTGGCCTGGATCTTCTTGCCGCCAGCAGTCATCAGCCAAGTGTCGAACGGCGAATAGAAGGTGTCGGCGCCCTGCCAGGACAGGCGGTGGTTCCACAACACCTCGGCACCGTTTTGCGGCAATGGGAAAGGAATCCCGCCATAGGCGCCGCTGACTTTCTCAGTGGGCACATCGAGGGTGGCGCGGGTGGCGTTTGTCAGGGTGTTGTCGTACACCCACTGCGGCGCGGCAGCACTGCGCCGGGTCGGATAGATGTCCAGGCGGTAACCCGGATACTTCTGCAGCAAGGCCTTGGTGCCCTCGGCCAACTGGTCGGCGTACTGTGCCATGTTGGCCGCGCTGACCGAATACAGCGGCTTGTCGGCGGCGAACGGATCGGCACGTTTGTCGCCGTTCTTGTAGCCGGCCGGCGCCGTGGTATAGCCGCCTGTCCACTCAGGAATGCTGCCGTCCTGGTTGCCGGCGCGCTCGGCGCCGAGCGGCGTGAGCTCGGTGCCGAGCCGTGCGGCCTGCTCAGGGGAAACCGCCGCCTGCGCCAGGCCGGCACTCAACAAGGCAATGGCCAGGGCCGAAATACGCAAGGAAAATAGGCTTTGCATAGAAAATGAAACCTCTTATTAGAATGTGGTTTTCACGTACATGGCGACGAAGTCACGGTCGGCCAGGGATTGGCCGTAGCTGAAGTTGCCGTCCTCGCGCAGCCCCGCCGCCTTCTTGCCGAAGAAATTCACGTAATTGATGCCGAAGTCCCAGCGCTGCAGGTAAGTGGCTTTGAGCCCGACACTCCAGTCGCCGGCGTGGGTATTGCCGAACCCGGCCTTGCTGACAGCTGAGGAGCGTCCATCGAGGACGACGCCAAACCCCACCGGCACGCTCAGGTCCAGACCGTCGGCTACCTGGAAGTAAGCCGGCTCGGCCAGCACCCGCAGCGCCGTCGCGTCACGGGTGGTGTTGGAATCCAGTGCCGCGCGGTTGTCGGTGACGCTGAGGGTACGGTTCCAGGCCAGTTCGGCGAGCACCGAGCCGCCATCCCAAAGCGAGTTGGGCGACAGCAGGTAGATGGTCGAGAGGTTGACGTGGGCGGTCTTGCCCTTGGCGTAGAGCGCATCGCCGCTGTTGTCCGCGGCCATTCCCGGTGTCACCACCTGCAGGTTGCTCACCAGCGGAGCATCCCAACGCACCGAGGTCTCGCCGGCGAAATTGAACGGGCCATAGGCCGTGGAGAAGCTGGCGCCCAGGGTTTTGATGTCTTCGGCGTAAACCTGGCGATAGGAACCCAGGATCGGCAGCCCGGTGGCGGCAGCCGCTGCACCATCCAGATAGGCATAGAGCGCGCTCGGCGCCTTGTCGTGATACTTGGCGGCGTAGAAGCCCAGTTCCAGTTCGGTACCTTCGGGCTTGTAGCGCAGTTGCATGCCGCCTTGGCCGGAGTTCCTGGCCTCGATGTCGGAGGCGTGCACGGTGGTGTTGCCAAACACCTGGGTCCAGTCGCCGGAACCTTCGCCGATGCCATCGTTGTCACTCAGGTAGCTGCCCGCCCCCGGTAGGTTGGAACGCTCCCATTCGAACTGATAGTAGGCACCCACAGACACCTGCGGGTTGATCTGCAACTGCCCGGACACTTGATTGACCGGCCGCAGGATTTCCTTGAATTGGGTGCCGGGGACGCTGAGCAGTTTGACGATATCGCTCGGCCCCTGGGCATTGGCGATGCCATTGCCCCCGTAGAACAGGCTTTCGCCGTAGATCAGGCTATGCCGGCCCAGACGCAGGGTGCCCTGGCTCGATTCGCCGACATCGCCTCGCACGAATACGAAGGCATCGAGTAACTCGGCATCACGCCCGTGCAGCTCGCGGGTATCGTCGAGGAAGTGCCGTTGCTCGCTGCTGTCGGTGTTCTTGTTGTAGATATCGTCGTACCAGGCCGCAGCGCTGAGACGCAGGCCATAGTTTTCCCGGCTCAGGTCCATCTCACTGAACAGGTCCAGGCGGTTGGAGACCAGGCCGCTGCTGAAGTTCTTGTCGCCCTGGCTCTGGATCGAGGGGTACAGGCCGCCCGCCGTCGGCGCGTTGACCAGGTTGTCGTCGGCACCCTGCAGGCGCCAGGCCTGGCTGTACTTGAGGGTGTTGTCCCAGCGCAAACGCCATTCACTGTCGCCCAGGTCAATTTGCGCGGCCTGGGGCTGGGAGGCCCAACCGGCCAGGCAAACCGAGAGTGCCAGGGCGGAACGCTTGAAGCCTGGATAGCATCGAGAGTTGTGCATGTTGTTCCTCATTGTTCTTGTTGTTGGAAGCATGTGTTGTGAACGGGCCGGTCGCCCGTAAACGGCCGGCGGTAACTCGCGCAGGGCTCCTCGTTCAGATGTAGGTGGATGCCAGGCCGCCATCGACCGGCAGATTGACGCCGTTGATCCAGCGCGATTCGTCGGCACACAGAAAGGCAATGGCAGCCGCCACTTCATCGGCGTAGGCCGGACGCTTCATACGATGAGCGTCAGCCTCGACGCGCTCTTGACCGAGCATGCTGACGAAATCACCCAGGATGGGCGTGAACACCGGGCCCGGTGCCACGCAATTCATGCGCACCGAGGTGTGCAAGAACCAGGGTTGGGCCTGCTGGTAGTTCCAGACGATCAAGGCCTCTTTGAAATACTGGTAGCAGCTCTCTTGAGGCACCGGATGTTCGGCCAGCCAGGCCTGGCCATGGGCAAAGCTTTCCGTAGCGGCCAGCGCCTTGTGCAGGTCCAGGCGCTGCGGCCATTGCGCGCCAAGAATCGAAGCAACGTTGACGATGCTGCCTCCGGCAGCGATGCGCGGTAGCACCGCCCCACAGAGATGGCGCACCCCCAGGTAATTGACCTGGGCAACCGCTTGCGGATCGGCGGTCCCGGGGACTCCAGCGATGTTGCACAAGCCGTCGAGGGCCTGCGGCAACCGCTGCACAGCCGCATCAATGGCATCCGGGTGGCTGAGATCAGCCTGGATGAAATCGTCCAGGCTCAGGTTGGGCTCGTTGCGATCCATGCCAATGACGGTGGCCCCGTGGGCACGCAGGATCCGGGAGGTTTCGGCGCCGATGCCCGAGGAAACCCCGGTCACGACTATCCTCTTGTTGGTCAACTTCATACGGGCTTCCCGATTCTTGCTTGTACTGCCTGCTCGAAAGCGGCGACAGCCAAGCCATATTGTTATTGCCGAATTAGTTAATCTCGGTAACTAGTTGTAGCAAGCGATATGCCATCTCCGGGCAATCGCAAAGCAACCGCTCAAGCCCGGGGCATCCAGCGCAAACACAGGCAAGCAAGGGTCATGAGTGGAGAACTGGGCGGGTGAAAAAAGTGATGATTTCAGCAATTTCATGCTGCACTATGCGGATTATGATTATTCCGATTAAGGATTGGTGATGGCGGACAAGCTGATTTCCCTGGCCGAACTCTCTCGCGCAACGCCAAGCAAACCCGTGCGCGGTGCCAGCGAGCAGCTGCCACCGGGTGCACCGCCGACCCTGCAGGATCTGACTGAATGCCTGATGTTCAGCCCGGGCGACGGGCGCATCTGGTTGAACGGCGCACGCATGCTGCTGATCCACAACAGCGGCATCGGCGCGCTACGCCGAGAGCTGATTGAAAGCATGGGCCTGGCCCGCGCTCGAGGCATCATGTTGCGCACGGGCTACCATTGCGGCGCCCGGGACGCCGCCCTGATCAAGGAGCGGTTCCCCGAGGCTGACATCCTGGCGCTGTTCGCCGCCGGCCCGATCATTCATGCGATCGAAGGTGCGGTGAAAGTCGAGCCGGTGCATTTCGAATTCGACATGAACCTGGGCACCTATTACGGCGAGTTCCTCTGGCACCATTCCAGCGAAGATGATGAGCACATCGCCCACTTCGGCATCGGCACGGAACCGGCCTGCTGGATGCAGACCGGCTATGCCACCGGGTACACCTCGGCAATGGTCGGCCGGCTGATTCTCTACCGCGAGGTCGAATGCCGTTCCACCGGTTCCAGCATTTGCCGGCTGATTGGAAAACCCGCAGAGGAATGGGACGACGCCGAAGCGGACCTGGCCGACCTGAACGCCGAACCGTTCGTCAGCACCGGCGGGCGCAGCGTGACGGCCCACAGTCGCAATGATAAAGGCGCCCTGCCGACGAGCTTGCTGGTTGATCCGACACCCGCACAAGACAGCGACATGGTGGGGATTTCCTCAGCCTTCAACGCCGCCTGCCACATGTTGCGCCGGGTTGCGCCGACCCAGGCGACGGTGCTGTTCACCGGCGAGTCCGGGGTCGGCAAGGAAATGTTTGCCCGGATGCTGCATCGCATCAGCCCGCGCCACGATGAGCCCTTCGTCGCCATCAACTGCGCTGCGATTCCGGAAAATCTGATGGAATCGGAACTCTTTGGCGTCGAGCGCGGCGCCTACACCGGTGCCACTCAATCGCGCGCCGGGCGCTTCGAACGCGCCGACGGCGGCACCCTGTTCCTTGACGAGATCGCCACCCTCAGCCTGGTGGCCCAGGGCAAGCTGCTGCGCGCCTTGCAGGAAGGCGAGGTCGAGCGGGTCGGTGGCAGCCGCACGTTGAAGGTCGATGTGCGGGTGGTCGCCGCGACCAACGTCGACCTTCGTGCCGCCGCGCAACGTGGCGAATTCCGGGAGGATTTGTTCTTTCGCTTGAATGTGTTTCCGATCCACCTGCCGCCGCTGCGCGAACGCAAGGAAGACATCCCACTGCTGATGACCCACTTCCTGCATCGCTTCACCCAACGCCATGGTCGCCAGATCAGCGGTTTCACGCCGCGCACGGCCGATACGCTGCTGGCCTATGACTTCCCAGGCAATATCCGCGAGTTACAGAACTTGGTGGAGCGCGGCGTGATCAGCGCCCCGGACGGCGGCGCAATCGACTTGGCGCACCTGTTTACCAGCGGCGAACGGCTGGCCCAGCCCATGTTCTCCATCGGCACCCGCGGCCAACTGGCGGCCAGCCCCAACGACCCACCGCCGGCCAGCCCTACCAAGACCGCCGCAGCCAGTACGGGCAGTGGTGCGATTCTGGAGCTGTTTGGCGGCAAGGATCCAAGCCGGCTGTCATTGCAAGAGATCGAGGACACCATCATTGACCACTGCCTGGGCGAAGTGAAAGGCAATGTCTCGGAAGCGGCCCGCCGTCTGGGCCTGACCCGTGCTCAATTGTCCTATCGCCTGTCGCGTCGCTCGACCGGCGAGTAACGGCATCGCCGATCCGGGAAAAAGTGCGGGGGCAACGGTCTTGGACGCTTATGTTGCTTTCGATGTCCCAGCCATCCAAACCTCCTCCGTGGGAGCAAAGCTTGCTCGCGATAGCGGTGGATCCGCTCGCATCAATGTTGAATGTGCCTCAGTCATCGCGAGCAAGCTTTGCTCCCACAGGGTCTTGTGGTGAATGTGAATCTTGTGGCGATCCGGGAAAAGTGGGGGCAACTGTCTTGGATGGCTTATGTTGCTTTCGATTTCCCGGCCATCCAAACCTCCTCCGTGGGAGCAAAGCTTGCTCGCGATAGCGGTGGATCCGCTCGCATCAATGTTGAATGTGCCTCAGTCATCGCGAGCAAGCTTTGCTCCCACAGGGGTCTTGTGGAGCGTGTAGCTGCCCCGGTGAGCGCTCACGGCTTGGGCACACGATGGATAAAGCAGCGGCCGAACAGACCCAAGGTCACCTCGACCCGCTGCTTGATCTGCTCGTCGGACCAGCTCTGTTGCACCCCGAGGGTGAACAGTTTGAGCGGCTGGGAGATCAACAGCGAGTCGATCAGCTCCACCGCTGACTCGACATCTTCGTGTGCCAACAATCCCCTGCTGGCGGCCTTGCCCAACCAGCCGCGCAACAGGCTTAGGCAACGCCCGGCACCCTCCTGATACCAGATCCTGGCAAGGCCCGGCGCCGTCTCGCGTCCCTGGGCAGCCAACAGGTAGAGACCCAGTGCCAATGGCGAGAGGGTCAGACGCGCCCATAAGGTCAAGTACATGCGCAACTCGCTGAGCAGATCCTCGGCGCAGTCGATGCCGCTTTCCAATAGCAGTTCCAGGGTGGACAAGTCCCTGGCCACCAGTTGCGAGAGCAGCGCCTCCTTGCTCGCCACCAACTGGTACAGGGTCTTCTTGGAGATTCCGGCGGCGCGGGCGATGGCATCCATGGTGATGTTGGCGAAATTGCCGCTGCCAAGCGCCTGCGCCGCAGCATCCAACAGCGAGGTCATCTGCTCCTGGCGGCTGCGTATCGGCGGACGACCGCGCCTGACGGGCTGCTCAGTGGTTTCAGTCATTACGGAGCCTGTTGATCGGCATGGTGCACGTGTTCCGGTAGTGGTTTCACAGAGGTGCCCAGCTTAGCGCAGCCCGCCCCCGCAAACGTCTCACGCAGGGAATCCTCGATGAGCTGCCAAGCCTCCTGCGCCGTAGCATCAGGCCCCAGATGGGTGAACATGTGGTCGCAGTCGGTGAACATTTTTTCGTTCACCACGACACCGGCCTGGCGCAATTTCTGCGCGTAGGCCTGACCCTCAGCACGCAGGATATCGTGCTCGGCGGTGATCAAGGTGGTCGGGGGCATGCCCTGCAATTGCTCAACCGTCGCCAGCAATGGCGAGGCCAGAGGGTCCCGGGCCTGGGCCGGATCGCTCAGATAGCAGCTATTGAAAAAGCGCACCAGACCCGCACCGAGTAAGGGTTTGTCGATGGGAGAAAGCTTCAGTCCGGGATCCTGGGCCAAGTCCAGTACCGCATAGTCAATGACCTGATGCACCACCCGCAAGCGCTGATGCCCCCGCGCCAGATTGGCCACGCCGGTGGCCAGGTTGCCGCCCGCGCTGTGCCCACCGACCGCGATGCGTTGTGGGTCGATGCCCAGGGTCGTGGCCTGTTCGGCCAGCCACTCAAGCACCGCGAAGCTCTGTCGCAAACCTGCGGGAAAGGGAAACTCGGGGGCCAGGACATAGTCCAGATTGACCACCAGGCAACCCAGGTTGTGAGCCAAGCGCCGGCAATAACTGTCGTCATGCTCCGGCACCCCGGCCACAAAGCCGCCGCCATGCAGGTTCAGATACACGGGCAGAGGCTCAGTGGACGACGTATGGGGCCAATAGAACAAGGCCCGTGCCGGGCCCCACGCGGTGGGGATGAGCGTCTCGTCGAGCAAGCGCAACGGATACTGCGCCGCGTCGTAGGTGAATTTGGCTTTCATGTGTTTGGCAAAGGCGCGCAGCAGCTTGGCTTTGAAGGTTGACAGCATGTTCATGGTCATACTCCTGAACGACTCAGTGGGCAGTCAGCAATTGATCCAGCAGACCGTGGATCATTGCGCCGTAAGGCGCGCGCATCGCCAGGTTGGACTCACCGACCGGGCTCTGCACCACCACCGCCTTGGCATGGCTGAACGTACGGAAACCGTAGACACCGTGATAGGCCCCCATACCGGAGTGACCGACACCGCCAAATGGCAGCGCCTCGAACACCACATGACTCATGACGTCATTGATTACCACACCACCCGAAGTCGTGCGCTCCAGCACCTGCTGGCGCTCACCGGCGTCCTCGCCGAAGTAATACGCGGCAAGGGGTCGCGGTTGACCGTTGACGTAGTCGATCGCCGTGGCGAAATCGCGATAGGTCTTGATCGGCAACAACGGGCCGAAGATTTCCTCGCGCAGCACCTGCATCTGCTCAGTGGCATCCAGCACCAGCGTCGGAGCGATCTTGCGGGTCTGGCGATCAGCCAGGTCTTCCTGCGCCGGGTTGATCTCGATCAGCCGCGCCCCTTTGGCGCGAGCATCGACCAGATAATCCTGCAGGCGGTCGAAATTGCGTGGGTTGATGATGGAGGTGTAGTCCGGGTTGCTGTGCAAGGAGGGATACATGGCAGCGACGAAGCGCACCGCCTCGGCGACGAAATCCTCCAGGCATTCCTCCGGTAGCAGCACGTAGTCCGGGGCCAGGCAGATTTGCCCGGCGTTGAAAGTCTTCACCGTCATGACCCGCTGCACCACCGTAGCCAAGTCGGCGCTACGGGACACCAGCACGGGTGACTTGCCGCCCAGCTCCAGGGTCACCGGCACCAGATTGTCCGAGGCGGCACGCATGATGTGCCGGGCCACTGCCGTCCCCCCGGTAAAGATCAGGTGGTCGAAGGGTTGGGCACTGAACAGCGCGCCGACTTCGGCATCACCCAGCACCGTGGTCAGTTCATTCTCGTCAAAATATCGGGCGATCAATTGGCCCATCAATACCGAGGTTCGCGGGGTCAGTTCCGAAGGCTTGAGCATGGCCCGGTTACCGGCGGCGAAAATACTCGCCAGCGGCCCGAACGCCAGTACGATGGGAAAATTCCAGGGGCTGATCACGCCCACCACGCCCAACGGCTGGTACTCGACCCGCGCCTCACTGCCGGGGAAGGGTGACGGATGCGATTGCGCTTGCATCCACTCGGCCAGATGCTCACGGCAATGCTTGAGGCTTGCCACGGAACCGCCAATATCGGAAAGCAGCGTCTGTTCGCGGCTGCGATTGCCGAAGTCCGCCGATACCGCCTCAACAATGGCTTCACGGTTATCCAATAGCAATGCAATGGCCCGGTCCAGTCGGTCGCGCCGTAGTTCCAGGCTCGCCGGCCCGTCGGCCAGGTGGGCCTGCTTCATCTGTGCAAGCCTGGCAGTGAGTTGTTCGGTGCCGACGGGCGCCGCGGGGTGACCGGGAATGTTCATGGCGTAGGTTCCTGCTGGTTATTGTTATTGAACAGCACTAAATACCCTATGAGCAGGCGCACAAACCTACTCGCAACATGGAGTATGCCTAAAAATCCAAGAAAGGAAACCGTTAGGTTTCTTAATTTTAAACAATCGTTCATGAAAGACACCCCCTGTAAACAGGCGTCAAAACCGATAATTCAGGGCGAGACAGGAAAAAAATGTGAGTCCCTCGGCTGGAGACTTTCGTAACGTTTTAGCGTTGCTAGCGAACCAAGCCCTCGCAAACTGATTAATTTTTATAATTATTTTACTCATACCCTTCCATGCACCGCAGCGATTGGCCTAACGGATGAAGTGCATTTGACTCTCCTGACTTAATGGTCCAGTTTTTAGCTAACGGGAGGTTTCGCAGGTTTGTGACAGGCATGACCTCCCCCGCTGTTCAACTTGAATGGGCGTCCCAGTGTCAGTGATCCCCCTCGTGGTGTGTGACGACTCCAACATGGCACGCAAACAGGTGCTACGTGCATTGCCGGCGGACTGGCCGGTCTCGGTCACTGAGGCCAGCAATGGGCGCCAGGCCATGGACGCCATACGCCAGGGCCTGGGCCAAGTGGTGCTGCTGGACCTGACCATGCCGGAGATGGATGGTTATCAGGTGTTGAGCGCCTTGCGCGCCGAAGGCTTGAAGGCGCAAGTCATCGTGATCTCCGGTGACGTCCAGGAGCAGGCGGTACGCCGCGTGCTGGAGCTGGGCGCACTGGCATTCCTGAAAAAACCTTTCGATGAAAACGAGCTGCGCCAGACGCTCAGTGAGTTGGGGCTCCTGACAAAACCGGGCCAGACGCCGCCGCAAAATCGTTCGCTGACGAACACGGCCATCAGTTTTCACGATGCCTTCCGCGAGACGGTCAACGTTGCCATCGGCCAGGCCGCCGCCCTGATCGCCAAGGTGCTGGGTGTGTTTGTGCAGTTACCGGTACCGAACGTGAACATCCTTGAGGTGGGTGAGCTGCATATGGCGCTTAACGATGCCGGCAGCTCCCAGCAACTCACGGCCATCTGCCAGGGCTTTATCGGCAGTGGTATTGCCGGCGAAGCCCTGCTGATATTTCACGAATCGGAAATCGCCGACATCGCGCAACTGATGCAGCGCCAAAGCAGCGATTATTCCGACCTGGAAATGCTGCTGGACCTCTCCAGCGTTCTGATCGGCGCTTGCCTGAGCAGTATTGCCGAACAGATCGACGTGGTGTTCTCGCAGGGGCATCCGCAGATTCTCGGCCAGCACGCGGCCATCGAGGAGCTGATTCACGTCAACCGCAAGCACTGGAAAAAGACCCTGGCGGTGGAAATCAGCTACAGCCTGGAAGGGCACGATATTCGTTTCGACCTCTTATTGCTGTTCACGGAAGACTCGATCGAGCGGCTGACCCAAAAACTCACCTACCTGATGACCTGAGCCATGCCTGATTCCATTGATCTGAACGAGTTTCACTGGTTGCTGGCCATTGTTCAGAGCATCGATGTCGGTGTGGTGGTGCTGGACCGCGACTACCGCGTACAGGTCTGGAACACGTTCATGGAGAACCGCTCCGGGGTGCAGCCGAAGGACGCCCACAACCAGCATTTTTTCAGCCTGTTTCCCGAAATCGATCGCCAGTGGTTCAGCCGCAAGGTGGAAAGCGTCGCGGCCCTGGGCACCCCAGCGTTCACTGTCTGGGAGCAGCGTCCCTATCTGGTGCGGTTCAAGAGCTACCAGCCCATCACCGGCCAGGAAGAGTTCATGTACCAGAACACCACGCTGTTACCGTTGCGCTCGCCCGACAGCAAGATCAGTCACATCTGCCTGGTGATCTATGACGTCACCGACGTCGCCACCAACCGGCATCAACTACAGGCCGCCAATGCGCAATTGCAGCAGCTCTCCAGCACCGATCGACTGACCGGGCTGTACAACCGCGGTCATTGGGAGGCGAGCCTGAAAGCTGCCTACGCGCGGCATCAACGCTACGGCAATGCCTTGAGCCTGGTGATGCTCGATATCGACCACTTCAAACGGGTCAACGACACCTATGGCCACCAGGCCGGGGATCAGGTCATCGAGCAGGTCGCCCGGCTTTTGCACGAACATGTACGCGACTCCGACGTGGCCGGGCGTTATGGTGGCGAAGAGTTTGGTGTGGTGCTGTCGGACACCGACAAGGTCGGCGCCCGGATGTTCGCCGAGCGCCTGCGCCATGCAGTCGAGGAGCTGCAAGTGCTGTTCAACGACCAGAGCATCCGATTTACCATCAGCCTGGGAGTGGCGGACCTGAGCCAACCCGCGACCGGCCACGCCGAACTGATCGCCCGGGCCGACCAGGCGTTGTATACGTCCAAGAAAACCGGGCGCAATCGGGTGACGGTGTACACAGGTTGAATGCGGTTTTTTCGGACCCCGCTCAGCGCCAGGGCGCAAACCAGCCCAGGCCATCCTCGGTCAGACCGCGGGGGTTGTACTCGCAGCCGATCCAGCCCTCGTAACCGGCTTCGTCGAGCAGTTTGAACAGGTACGGGTAGTTCACTTCTCCCTGGTCGGGTTCGTGCCGATCCGGCACGCCGGCGATCTGGATATGCCCGACGCCGGCCTGGAAGCGCTGGAAACCGGCAATCAGATCGCCCTCCATGATTTGTGCATGGAACAGGTCCAGTTGCACGCGCAGGTTCGGCTCCCCCAGTTCGGCCAGGATTGCATGGCCCTCGGTCTGGCGATTGATGAAGTAACCCGGAATCGAGCGGGTGTTGATCGGCTCGATCAGCAGTGTCAGTTGGTGCTCGGCCAAACGTCGGGCGGCGTAGCGCAGGTTTTCCAGATAGACCTCGCGCATGCGCGGACGCTGGCTCTCGTCACTCACCAGCCCGGCCATTGCGTGCAGTTTGGGGCAGCCCAGCGCGTGGGCGTATTCGATGGCGCGGTCGACACTTTCGCGAAATTCCGCCTCACGCCCCGGCAACGCCGCGATGCCGCGCTCGCCCGCGGCAAAATCCCCCGGCGGCAAGTTGAACAGCACTTGGCTAAGCCCGTGCTCGGCCAAACGCCCGGCCAGCTCGGCCGGTGCGAACTCATAAGGAAACAGGTATTCCACGCCCTTGAAGCCGGCCTTGGCCGCCCGGCCGAAGCGCTCCAGGAAGGGTGCATCGTTGAACATCATGCTGAGGTTGGCAGCGAAACGTGGCATTGCAGTCACCATTGGGCGCCGAAGGTCTGGCGCAGTTCGTCGATTTGTTCGTCGTCCAGCGCCCGTACCGGCTGCTGACGCAGCAACAGGTAGAGCTTGGCCGTTTCTTCGAGTTCTTCGATGGCGTAGGTGGCCGCCTCCAGGCTCTTGCCCGAAACGACCGGTCCGTGATTGGCCAGCAACACCGAGCTGTGCTGCCCGACCAGTCCGCGAATCGCCTCGCCCAGCCGCGGATCACCGGGCCGGTGGTACGGAATCAGCGGCAAGCGGCCCACGCGCATGACGAAGTAAGGTGTCAGCGGTGGCAGGCACGACGTAGCGTCCAGACAGTCCAGGCAGGACACCGCCGCCGAATGCGTGCAATGCAAATGCACGATGGCCCCCGAATCTTCGCGGCCTTCATAGACGGCACGGTGCAGGAACGCTTCCTTGGAGGCGGGTTTGCCGGCCAGGTGGTTACCTTGCCAATCGAGCTTGGCGATGTCCGCCGGGTCCAGGCGACCGAGACAGGCATTGGTCGGGGTCAGCAGCCAGCCATCGTCCAGCCGCACGCTGATGTTGCCGGAAGAGCCAGGGCTGAGCCCACGCAGGTAGAGTGAGCGGCCGATCTCGACGATCTCTTCGCGCAGTCGACTTTCCTTCATGTCAGCATCTCCCAGGCCTTGATCATGAAATCGGCGCTGCCGAAATTACCGGACTTGAGCGCCAGGGTCAGCGGCCGCCCGGATTGGCCGAGCGTCTGGGTCCAGGGCACGCCGGGGTCGATGCTCGGCCCGATGCGCAAACCTTCGATGCCCAGCGCGCCGACCACTGCGCCGGAGGTTTCACCACCGGCGACCAGCAATTGACCCACGCCCTGCTGTTCGACCAGCGCACGGGCAATCGCCGCCAGGGCCGCTTCAATGCGTTCACCGACCTGCTGCGCGCCGAACTGTTGTTGCACCCGACGAACCTCGTCGGCTGGGCTGCTGGCATAGATCAGCACCGGCCCCTGGTAGCCGGCAGCCCAGGCCAGAGCCTCGGCCACCAGGGCGTCACCGCGGGCCATCAGCTCGGCCGCCTCCAGACGAAAGGCAGGATAGACCGCTGCCGCCTGCTCGATCTGGCCGAGGGTCGCTCGCGAACAGCTACCGCTGAGAATCGCCTGACGCCCCCAACCCGCTTCCAGCCGACTGGCTTCGCCGTTGGCCTGCAACAAGCCTCTGGCCTGCCAATCCTGGGCCATGCCCAACGCCAGCCCCGACCCGGCCGTAACCAGCGGCAGGTCGGCACAGGCGGCGCCAAGCACCTGCAAATCTTCATTATCAATAGCGTCGCTGACGGCGATGCCCACGCCTTCGGCGCGCAACGCGGCGATCCGCTGACGGGTCGCCTCGACGCCGGCGCGCAGGGTCCGGTAGTCGATCAGGCCGACCGGGTGGCGGGTTTGCGGCTGCAACACGCGCAGCAGATTGGCATCGCGCATGGGCGTGAGCGGATGATCCTGCATCCCGCTTTCGTTGAGCAGCACGTCATTGGCGAACAGGTAGCCGTTGAACACGCTACGGCGGTTCTCCGGAAAGGCCGGACAGGCCACAGTGAAGTCGCTGCCCAGGGCTTGAAGCAGCGCATCGCTGACCGGGCCGATGTTGCCCTCGGCGGTGGAGTCGAACGTCGAGCAATACTTGAAGTAGAACTGTCGGCAGCCCTGCTGGCGCAACCACTCCAGCGCCTGCAGCGACTGTGCGACTGCCTCCTCGGGCGCCAGGTTGCGCGACTTGAGCGCCACCACCAGCGCGTCAGCTTCGCCCAGCGCCAAGGGTCCACGTGGAACGCCGATGGTCTGCACAGTGCGGGCGCCGCCGCGCACGAGCATGCTGGCAAGGTCGGTCGCTCCGGTGAAGTCGTCGGCAATGCATCCGATCAGGGGCATGGTCAAATCTCCTCGTTGGCGGCGGCAGGCAGGTTGATACCGGGGAATATTTTCACCACGGCGATATCGTCCTCGCGCCCCAGCCCGGAAGCCGACGCTTGCTTGAACATCTGGTGGGCGCTGGCGGTCAGCGGCAACGGGAAGACTGCCTCCTGGGCGCTGTCGAGCACCAGCCCCAGATCCTTGACGAAAATATCTACCGCCGAGCGCGGTCGATAATCACCCGCCAGCAAATGCGGCACGCGGTTTTCGAACATCCAGGAATTGCCGGCGCTGTGACTGATCACCTCGTAGAGCGCCTCGGGATCGCAGCCCTGGCGAATGCCATAGGCCATGGCTTCGGCCGCCGCGGCAATATGGACCCCGGCGAGCAACTGATTGACCAGCTTGATCTGCGAACCTTGCCCGGCCTCTTCACCCAGCCGATAGACCTTGGCGGCGACCGCAGCGAGTGCAGTTTGCGCCCGTTCGAAGGCCGCTTGCGGCCCCGACGCCATGATGGTCAACTCGCCCGCCTCGGCACGCACCGCACCGCCCGAAATCGGCGCATCGAGCATCAGCACCTGGTGCTCGGCCAAGCGCTCGCTGATGCGCCGCGCAGCCGCCGCCGAGATGGTTGCACAGGCGATGACCACGGAACCCGGACGCAGCCGCGCGGCAATTCCCTGCGCGCCGAACAGCAGTTGCTCGGTCTGCGCGGCGTTGACCACCACGATGAACAGCAGATCGCTGAGCGCCGCGCTGTCACTCAGGCCGCTGACCGGCTGGCCGCCCTCGGCGCTGAAGGCCTGGCGCACGTCCTCGCGGATGTCGTAGCCCCACACGGGCAAACCGGCACGTAAAAGGGAACGCGCCATGCCCAGGCCCATGGAGCCCAGGCCGACCACACCAATATTGGATATTGCTGTCACGGGTGAATCCTCTTGTGGTTGTTATCCGGACGCGTCGGCCTCGCTTCGCGCTTCACGCAGGCGGACTTCGGCGTTACGCAGGTGCGAGGAGGCCGCGGTACGTGCCGCCTCACTGTCACCGGCGGCGATGGCGGCGAGCAGCGCGTGGTGCTCCTGGTCGACCTGACGCATGTACTGGCTGTTACGCGCCTCATTGCAACGGGTCACTCGGATCGCCTGTTGCAACAGTTGGTGCAGAAAATCGATGGTTTCGAGAAAGTGCTGGTTGCCGGTGGCGGCCACCACCGAACGGTGGAAGGCGAGGTCTTCGCGCACGCCGTCTTCACCCCGCTCGACCGCTTCGTCGAGCTCGGCCAAGGCGTTTTGCATCGCCCGCAATTGCGCATTGGTGCGCCGCGCCGCGGCCAGTTCGGCGGCCTTGATCTCCAGCGCGCTGCGCAACTCGAGGATTTCCACCACGGCCTCGAAGTTGCCCTGGGGCGGAGACAGACGCAACGCGACACTGGGATTGGGCACGACAAAGGTGCCGCTGCCCTGGCGCGAAGTGAGCATGCCCTCGCGCTTGAGCATCGAAATAGCCTCGCGCACCACCGTGCGGCTGACACCGTATTGCTCGCACAAGGCCTGCTCGGTGGGCAGGCGGTTACCGGCGGCCAACTGGCCCTCATGGACCGCCGCACTCAGGCGTTTGGCCAGCCGTTCGGCCAGCTTGGGGGTAACGTCGTTCAGACTGTCCACTCAGATTCTCCCGGCAATCGTCGCGCTGCCCTGCCACTCGCTGTGAGCAAGAAGAAAACACGCAACGGTTGCGTCCACGTTAAATTCATCATACAACATGACAACTGCTTGTCACCTGGTTCATCAAATAACAAGAATACGGGGCGTTCGGCACGCTGCCCCGAATATTCTCCTTAAGCGGAGTGCAATACATGAAGATCCTGGTAACTGGCGGCGCTGGCTTTCTCGGCGCCCGCCTGATCGAAGCGCTGCTGGCGCCCACTGCGAGCGACCTGCTGCCCCCCGGCACTACCCTTGTCTCAGTCGACCTGGCGCCCTGCCCCATCGATGACCCGCGTGTGGTGTCGCACACGGGCGACATCTGTGACCCGGCCTTTATCCAATCACTGATCGGTCCAGAGACCTCCCTGGTCTATCACCTGGCCGCGATCGTCAGTGGCCAGGCCGAAGCCGATTTCGACCTGGGCATGCGGGTCAATTTCGAGGCGACCCGCGCCCTGCTCGAAGCCTGCCGCCACCAGGCCCAGGCACCGCGTTTCGTGTTCGCCAGCTCCTTGGCGGTATTCGGCGGGCCGATGCCCGAGCAGGTGCCCGAAGAACTCGCACCGCTGCCGCAATCGTCCTATGGCGCGCAGAAGGCAATGGCCGAACTGTTGATCAATGACTACTCGCGCAAGGGCTTCATCGATGGCCGGGTGTGTCGCCTGCCGACCATTTCCGTTCGCCCCGGCAAACCCAACGCAGCGGCCTCGTCATTTGCCAGCGGCATCTTGCGCGAGCCCCTGGCCGGCGAGGCGAGCAACTGTCCGGTACCGCTGGACACCCGCATGTGGCTGTCTTCGCCGCAGACCGTGGTCGACAACCTGGTCCATGCCGCGCGTCTGGACGGCCAGGCGCTTGGCCTGCGTCGGACCCTCAACCTGCCCGGCATCAGCGTGCGCGTCAGCGAAATGCTCGACAGTCTCGCCCGTGTCGGTGGCGAGGCGGCCCGCGCGCGGGTCAGTTTTGAGCCGGACGAGCGGATCCAGCGCATCGTCTGCAGCTGGCCCGGCGACTTCGACATCCAAAGGCCGCTGCAACTGGGCTTTCGCGGTGACGCCGATTTTGACAGCGTGGTAAGGGCGCACCAGCTCAGCATGAATCACTGACCGAGACGGCCCCTGGCGGTGCCGTCGTTCCATCCAATAACAACAAGAGTGATTACCCAATGGACGCAACTTCTATCGCCGGTCCACAGCTGATGGTGAGCCTGGTCCTGGCCATCGTCATACTCATCGTGCTGGTTCTCAAGACCCGCATCCACGCCCTGCTGGCGCTGATCATCGCCGCCTCGATCGCTGGCCTGGGCGGCGGCATGGCGCCGGACGCGCTGGTCAAATCCATCACCACCGGTTTCGGTGCCACGCTGTCGACCATCGGCCTGGTCATCGGTTTCGGTGTGATGATGGGCCGACTGCTGGAAGTCTCCGGCGCCGCCGAGCGGATGGCCTATACCTTCGTGCGTTGGCTGGGCAACAAACGCGAAGAGTGGGCGATGATGGTGACCGGCTACATCGTCTCGGTGCCGATCTTCTGCGACTCGGCGTTCGTCATCCTCAACCCGTTGGTCCGTGCGCTGGCACGCAACAGCGGCAAATCGATGCTGACCCTGGGTATTGCCCTGGCCAGCGGCCTGATGCTGACCCACCATGCGGTTCCGCCGACGCCAGGGCCGCTGGGGATTGCCGGGATCTTCAATATCGATGTGGGCTTGATGATTTTCTGGGGCGTGGTGTTCACCATTCCCGGCACCTTCGTGCTGGTGGCCTACGCCCGCTTCATGGGCCCACGCATCGAGGCGATGATCGCGCAAAGCGGCCAGAAACCGGTCGAACCCGCCACCGCCTACCGCGAAGTGCTCGAACGCGCCGATGCCCGCGAGGCCGAGCTGCCGCCGCTGTGGCTGTCGATGCTGCCGATCGTGCTGCCCATCCTGCTGATCTTCGCCAACACCCTGGTCGTGGCCCTCGGCAAACTCAACGGTGACAGCACCCTGACCCAGAGCCTGTTCGGCCAGACCATCGCGTTTGTCGGCAACCCGGTCATTGCCGTCGGCCTCGGGGTCGTGGCAGCACTGTATGGCCTGGTGCCGCGGCGCCCGCGTGAGGAAGTCATCGCGCATATGGAGAAAGGCGTGGAAAGCGCCGGCATCATCCTGCTGGTCACTGGCGCCGGTGGTGCATTGGGTGCCGTGTTGCGCGACAGCGGTGCGGGCCAGTACATGGGCGAATGGGTCGCCACCTTGCCGCTGCCGGCGGTGTTGATCCCCTTCGTGATCGCTTCGCTGGTGCGCCTGATCCAGGGCAGCGGCACAGTCGCGATGATCACCGGCGCCTCGATTTCCGCGCCGATCCTGGCCTCGATTCCCGACGTTAACATGGTCTTCGCCGCCCAGGCGGCGGCCATTGGTTCGATGGTCTTTGGCTACTTCAACGACAGCTATTTCTGGGTAGTCAACCGCATGCTCGGGGTCACCAACGCCAAGCACCAGATGCTGACCTGGTCGGTTCCGACCACGATCGGTTGGTTCACCTCCCTGCTCACCCTGTTGCTCTTCAACGCCATTCTCGGATAACCAAGCGCCGGGCACCTGGGCAGGAACTGATGAATCCTGCCCAAGTTTGCCCCCTTAGCGCCTGCTCATTCACCCACAGTCGTTGCGCAGGAACGTGCGCCCTTATTGGTTCAACAGCTTCAGCGTCCCCCCATTCGTCCAGCCAAAACCTCCTGCAACTCATAAACGAACCCGTGTTCATTAAATGTCGCCGAATCGACAGCTGGAAGAAGACAGGCCACACTCAAGTTTTCCACATGGTCTGGGCCGACCGCCCCAGGTTCAATGTCCCCCGGTTTCGACGGATAACACTCAAGCGCGTATAGGCCCAGCCGATAACACATTAAGTCAACGGCCCCCAGGCCGCGCCGGCACTGCTGGTTGCATAGGGTAACTCTCGATGATTTTTCCGTTTAACCGTCTGCTGATGTGCTGCGTCCTGATGTTCCTGGGTGCAAGCGCAACCCTGTCAAACGCCGCTGCAGAGACTGCGCTGCGCATCGTTACGGAAGAACTGCCGCCCTATAACATGACGCAGAACGGGCGAGTGACCGGCATGAGCACCGAGGTGGTCCAGGCAGTGCTCAAGGAGGTCGGCGTAGAGGCGTCCATCCAGCCCATGCCTTGGGCGCGGGCCTACGAACTGGCGCTCAATGAAAGTAACGTATTGATCTATTCAATCGTTCGAACGCCCGCGCGCGAATCACTTTTCCAGTGGGTCGGGGCCATCGCCCCAACCCAGTGGTACATGTACTCGCTGGCTGAGCGCCCGGTAAAACTCAACTCGCTGGACGATGCGCGCGGTCACCAGATTGCCACCGTCAATCAGGACGTGGGTGAGCAGTACCTGGTGTCAAAGGGTTTCCGCATTGGTAAAGACCTTCAGTCGAGCAACAAGTACGAACACAACTACCGCAAGCTCAAGGTCGATCACGTGGAGCTATGGATTTCCAACGAGCTCAACGCGCTGTACCTGACCCGCCAGAATGGTGAAGACCCGGATAAAGTGTTGATCCGCTCACTGCCGCTTCCCGAATTGAGCAGTCAGGATGGCTTGAACATGGCGTTCAGTCGCAAGACGCCGGCCGCGACGGTCGAGAAATTCCGCTCAGGCCTGGAGACCATCCGCCGCAATGGCGTTTACGACGCCATCATGCGCAAGTGGTTATGACATGGCCGACGATTTTCGAACTGTCCCCCTTCACCCGCCAAAGACCAGAACATTCAGCTCATTGGGACGGCGTCTGGTTTTGGCCACGCTGGTGTTCTGCCTGTGCTTTACCTTGGCGATGGTCACGCTGCGTACCTGGCAGGCCTGGGAAAACAATCTGGCGCAGATGAATTCGGAGCTGCTCCTGATCGACCAGGTGTTCCAGAACACCTTGGCCCATGCCATTTGGGAAATGGACCGTGAGTCGTTGGACAAGCAGATCACCAGCGTCGCGAATGCGGCGCCGGTGGGACGCGTGGTACTCAATATCCTGCGACCCGGACAGTCGCCAGAAATCATCGAGTTCAATCGATATGCCAGCAATTCATCCAGCGTGGCGCCGGTGCTGCATCGTCAGCTCGTCGCACAGCCCTACATTGGCGCCAACGAAAAGGTCGGTGAACTGACCATCGAGGGCGATAACAACCTGCTTTGGGAACGTCTCTGGGACGAAGCCCGCAGCATCGTCATCACGCAGGTGATCCAGTCGTTGCTGCTGGCCGGGCTGGTCATGACCATGTTCAACCGTCTGGTGACCGTACACGTTGTCCATATCGCCCGGCATCTGGGAAAGCTCTCACCACAAACACTCAACTTCCACCTCAAGCTGCAGCGTTCGGTCCAGCGCCAGGACGAGTTGAGCCTGCTCGAATTCAAAGTCAATGCACTGCAAGACAACCTCCACGCCCATTTGGAGCGCCAGCACTCGGACGAACTGGCCCTTGCAGCCAGTCGCGACCAGTTGGCCGAACTGGTCGAGGCGCGCACCTCGGAGCTCAAGGCTGCCAACCAGGCCCTCGAAGCGCTGTCGCGTCACGATGCCTTGACCGGCTTGGCCAACCGTCGTTACTTCGATGAACTGAAGGATGTCGAATTCCGCCGTGCGATTCGCCACAACACCCCGCTGGCCGTACTGATGTGCGATGTGGATTTCTTCAAGATCTACAACGACACCTACGGCCATATCAAAGGGGACGAGTGCTTGAAACAGATCGCCGGGACCCTGCGCAGTGTCTTCGGCCGCTCCGGCGAACTGACAGCTCGCCTGGGGGGTGAGGAGTTTGTCGTGGTATTGCCCAATATCAACGCCAGCCAGGCATGCGAGGCCGCCCAGCGGTTTCGTGAAAGCCTGGCTGAACTTGAACTGCCCCATGGCGGCTCAGCGGTTTCCCCTTTTGTCACCCTGAGCATCGGCGTCGCCGAGCTGGACACCAAAACCATGGACCACTTCGATCAACTGCTGCAACGCGCCGACCAGGCGCTGTACCGAGCCAAACGCCAGGGGCGCAATTGCGTCGCTTTATAAAACCATCATGTGCAGCGAGGTTTGTATGCACTATCGTCTGAAGCTCTGCTCGTGCTTGCTCCTGGCCTTGATCAGCGTGAAAAGTCACGCCGAGGCGATCGAAGTCGTGACCGAAGACTCGTTATACGCCTACCTGCGTGAAGGCGCGCTCGTCGGGCCGGGCACTCGAATAGCCGACGAAACCTTAAAAGGCGCAGGGATCAGCGATTATCGTATGTTGCTGTACCCATGGGCACGCGCTTACGAAAAAGCACTGCATGAACCCAATGTAATGATCTTCCCGCTCGATCGCACTCCGGCCCGTGAACAGATGTTCAAGTGGGTGGGTGAAATACATCGGGCGACGACCAAGCTTTACAAGCTGCGTGGACGTGACGGCATCGCCGTTGACAGCCTTGAAGACGCCAAGCAGTACACCATAGGCGTGGTGCGAAATGACGCCAAGCAGGTTTACCTGCAGCAGAAAGGCTTTACCCGGCTGGTGGTATCGGCGGACAACCACGATAACTTTCAAAAGCTGTTGAATCAGCAGATTCAGTTGCTGCCAATGCCCGAGAACACTGCGCGCCTGATGAGCAAAGATGCCCAAGTGGATTTCACCTCCCTGCAAGAGGTCTTTTCCCTGGATGAACAACCCCACCGAGTTCACATGGCGTTTAGTCTGAGCACCCCAGACGAGATCGTCACCCGGGCTCAACAGGCTTTCGCGAAGCTCAAGGCTTCAGGCGAAGTGGATCGGATCATGACCCAAGAGCGTTAGCCGGTGAGGCTAATGCTGTGCTTGCGCGCGGGGTGATTTGCTGACGCTGACATTCCTATGGCAGGCTTGAGCCAGAGTTTTTTTTCGCGGTTCACGCGGTCACTAAACGTCGGCAATGAGGCCCCTCCCATGAGCAAAGCGCCCTATGTACCGCCCAGAGTCTGGAAATACAACGCCCCGTCTGGCGGCCAGTTCGCCAACATCAACCGCCCTATCGCGGGGCCGACCCATGAAAAAGTATTGCCCGTGGGCGAACATCCGTTGCAGCTGTACTCACTGGCCACGCCCAATGGCGTGAAAGTGACCATCCTGCTGGAAGAGCTGTTGGCGCTGGGGCACACCGGCGCCGAATATGACGCCTGGCTGATTCGGATCGGCGAGGGCGACCAGTTCTCCAGTGGTTTTGTCCAGATCAACCCGAACTCAAAGATCCCAGCGTTGCTTGATCGCAGCGTGGAGCCAGCGATCCGGGTTTTCGAGTCCGGTTCGATCCTGCTGTACCTTGCGGAAAAATTCGGCGCCTTCCTGCCCACTGATCCGGCCGGGCGCACCGAAACCCTGAACTGGCTGTTCTGGCAGATGGGCGCAGCCCCCTATCTGGGCGGAGGCTTCGGTCATTTCTATGCTTACGCGCCCGATAAACTTGAATACCCCATCAATCGTTTCACCATGGAAACCAAACGCCAGCTCGATGTCCTGAATCGCCGTCTTGGCGAAAGCCAATACCTGGCCGCAGACAGCTACACCATCGCCGATATCGCGGTCTGGCCTTGGTATGGTCAATTGGTTCGCGACAACGTGTACTCGGCTGCCGAGTTCCTGGCTGCCCACGAATACACCCATGTGCAACGCTGGGCCGAGGAGATCGCCAATCGGCCCGCGGTGATCCGTGGGCAACGAGTGAACCGCACCTGGGGTGATGAAACGAGCCAAGTGCCGGAGCGGCATCGGGCTGAGGATCTGGATTAAAAGGACTGGGCCGGTCTTTCCCCGTCAGCACTGGATAGCAACCGCGGTGGGCCGGGCGCTATCCGATCGCTGAACGCCGCGCAGATTAAACACGAATCGTGAATCCATGATTGGCTTTTCAGCCATTGAACCTGCAATCGCATTCCCTATGCTGGCATGACTGCTCATCGAGCGCGGCGCATCGTGAGGCCCTCCCGACGCGCCTTCCGATCACTCGCGAGAACCGTCATGAAAGGCCCCAGAACGCTCTACCAAAAGCATATAGATGCCCACACCGTCTGTACGCTGGATGACCACGGCCATGTGTTGCTCTACATCGACCGTCAGGTCGCCAATGAATACACCAGCCCCCAGGCCTTCAGCGGCTTGAGAGAAGCGAACCGAACGGTATGGCGCCCCTCATCGACGTTGGGCGTGGTCGATCATGTCAACCCGACCACGCCTGATCGCGTTGCGACCATGCCGGATGCGGGTGGCGCGCTTCAGGTTTCTTACTTCGAGCAGAACTGTCGAGACTTCGCAATCGAGTTGTTCGATGTCCTGGACAAGCGACAAGGCATTGAGCACGTGGTTGCCCCTGAGCAAGGCTTCATTCTTCCCGGGATGGTCGTGGCCGCAGGTGATAGCCACACCACGACCTATGGCGCGCTGGGCGCTTTTGGTTTCGGTATCGGCACCTCGGAGATTGAACACCTGCTCGCCACACAGACGTTGGTCTATAAACGTCTGAAGACCCTGCGCGTGAATGTGCACGGGAAGATGGGCGCAGGCGTCACCTCCAAAGACATCATCATGGCCTTGATCCGCGACATCGGCGCATCCGGTGCGACGGGCTACGCCATCGAGTTCTCCGGCCCCACCATCGAGTCCCTCAGCGTCGAAGCGCGCATGACCATCTGCAACATGGCTGTAGAGGCCGGTGCCCGTGGTGCTTTCATGGCGCCGGACGAAAAAGTGTACGCCTATCTCAAAGACAAGCCGCGGGCCCCCAAAGGGGCGCAATGGGAGCAGGCTGTCGAAAAATGGAAAGCGCTTTATTCCGACCCGGGAGCGCATTTCGACAAGGAAGTCGAACTCGATGCCAGCGCATTGGAGCCGATGGTGACGTGGGGAACCAGCCCGGACCAGGCCGCGCCGATTGGTGAGTGCGTACCGGATCCGCGTTTGGAGAGCGACCTGATCCGCCGCCAGGACCTGCAGCGGGCACTGCGCTACATGGGCCTTGAGCCGGGAACCCGGCTGGCGGGAGTGCCGATCAGTCACGCCTTTATCGGCTCCTGTACCAATGCACGCATCGAGGATCTGCGGGATGTCGCGCGCATCGTTCGGGGCCGCAAAGTAGCGGCGAGCGTGCGCGCGATGATCGTACCGGGCTCCACGCTGGTGCGTGAGCAGGCGCAAGCGGAGGGACTGGCGCAGATCTTCAAGGATGCAGGCTTCGAATGGCGCCAGTCCGGCTGCTCGATGTGCCTGGCGATGAATGATGATGTGCTGTCACCGGGCGATCGCTGTGCCTCCAGTACCAACCGTAATTTCGAGGGCCGTCAGGGCGCCGGAGCAAGAACTCACCTCATGAGCCCGGCGATGGTCGCCGCCGCAGCAATTTGCGGCCACCTCACCGACGTTCGCCAGCTGTCCATGGAGACCTGAAATGCAGCCATTCACCATCGTTCGCGGTACCGCCGCGCCGCTGCCCGCCGCGAATGTAGACACCGACGTGATCATGCCCAAACAGTTTCTCAAGGGCATCGATCGCAATGGGCTGGACCGCGGGGTCTTTTTTGACTTACGTTTCCTGGTCGATGGCGCCCCTAATCCTGCCTTCATTCTCAATCAGGCTCCCTGGGATCACGCCAGTTTCCTGATCACCGGGCCAAATTTCGGCTGTGGTTCCAGCCGCGAGCACGCGGTTTGGGGGCTGAAGCAATTGGGTATACGCGCACTGATCGGCACGAGTTTCGCCGGTATTTTCTACGACAACTGCCAGCGCAATGGTGTTCTTCTCATTCAAGTGAAGGAGTCAGAACAGCAGGAGATCAGCCATCTCGTTGGGTCACCTGAAAACTCGCAGATCACGATCGATTTGCATGCCCAGCAGATTCACCTTCAAACCGGAAAGATGATTGGGTTTGAGATCGATCCATTGCGCAAAAAAGCGCTGCTGGAAGGTCTCGATGCGATTGGCACAACGCTTGAGCATACGTCACGAATTCGCGACTTCGAGACACAGCACCATCGTTCGAACCCCTGGCTTGCCTGAGCCTCAAGCGAACAAGGGCCTGCATCACGCGGGCCTGCGCAGCCGGACCGGGCCGTCGTCAGGGGTGGGACGCCTCAGGTAGCCGCAGCCTTTTCAGAGAGTTCTCCAGAAACTCCACACAAACGCGAAGTTTGGCCGAGTCTGCCAGCCTGGTCGGATACACCGCCCAGACGTTCGCGCTTTGGGTGTAGTCGGGCAGCACGCGGACCAGCTTGCCTTGATCCAGCAGGGGCTGCACATCCCACAACGACCGCAGAAGAATCCCGCGCCCAGCCAATGCCCATTGCAGTACGATCTCTCCGCTGTTCGACGACAGCCTGCCATTGACCCGGACGACCTCATCACGGTGGGCGTGATTCAAGTGCCAAACACCGAACGGGTTGTTCCGCTCCTTCAAGACCAGACAGTCATGATGAGCAAGATCCTTGAGCGTCATCGGGACCCCTCGCCGCTCCAGGTAATCCGGCGTGGCACAGAGCACCCGTTGGTTACTGAGCAGCTTGCGGCTGATGTGATGTCCCGGCAAGTCGTCACCCACCCGGATCTCCAGATCAAAGCCTTCGGCAACGATGTCTACCACGCGGTCGAACACATCCAACCGCACCTCCAGTTCTGGATAGATCGATGACAACTCTGCAATCGCAGGAGCAACATGATTGCGTCCAAAACCGAAGCTGCTGCAAATGTGCAGCAGGCCTCGAGGGGCTTGGCGAATCTCGGTGAGCTCGCCTACGAAATCATCCATGTCGTCGAGAAAGCGCATCGCCCAGCGCCGAGTTTTTTCCCCCGCTTCTGTCAGCGCAATGCGCCGAGTGGTGCGATGCAAAAGTCGCGTGCGCAAGGTTTGTTCAAGCACTCGAATCCGTTTGCTCACAAATGCAGGTGAAAGCCCTAGCTCATCCGCGGCGCCGGCAAAGCTGGATTTGCGAATTACGGTCAGGAAAACCCGAAGGTCCTCCGGCAGAGGAGTTTGAACACGAAACGTGTTTTCTGGGTTCATGACCGCCCTGCTTATTCCGCTTTTTGCGCAGAATAGCACCTATGAATGCTCGCCCGCCCGCTCGGACCTGATCAGTGCGGCGGGCCCAGGTCAATCGCGGGCCGCCACTGAGGCTCTTTCAGTTGGATTGGTTGGCCGCCTGGGCCGCTTCGATCAATTGAGTCCCGATCTGGGCTTCGAAGGCTTTCCAGGCAGGACGCACGGCATCGCGCCAGGCATCACGTTGCTGCGGGGTCAGGCTGATGATCTCGCTCTTGCCCGAATCGATGATGCCTTGCTTGGCCTGCTGATTGAGTGCCTCGGCCTGCTTGTTCACTTCGACGGTGACCTCATCGATGATCTGCTCCAGGTCATCGCGCACATCCACCGGCAAGCCATTCCAGAACTGGGTGTTGGCGATCAGCAAGTAGTTACCGATGGCATGGTTGGACTCGGTCATGTACTTCTGCACTTCATAGTATTTCTGGGAATAGATGTTCGACCAGGGGTTGTCCTGCGCATTCACCACACCCGTTTGCAGGCCCTGGTAGATCTCAGCGAAAGCCATCTTGCGCGGCACGGCGCGCAACGCGCTGTATTGCGCGGCCTGCAGGTCAGACGGCTGCACGCGAAACTTCTGCCCGCGGGCATCACTTGGCTTGACCAGCGGTTTGTTCGCGGTCAACTGGCGCATGCCGTTGAGCCAGTAGGCCAGCCCGGTGATGCCTTTGCCTTCCATTGATCGGAGCAGCGCCTTGCCTTTGTCCGACTGCTGAAAGCGCTGCGCCGCCGCGACGTCATCGAACAGGAACATCAAGTCGAACAACTGCAATTGCTTGGTGTACTGCTCAAGTTTAGAGGGCGCCGGCGCCAACATCTGCACCTCGCCGAGCAACAGGGCTTCCATCTCCTTGCCATCGCCGTACAACGACGAATTGGAGTAGACCTGCACTTGCACTTTACCCGGCAGGCGCTCCTCCACCAACTTCTTGAACATCAGGGCGCCCTGCCCCTTCGGCGTGCTGTCGGCGGTGATGTGGGAGAACTTGATCAGAATCGGTTCGGCGGCCTGGACAGACAACGCACCGACCAGGGCAAAGCTGGCAAGCACCCCGGTCAGGCCACGACGCACGGATGGATACTTCATGGTGAGCTCCTATTGTTTTTGTGTGAGCGTTGGGGACGCATCCCCCTCAGTCCGTTTGGACTCTAACCCCCGTCCCTGCGCGACTGAAATTCATATTTGAACAATGCTGCCTTCGGCTTTCACGAAGGCTCGACCATGGAAGCTTCCCGTTGCTCGCTGCTCATCAGGTGTTCAAGCATCTGGCGTGCCGTCATCGACAACGCTTCCAGGCTGCGCACGGCAATCTTCAACTCGCGACGCGCCCAGGGATCGTCCAGCGCAATGACCTGCACATCGAGCGCCGGCAAATAGGTCCGCACGGCAAGCTCCGGCAGGATGCCGATCCCCATGCCGGTGTGGATCATCCGGCAAATGGCTTCGAAGCTGCGCACCTGGATCCGCAGGCGCAATGGCGTGCCCAAATGACGCGCAGCCTGCTGCAGCAGGCCGTGTAACGAGGCGTCCTGCTGCAACCCGATGAAGTCGTAGCTGACCGCTTCGTGCAGGCTGATGCGGCTGCGCTCGGCCAGCGGATGCGCGCGTGGGGTGACCAGCACCAAACGGTCGTGACGGTAGTTGAATACCTGCAGCTCGTCGGCGGGCACATGGCCGGCGAAAATGCCGATATCGGTAAGCCCTTCGCGCACCGCGCGAATGACTTCGCTGCTGACCCGCTCTTCCAGGTCGATTTTGACCTGCGGGTGCAACCGGGTAAAAGCACTGAGGTCCTCGGGTAAAAACTCGATCACCGCCGAGGTATTGGCGTGAAGGCGCACATGTCCCTTGACCCCTTCGCTGAACTCGCTGAGATCAGCGTTCAACTGCGCCAGGTTGTCCATCATATTGCGGGCGTGATGCAGCAAGGCATGCCCGGCCGGCGTCAGTTCGACACCCTTGGGCTGGCGGTAGAGCAAGGCGATACCCAACTGGTTTTCCAGGTCACTGACCCGTTTGCTCACCGCCGCCAGGGCCAGGTGCTCGCGCTCGGCAGCCTTGGTCAGACTGCGCTCATCGGCGATGGCGACGAACAGCTTGAGGGTGACGAAATCGATACGACGCATAGGCGCGGCCTCCTGTCAGTCGTGTATCACGACGTGCAGCACGATAAAGAACAGGTTCAAGGTTCTCACAGGTGGTACTTCGCAAGATACGAAGCCTGGCTTGGTCATTGATCAATTGTTCAGCTTCAGGGCCTGAGCCATCCTGCCTGACAAAGAACAGCGCACGACCCGAAGGTGCAGACATGACAGAACAACACGTAAGCAGCATGGCGCTGCAAGGCCTGAAGGTCCTGGAGATGGGCCAACTGATCGCCGGCCCGTTCGCCAGCAAGATGCTCGGGGAGTTTGGTGCCCAGGTGATCAAGATCGAGCCGCCGGGTGTTGGCGACCCGCTGCGCAAGTGGCGCAAGCTCAAGGATGGCACCTCGCTCTGGTGGCATGTGCAATCGCGCAACAAGCAGTCGTTGACCCTTAACCTGAAAGCAGCGGAAGGTCAGGAAATTGTCCGCCGGCTGGTGGCCGAAGCCGATGTACTGGTCGAGAACTTTCGCCCCGGCACGCTGGAAAGTTGGGGGCTGGGCTGGGACACGCTGTCGAAGATCAACCCGCGCCTGATCATGCTGCGCATCTCCGGCTACGGGCAGACCGGTCCCTATCGCGACCGCCCCGGCTTCGGTGTCATCGGCGAGGCCATGGGCGGCCTGCGCCACCTCACCGGTCACCCGGGTCAGGCCCCGGTACGGGTCGGCATCAGCCTGGGCGATTCGTTGTCTTCCCTGTATGGGGTCATCGGCGTGCTGCTTGCTTTGCAGGAGCGCCACACCAGCGGCATGGGCCAGTTCATTGACGTGGCGTTGTACGAATCGGTGTTTGCCATGATGGAAAGCCTGGTGCCGGAGTACGACGCCTGTGGTTATATTCGCGAGCCCGCCGGCAGCGCCCTGCCGGGTATCACGCCGTCCAACTCCTATCCCTGCAACGACGGTCAATACGTGCTGATCGCCGGCAACGGCGACAGTATCTACAAACGATTGATGCAACTGATCGGCCGCCCGGATCTGGCCGACGACCCGCGCCTGGCGCATAACGACGGGCGTGGCGAACACGCCGAGCGTATCGATGCGGCCATCGCCGAATGGACCCGGCAACACGATCGAGATCAGGTCCTGGAGGCACTGAATCAGGCGTTGGTGCCGGCCGGATTCCCCTACACCGCCGCCGATATCGTCAAGGACCCGCACTACCTTGCGCGCCAGATGATCGAGACCGTGCAGACCAGCGCCGGCGCGCTGAAAGTGCCGGGCGTACTGCCCAAACTCAGCCGCACCCCGGGGCGTCTCGGCGCCGGCGGCCCACAATTAGGCGAACACACCGACGACCTGCTGGCCGGTCTGGGCCTGAGCGGCGAACAGGTCCGCGGCCTGCGCGAGCGCGGCATCATCTGAACAAGGAGGTGCCTGCAAAAAAGGCTTGCGCCCCCTCACCGTCACCCGGAGAACCGCCCCATGAGCAAACGCCTGTACATCCAGGAAGTCGTCACCCGCGACGGCTTCCAGAGCGAAGCCCAGTTCATCCCCAGCGCAGACAAGATCGCCCTGATCGATCGCCTGGCGCAAACCGGCCTGGCGAAAATCGAGGTCACCTCCTTCACCTCACCCAAGGCGATTCCCAGCCTGCGCGATGCCGAAGAGGTGATGCGCGGCATCCGTCGCGTGCCAGGGGTGGAATACAGCGTGCTGGTGCCCAATGTGAAGGGCTGTGAGCGGGCATTGGCCTGCGAGGTTGACGAGATCAACCTGGTGATGTCGGCCAGCGACAGCCATGGCATGGCCAACCTGCGCATGACGGCCGAACAATCGCTCGAGCAGTTCCGCCAGATCATTGCCGTCAGCCAGGGAAGCGGCGTGTTCATCAACGCCTCGTTGTCGACCGCCTTCGGCTGCCCGTTCGAAGGCCAGGTCGCCGAAGCGCGGGTCCATGGGCTGATCCAGCGCTTGCTGGACATCGGCGTGCAGGGCGTAACCTTGTGTGACACCACAGGCATGGCCGATCCGGCACAGGTCGTGCGCATCTGCCGTGAAGCCCTGGCGCGCTGGCCGCACACCCCGTTCACCCTGCACTTTCACAACACCCGAGGCATGGGGCTGGCCAATGCCCTGGCGGCACTGGACGCCGGCATCGATCGTTTCGATGCCTCGCTCGGTGGGCTGGGCGGCTGCCCCTATGCGCCGGGTGCCAGCGGAAATATTTGCAGCGAGGATCTGGTGCACATGTTCCAGCGCATGGGACTGGACACCGGCGTCGACCTGGACAAGTTACTGTCGGCGGCGGCCACCCTGCCAACGCTGGTCGGCCACCCGGTGCCTGGGGCAATCCTCAAGGCCGGCAAGTCCGACCGACGCTATGCAAAAGCTCAATAGAAGCCAAGCCGGTAGCCTCGGGCCGAGGCTACCGCGCCAATGGTAGAGCGCCTCATGGCGACCTCCAGCATCCGTCAATATTGTTATTGCGTCCTGCACAGACCATTCAAATCTGCTGGCTTTATAGCCAGAGCAGCTGCCTTGTAAGCTCTCTCTCGATCCCCACTAGCGACAAACCCGGTGAGTGATTGCCGATCATCGATCCGGTTTGAGCGCGATGGTGTCTGTCGCCATCGGTGTTTTCAATGTCGCCACGGATCTTCTCTTTGCAGACTGGGAGTCAACGATGAAGCTACAGGTCAATGAACGCGAACTGGAGGTGGATGCGCCCGACGATATGCCGCTGTTGTGGGTCGTTCGAGACCTGATGAACATGACCGGTACCAAGTTCGGCTGCGGGATGGGTTTATGCGGCGCCTGCACCGTGCATATCGACGGCTCGCCCCAGCGCAGTTGCATCACGCCTGTCGGTGCCCTGGCCGGTAAAAAGATCACCACCATCGAAGGCCTGTCAGCCGATATCAGCCATCCGGTTCAGCGTGCCTGGACCGAACTGGATGTCGTCCAGTGCGGCTATTGCCAGTCCGGCCAGATCATGGCCGCCGCGGCATTGCTGACAAGCAACCCTGCCCCCACCGACGCCGACATCGATCAGGCCATGGCCGGGAATATCTGTCGCTGCGGCACATACCAGCGCATTCGTTTGGCCATCCACCGCGCCGCCGAATTGAGCAAGGCCTGACCCCATCCCATCAGCCACCTTTCAGCCAGGGAGTGCTCTGCAATGAATGCCACAATTGTCTCTTCTCGTCGCAGTTTTCTTAAATCTGGCGTCGTGCTCGGCACTGGCCTGATTGTCGGTTTCACGGTGCCCGCAGGCAAACGCCTGATGGCGCAAGACCTGGAGTCCGCCGAATTCGCGCCCAATGCCTTCCTGCGCATAGCTCCGGATGACAGCATCACCATTTTCCTGGCTCATGCCGAGATGGGTCAGGGGGTCTGGACCACCCTGACCCTGCTCATCGCCGAAGAACTGGACGCTGACTGGAGCACACTCAAGGTCGAGCATGCGCCGGCCGCCGCCGTCTATGCCAGTCTCCGGCGGGGGTTTCAGGGCACGGTCGGCTCTTCCAGCATTCGTGATGAGTTCGAGCGTTATCGCCGGGCGGGCGCAATGGCGCGGACGCTGTTGATCCAGGCGGCGGCCATTCGTCTCGGCCAGGCACCCAGCTCATTGCGCACAGAGCATGGCGAGGTCATCGCCGGCAACACCCGTCTGCGCTATGGTGAACTGGCCGAACAGGCCGCCACGCTGCCGTCGCCAGATCCGGCGACGCTGCCCCTGAAAGATCCGGCGGCGTGGACGCTGATCGGCAAGGGCGCCTTACGGCTGGACTCGCCAGAAAAGATCAGCGGGCGCGCGAAGTATGGCATCGACATCCAGTTCGACGGCTTGCTCTGCGCCGTGGTTGCACGGGCGCCGATGCTCGGCGGCAGGGTCCGCACCTTCGATGCGACCCAGGCCAAGGCACTGCCTGGCGTACGCCATGTGGTTCAGATCCCCAGCGGCATTGCGGTCGTCGCCGATCATTACTGGGCGGCCAAGCGCGGGCGCGATGCGCTGCAAGTGCAATGGGAGGCTGCAAGCGGCACCGTCATCCTCGACAGCGATCAGCAACGCCAGGATTTAACCGCCCTGACCCACACACCGGGCCAAGTCGTCACGCAACACGGCGAGGTCGAGTCAGCAAAGAAGACGGCCCAAAAAATAATCGAGATGACATACACCGTGCCCTACCTCGCGCACGCCACAATGGAGCCACTCAACTGCACCGTGAAGCTCAGCGACGACGGCTGTGACATCTGGGTCGGCAGCCAGATGCAAACGTTCAATCAACGAACCGCCGCGAAGATCACCGGCCTTGCCCCTGAGCAAATACGTATTCACACCACCTTCCTGGGCGGCGGCTTTGGCAGGCGGGCGTTGCAGGATTTCATTGCCGAAGCGGTGGAGGTCGCCAAGGCTGTGAACGTGCCGGTGAAAACCCTCTGGAGCCGCGAGGATGACATGCAAGGTGGATACTACCGTTCAGCCTTCGCACAACACCTGCGTGTTGCCCTCGGGCCTGATGGGCGACCGGTGGCCTGGTCGCAAACCTCGGCGGGTCAGTCGATATTTCCGGATGCGCCGGGCATTCATCCGACGTCGGTCGAAGGCATGAGCGACTCGCCCTACATCATGCGCAGCCCGGCGTATCGGGTCGAAGCGCACTCCCCCCGGTCGAACATTCCCGTGTGGTACTGGCGCTCCGTTGGCCATAGCCACAACGCGTTCGTCATGGAGAGCGCGGTGGATGAACTGGCGCACGCCGCCGAGCAGGACCCACTGGCCTATCGACGCCTGCTGCTTGAATCGGACCCACGGCACCTGGGCGTGTTGAACCTTGCCGCCGAACGCTTCGGTTGGGGGCGCACGCCGGCACCGGGGCGCGGCCATGGCCTCGCCGTGCATCAATCATTTGGCAGCTACTGTGCTCAAGCGGTGGAAGTTTCCATCGAAGGTGGGAATATCCGCGTACATCGCGTGGTGTGCGCGATCGACTGCGGCATCCCGGTCAACCCTGACAACATCAAGGCACAGATGGAAAGCGCTATTGTCTTCGGTCTCAGTGCAGCGTTGTTCGGGCAGATGAGCATCAAGGAGGGCCGGGTCCAACAGTCCAACTTTCACGATTACCGGGTACTGCGCATCAACGAAATGCCGCAGATCGAGGCGCATGTACTGCCCAGCACCGAGAGCCCTGGCGGTGTAGGCGAACCGGCAACGCCCCCTATCGCTGCGGCCGTGGCCAACGCGGTTTTCGCGCTGACGGGTCAACGCTTGCGTGACCTGCCGTTGCGTCCATCGAACAGCGCATGAAGCGAAGGCCGTCAGGTCAGCGGTCCAAAACGTTCGACATACAGAGCGCTCACCCACTCGACAAACACCTTGAGTCGCGGGGAGAGCTGGCGGTGATACGGATACAGCACCGAAATCGGCAGTCCTGGACTGGGCCAGTCACTGAGGACCTCGACCAACGCCCCTGACGCCAGGTATTGCTCCACGCGAAAGCGCGGCACCTGGATCAGTCCGCAGCCGTTCAACGCACAGCAGCAGTAAGACTCGGCGTCATTGACTGAAATCCAGCCGCCCGGCTCCAGCTCGACCACTTGGCCGTCAATGACGAAGGTGAAGGGGTAACGTATGTCGTGGTTGCTGGCAAAGAAGCCCACGGCCTGATGTTCAGCAAGCTGCTGTGGAAACATAGGCGTGCCGTGTTCGGCCAGATAGCCGGGGCTGGCACAGACGACTTCAGGCATCAACGCCAGCCGCTTGGCCACCAGCGAAGAATCACGCGGATTACCTGCACGGACCACGCAATCGACACCTTCGCTGACCAGGTCCACCAACCGGTCACCGCAGCTGATGACCAGATTGATTTCGGGATAGCGCCGATGAAAATCCTGGATGTTCGGGAGGATGATCCGGGTCGCATGGCTCCCGTGCAAATCCAGACGCAAGGTGCCACGTGGATTCGCCACGACCGTGCTGAGTGAAGACTCGGCATCCTCCAGATCGGCGAGCACAGCCTTGCAGCGCTCATAGAAGGCCTGGCCGTCGAGTGTCGGCCGAACCTGCCGGGTTGTTCGCTCGAGCAGACGCGCCCCGAGCTGACGCTCCAGTTGCTTGATGGCCAGCGTCGCAGTCGCCCGCGGGATATCCAGACCATTGGCTGCACGAGTAAAGCTGCCTTGCTCGATGATGCGGATGAACAGTTGCAAGGCATCGAATTTGTCCATCGTTGACGCCTTTTATGGGTGAGGGATGAACAGTCTTACCTGCGATACCTGACTAATCCAGCCCTTTGAAGCAATCAGTATTACTTTCACGACGGCGCAAGGGGGTCACCGTGCACCGATTGTTCATGGGAGGTGAATTGTCATTGCAGCCCGGTCGATTTATCCATCGACCGGAAGACACCACAATCTTCTCGTCAGCCTTTTGATAAAACCACCCCAGGACATCATTCAGATGAAACCGACCTCTCATGCTCCCCATGCTGAACAGCCCTCGAAGCTGCTCCTCCCGGCCCTGGGTATTTTTTACCAATCGGGCGAGCCTCTGGCTTATGCAATGCTCAGGTTATGCCTGGGCATCATCATGGTGACCCATGGCTTGCCCAAGCTCTTGGGAACTTCACACGGGTCGATGGCCGATCCCATGGCCGGTTCGATTCACCTGATCGAAAACGTGCTGCATTTGCCATTCCCCCAGCTATTGGGCCTGTTCGTTGCCTGGCTTGAAGGTTTGGGTGGGTTGCTGCTGGCGCTAGGATTAGCAACCCGGCCATTGGCGGTGGCGATGGCCATACAGATGGCGGCGATCGCTTACATCCTTGGCCCGAACTGGCCCTGGATAGACCGAGGCATCGAATACCCGGTATTGATGGGCTTTCTTTTCACGTATATCGCCTTCAAGGGGGGCGGTCGTCATTCACTGGATCGCATTCTGGGTCGTGAACTTTGACGGCTGCGCAGCGCTTATCGACCGGCATCGGCTGACAGTCGATAAAGGATTGCGGTAAGACGATGCGCAAAGGGGCTCACCCTTGTTCAATCATCGTTAAAGGGAGCGCTCGGATCCCTTTCACCCGGTGCGCCAGGTTTCTGGATCGTGGCGCAGTTCGAGTCATAGCGCTGCCCCTCGAGTTGGGAACGTGCAAACGCAAACGCTTCATTCAACGAGCCATGCATCACCCCGTCATGCCCCAGTCCTTCATAGCGCTGCCAGGTGACCTGGTTTCCAGCAGCGCACAGTGCCGCCGCAACCGCATACTGTCGTACCGGAGTGATGGTCTCATCCGCCTGGCCGGTGGCAATCAGCAATGGAAAAGCAATCGTTGCCTGGGGCATATCGGTGGTGGGAGTGCGCAGAGCGCTCAACGATTGCGCACTGATGGTCAGCAGTTGCGAAAATGAACCGATTTTCAGCTCCCGCGACTTGAGGGCAATTTCCCGCGTACAGCTTTGCCGGGCAACGTCGAGAAGCTCAAGCCCTGCCGGTGTCAGCAGGTCATCAATTCGGGACGCGTTTTCGCGTAAGCCGCCCGTCGCCAATGACAGGAACACGGTGTTGGAATGGCGCGCCTCTAGCGCGATGGGCCCGTCGGGGAATGTGCTGTTGGGCGCCGTGATGACCGCGCCGAGGATCTTGAGCTCAGGTGCATAGCTGGCGGCGAGTATTGACGCGCCCAGAGCGGCGCCTCCTCCCTGGGACTGCCCTGCCAGGATCGTGCGGTTGGAAATGACACCAGGCTTGAGGGCCCGGGCAGCACGAACCGCATCCAGGACGGAACTTCCTTCTGCCTGCCAGACCGTATACGGGTGAGGCCCTGGACCTCCCAGGCCTTGATAGTCGGTTGCCACGACGGCAAATCCGCGCTCCAGCCAACGATTGATGTACGCAGCGTCACGTGCTCTGAACCCGGTCCACGAGGGCGCGCATATGTCGGCGATCCCCAGCGTACCGTGCGCCCAGGCCAAGAGTGGCCAACCTTCTGCCGGAGCAGGACCGGTCGGCAGAAACAGCGTGCCGCTGACAGGCACCTGACCTGAGTTCCAACGCTGGTCCGTGGAACTGTAGAGCATGCGGATAGTTTGCGCCGCCGCGGGCACCCTCTCCTGCGGCTTCAGCGTTTCGCTCCTCAGCAAAACACCGGGCGCAGTGGGCATTGGATCCTGCCAGCGATAAAACGGAGAAAGATCCATATCACCGGCGGCACGACCGACCGGGAGTTCACCGGCAGCCATTGCGTTGAACGCAAGGGTTACGATGCCCCCAAGACAAATCCGTGTGAGAAGTGAAGAAGCAAGGGCTCTAAAAATCAGCATTTAGCGTTCGCCTCATGATGAAGAAGGCGCCAGACCAAAACCTGGGGCCACGGGGGTCAATGTTCAGAGTCAGATTGATTGACCGGACAGCGATCTACGCGAGTGCCTTACGCAACGCAATGGCTTGCGCAAAAATCACATCCCGTACGACCGGTGCAACTTCGTTGAATCGCATGAAGCCGTGGGTCATGTTCGCCAGGACTTCCAGGCTCGTAGCCACACCGGCAGCCCGCAATTTATCCGCCAGTTCACAGTTCTCGTCGTACAAAGGATCAAGGCTTCCGACGATCAAGCGCACAGGTGGAAGTCCCGCCAGGTCAGCGGTGATCGGCTGCACGCGCCAGTCATCTTCATCCTCAGCCAGGTAGCTCGCCCAGTAGGCCCTCATCGTTTTGGCAGACAAGTTCTGCCCTCCATACCCACCCAGTCTCTGCCATGAATCGGAAGAAACGCGTCGAGAATAAGAGCCGTAAAACAGCACCAACTGTCGCAGCGCATCCAGTCCGGCGTCGCGCAGGGCAAGGGCGGTACCCAGGGCCAGGTTGGCGCCTGCCGAGTCTCCACCCAGGGCATAACCGCGCACCGGACAATGAGTGATGGCCCCCAGGTTGATGACCCTGCTGACAATCGACACCACCTCGTTAAACGCCACCGGAAAACGGTATTCCGGCGAGAGGGCATAGCCGATGGACAACACCGCCATACCGCTGTCACGCACCCACTGACGTAGAGGAGCGTCCCAATCGGCGAGCGTTCCGTGCCGGAATCCTCCGCCGTGGCAATAGAACATCAGCAAAGGCGTGTCATCGTCCTCCGGCCAATACAGCTTGCACGGAACAACCCGACAATTGACCGAAAACCCCAACATGCGCTCGCAGGACAGAGGCACGCTGGGTCGCGACGCCCATGCGCCAATTCGTTCCAACTGAGCGCGGACCTTGTGGATCTCCCCTTCGACCACGGGGAGCAGACCCAATTGACGTAACGTACCCGCGACGCCAACCAAGTCTGGATGAACCTCATTCGGATCGACGAGCACACCGTCGTTCCCCTCGCCGCCCACTTTCGGGTTTTCGCACTTCCCACCGAGCCTGGACATCGTCCCCCCTGATTATCTGTAGTCTGGCGCCACGTTGAATGACGGCGCCATTTGGCACCGGCCTTGATGACGGGCTCAGTCTGATGATTGTTCGGCTGCGAGGAGTGCGTCCCTCACCATGAAGGCCCATTGCGCGCCATGCATATCACGATCCTGAAGCGCCCCCTGTATCACAGGGCGCGGCAGGCTGATCTTGATGACATTCAAAGCCTCGATTCGAAACACGCTGATCGATTCAACGCTCCGGCGAAAGAGCCGGGCAATGGCCGGCGCTTGCAGTTTCGGCTCGGCAGCCAGCCGGGCAAAAACGTCCGAGTCCTGACAAAACACATCAATGGTCAAAGAAAAGGGCCCGGCGTTCTTGGAGCGGATTTCGTAGCCAAGTGCTTCCATGGTATTCATTTCACGCTGCCTCAATGGTTTTCATGTCAAATCGAAAAGGTGCCAACGGATTCGCCACGACCATCACATGGCTGAGCACGAACTCATAGACCACCCCGCGATCCATCGAGGCCGGAGAGAAAGGGAACGCATGGGTGGGCAGGTCTTTGTCACCTGGCAACGGGAAGTGCAACAGGTAGGGATTGAGCAAAGCGACGATGTCTTTCGTGCGCTCGGCCGTCGCGGAAGTCGCCATGGCCATGACGCCTATTTCCACTGGGGTGGCGGATCGCGATTCAAATTCACCTAATGCCGCGTTCCTGCCAATCGCACGAAACTGCAGGTCGTAGTCGCCCGATCCGATGTTCAGATGTTTTTCTATTCGCTGGCGCATCACTGCATCGAGACAGGCCAGCCATTCATCGAAGCGCTCAAGGTATTCGGTGTCCCGGACAATACTCATGACAACCGATTGAAACCCGCAAGGCGCCGCACCTTCCAGCTTGACGGTGTAATCTTCACTGGGTTTCCAGATCGAGCCTTCTACCCGCACGGTTCGCTCGCCGATCGCGGTGTACACCGCCCCCTCGACATCCAGCACACCACCGGGCTCGACGAGCACGTAGGGATTGCTGTTCTCATAGAGCATGTGAGCCATCACCGATCGTGGCGTCAGCCGGGCACCCTCGCCGATCGCCTCGATGGTGAACCCCGTTTCGTCAATGGTTGCCATGACCACGGCCTGGGCGGGTGTGGTGGTGCAGGACGCGCCGCATTCTAGAATCTTTCCGGCGTGCCAGGCGGCCCCTGGATGCCCCCCTCGCATGATCGGTAGGGAGGCCATGACGGCGGTGTCCGTGGAGCGGCCGGCCAGGATAATATCCGCGCCTTCCTCGAGCGCATGAATGAACGGCTCCACGCCCATGAGTGCGACGATTCGGGAACAGCGATCCACCAGGGCATCATCAATAAAATCAAGCTGCAACGGTTTGATCCGTTTCTCCCATAACGCTGTTTTCACAACGCTTGCTGGCTGCTCGCTGTAGATACCCGCAATACGTACGGTCTGCCCCAGTTCTGCGGCGACCTCCTCACAGAGCCCGCGCATCAAATCGACACCGGCGTCGGAACCACAGGTCCCACAACTGCCGATGATTAGCGGGATCCCCAGTTTCTCCCGGGCCTGCATGAAGACCCGAAGCTCTGCGCGCAATATCGAAGCGGAAGACTTTGTCGTGCCGGTCCCGAGATAGTGAGGGCCCGAGTCGGTGGACCCGGCATCCATTGCAATCACATCGGGGCATTCCAGAAGCGCTTTCTCAAACGCCTCCCTTGGAAATCCAGTGCCGATTGCACCCGTTGGCGTAAGTACCTTGATCTTGGCGTTCATATATTTTCCTTTGGAACGGTCTGTCGACGTCCGTCTGCAATGACACAGTGCTCAGGCGGGCTACGGCCTTCCAGAACCGCCACCACACACTGGGCTGCAATTAGATTGGTGCGATTCAAGCCCTCCACCGTAGAGGCGCCGGCATGGGGGGTCACAACCACGTTGGGCAGTTGGATGAGCTGCTCTGTCACTGCCGACAGCGAAGGATCAGACTCGCTTTCGAACACATCGAGTCCCGCTCCCGCGATTTCTTCCTGTTGCAGGGCTTGCAGCAGATCCGCGTCGCGCACCAGCCCACCTCGGGCGGTATTGATAAGTACCGCAGAAGCTTTCATTGACTGCAAAGCGCGGCTGTCAATCATTCCCCGGGTGTGCGGGTTAAGGGGAGCATGAAGCGTAATAAAATCACTTTCCTGAAACAGGGTTTCCAGGTCTACGAAGCAGCTTTGCCCCCCCTTGGATTTTTCCGAACTGTCTGGACGGGGGGCATAAATCAGGGGTTTGACTTCGAACCCGGCGAGACGCAGCAAGACGCCTTTACCGATTCTGCCCAACCCGACGATGCCGACCGTTTTGCGATACAGGTCACCGCCCAACGGAATGCTCCAATCATTGGCAGCCAGGCCCGCCTGACACTGTTTCAGCTTGCGGCACACCGCGAGCATCAGCGCGATCGTATGGTCAGCAACGCTTGCATCATTTCCACCGACGGCGATCGTGGCGACCTTTCCGGCTGCCTCCACCGCTGCCGTATCGATGCGCTCATAGCCCACGCCACGACGGGAGATCACTTTGAGCCGAGGGAGCGCGCCGAGCAGGCTGGCGGTCACATTTGCGTGCCCTAAAATCCACCCGTCAGCGTCGACCAAGAGGTCGATCAACTGACGCTCATTTAAACTTCCGTCCGCCACGCCCGGCGCAAGTTCTGCGAGGATGACTTCGCAACCGCAATGCGTGAGGAAATCAATGGTCGCCGAATCAAAAAAACGCTGAGTGACCACGACCCGATGACGAAATCTAGGCATCGCACACCTCTCGACAGGGTTTGAATAACCCGTATTCCATGAACACACTCCGCTCAAAACGCATAATCCAGGTACACCCGGGCTTCTGAGCCATTGACCACGTTATTGGGTTGGGCGGAAACAAGCGCAACGAAGTCCTGGTCGATTCGGTAATCGATATAAATCAGTCCCACGGACAGGCCGGCGTATTCTTTTTCATCGAACCGATAATAAACGCGGTATTCGTTTTGCCTTTCCCACACATCCGTTTTCTGGCCACTGAAAGGGTTCACGGCGTCAAAGTTTCCTTGCTTATAGAGCGCCATGACTTTAAACCCATCCAATGATGCCCCGAGGAGTGAAATACCGCTCAGGTCGTACTCGGCGCCTACTTGCCAGGTTCTTTCACCATGATTGTTGAAATCGTTGCCGGAACGGGTCCACGCATCCATTCTTCCATCAACATTATCTGCATGATCAAAGTAGGCATAGCCAAGGTTGCCATTGCTCAGCTCGGCTTTTGTTTCGGAGAAGGAAACACCCAGGCGCAACTTATCAAGCAATAGACCGAGATTGACGTTTAACCACGTAGCCTCTTTATCATAGGCCGCATCACCGACGGACCAATCTTGCTCCCACAATCGTCCGGCTTTCTGGAACCGATAATACTGGGTGTCTAAAATGACCCCTGCCGTTTCACCGATAGGTGCCTGCAGGGTCAAGCCATAACGGGTATTTTCATTGAAGTCCTTTGACACACCACGGGCATAGCTCAACTCAACGGCCTTTAGATCGTAGTTGACCCCATAGGTGTAGACGTTGCTTATTTCCTCACCCGACTGGCTGATCAGCTTTCCGAACGCCTGCCTGTCCCGGGGAGAACTTCGATCGATGTAAGCCGCTTCGAAAGCCATCGTTCCGGGCAACGGCCCGATGCCCATGTCAGTCAAGTTGAAATGGGCACGCGCGCCCTGATAGGAACCTGGCACGAGTCGCGTGTCATTGCTGACCAGGGTGCCGGCGTCAAATCGGCCTCGACCTATTTGCGAATCCGCGTTCCATCCCTCGCCGACGTGGCGCAACTTCAAGTAACTTTGCCCGATTTTTGCAAAGCCACCGTTAGAACCGTCGTCATTATCAAACAGGTCACGGCTGTCCTGCTCGGAATCAATCATGGCCACACCGTACAGGGACGCATCAAAGCCAACGACGCCGCCCCAGTAGTTAGAGTTGTAGTCCAGGATCGCGCCGACCCCTAGCCCACCCAACTCGGAACCGGTCGAAAACCCACCGAAGTTATCCTCAATCAGATCGTTGGATATTCGAGTATTGATATACGCAGATCGGAGATAAGCATTCAACTTGCCTTCATGCTGAAATCTGTCCGGATAGCTAATACTTGCGGAGAAACAACTGCCCGATGCCAACAGCGTAGCAAGATAAGTCGTTGCGACGGCTTTAGTCGATTTCATGATCACCTCAATTATTATTTTTATTTTCTCAATGAGCAGGCGTGAGCTGGCACTGCTTCAAATAAGCAGTGCGGGCGTACAGGTGAATCTTTAAATAATTGCTCTTGTAACGATGGCCGTTGCAATGAGCGTGAGGCTGCTGCCGATTGCCCACAGCAAGCAGTATCTTTGCATCTCCCCCATGTCCCGCTGGATAATCCCACTGATGAGATAAACAGCGGCAACGAGTGGACTTAATGCGTGAACCGGTTGCCCCAGCACCGAGGCGCGTGCGATGTGCATCGGGTCAATGCCATATTCGGCGCCCGCCGCGCCAAGCACTGGCAAGATCCCAAAGAAGAACGCGTCATTGGAAAGCAGGAAATTAAGAGGCAAGGCCACAAGGGCGGTAATAATGCTGAAGTACTGCCCGCTACCGTCAGGAACCATCTGCACGATCCGCGCCGACATCCCATCGACCATTCCCGTGCCGGAAAGAATGCCCGTGAAGACCCCTGAAGCGAATATCAGAGCAATGACCGTTAACACACTCTCAGAATGCGCTGCGATTCTCGCCTTCTGTTCCGCCAAGCGCGGATAGTTGATCAGCAACGCCAGGGAAAAACCAACCATCATCACCAAAGGCAAAGGCGCCAATCCTGTTCCCATGGCGTACATCAGCGCAGCCGTGAGTGCCAGGTTGACCCAAAACAGCTTTGGTTTGTGCGTGGCTGATTCAATAATGGGCAAAGGTGGTTCTTCTGAGGCGGTCCCCTTTGCAACAGGCGTCCACCCCAAGCGACGCCGCTCTTTTCGGCCTATCCACACAGCGACGACGAACGCGTATGCAAGGCCTGCAAACATGGCGGGGACAAGCCCCAGGAAAATTTCACTCACATCCAGATGCAGAGCACTGGCCGCCCGCGCTACCGGCCCACCCCAAGGAATAATGTTAACGACCGTGTTGGTCAGTAGAAGCATCAGTGCAAGGATCAGCGGATTTATCCCAAGGCGAAGGTAGAGCGGCAAAAACGCCGTTGTTACGATCAACACCGTCGTTGCCCCATCCCCATCGAACGAGATGACCGACGACAGCAAAGCGGTGCCAAGCACTACGCGTAGGGGATCATTTCCCACATAACGCAAGATCCGGCGAACCGCGGGCTCGAACAGCCCCGCGTCGAACATGATTGCGAAATACAGGATTGCAAACATCAACATCAGTGCCGTTGGCGCTACTTGCTGGACGCCGTCCATCACCATGCCGCCCAGCTCCGGTCCTGCACCGCTGGCCAGGCCGAAAGCAATCGGGATGAGGATGAGCGCCGTCACAGCAGAAAGTCGCTTGCTGATGATCAACGCCATAAACGTGATGACCATTGCGAAACCTAACCAAGCCATGCCTATCACCTTTTCTTGTTTTTTTTATCAATGTCGTAGCAAATCAATGTGAACGACCGGCCACTCCCGAAGAATCTACATAGGGGAGAAAACACTGTAAATCTTGATTTTTTTCGTCAACATCCAGCAAATGCTGGGGAAAATATGCCGGTGGCACGGCATCGAAGCAACACGAGGCAGATTTTTGATTCCCGCCTCCGTTGGGCCCTCCTGGTAGACCGGCTATTGTTCCCCCCATCGAAAGCACGGCGAAATGGATATCCTGGTAGACATTGACGCAAGGCGGGTATATTTAGTGAATATGTACAAACCGCCATCAACCTGTTCGGATCCGTCATGCCTGATCAAGAAGACCTTTACCTTTCGGCAGAAGAAGCGGCTGGAATGCTGGGGGTCAGCCTGCCAACGCTTTATGCCTACGTCAGCCGCAAGAACATTCGGTCCGTCAAGATCGCCAATACGCCCAAGCGGCGCTATTGGGCCGAAGACATCCAGCGCTTGGTGAAAAGCCCCGCGGGGCACGCGGCAAAGCGCTCGTCTTCATCGGACAGCGCCATTACCTTGATCACCGATGACGGGCTCTTCTACAGGGGGCACGACGTCGTCGAGCTCGCCGACCACGCCACGGTTGAGGAGGTCGCCGGATTGATGTGGCAGGTGCCATCGGCGTTCGGACCGTCGCTACCTCGCGCGCCGAAGGATAGCGCCAAATTGCTGAAGATCTATGAGCATATGTCAGCGCCGGAAAAGGCCATTGCGCTTTTCCCTCTGGTACAAAGGGAGAACCCCAAAGCCTTCGATCTTTCCATCGACAGCTATGCACGCACCGGCGCCGATGTCGTGAGATGGTTCGCCGCGTTGGTCGTGGGCGCAACCCAGCCAAGCACGCAGCCCTTGCACGAATTTATTACCCAGGCCTGCGGAGCCCCGCCGGAGCACGCCGATCTGATCAGGCGCCTTCTGATCCTCAGCGTCGATCATGAACTGGACCACGCCACTCACAGCGTTCGCGTTGCGGCAACGACCGGCGCCACCCCCTATTACGCGGCGATCGCAGGACTCGCGGCCGCCAGGGGGCATAAGATCGCCTATGGCAGAAACGAAGCCGCCAGCAGAATGATCGAGGAAATATGTACAGCCGCAGATCCCACCCAACCGATCTTGCAACGCTACAGCCAGGAGGGGCACATCATAGGGTTTGGCCCTAATGTCCACTCAATCAGTGACCCACGCGCGACCAATCTGATGAAGGCGTTGACCGCCGCCTTCGAGGGCGACAGTGAATTTGCAAAGCTACAGAAAGCTTTTTCCGTCGCCTCGGAACTCGTCGCCTACCCACCGGAGTTCATTCTCCTGGTGAGCTTCATCGGCAGAAAACTTGGGTTGCATCGGCAGGAGATCGCACTGGCCGGTGTCGGAAGATTGATCGGCTGGATAGCCCATGCCAGCGAGCAATACAATCAGCATCATGACGCTCGCCCCCGCGCTCGTTACACGGGGACTCTGCCAAGAGCGACCCATCTCGCCAGTGACTAACCAGAGGCGACCATGGCTGCAAACAGCGCTGTAAATTCGGATTGGTGTTGAAGTTCAGCAACATACCTCAGCACCTTGGCCTGTGCCGACTCATCAAGATGCGGTGAGGCCATCCTTCTGAATTTCCGTTCAAAATCGCTATCGGTCATCGGTGTTTCGACGGACCCCGGACCGCTGATCACCTCGCTCACGACGATTTCACCTGACACCAGCGTGACGCTGACCCGGTTGGCAAGATGACGCGGGAACAACGCGGTGAGCGCGCCGTCCTCCACCACGGTGATCTTACCCATCAGGGCAATCACCGCGGGGTCAGCTATTTTTGCGGACGAATACGAGCCCAGGGTAATGTCACCGTCGAGCAGCGACCGGGCCACGTTGTAGGGCAAACTGTGGTCCGCCGTCTCCCGCGTCTTGGGCAACCATTTTTCAGGAGTGTCAGCCAACACTCGACGGTTGAACTCGGAGGTTTCGATAACGATGCAAGCGATATCGTCGAGATCGTCAATCCGAGCCCGTATATCCAGGGCTGCCCACACGGCGGTGTGCAACTCGCCGTTGGTGGGAAAGGTCTTGGTCAGGGAACGCCGTATAGCGTAATCACCATTTTCGGGCGTACCAAAACGATCCGTATCCAGGTCGAACGGGCCTGAGACCAATTTGAAAAAACCCATGTCACCCTCAAACACTGGCGACGGGCCTGTCATGCCGTGACGCGACAGTTGGGCAGCGAAGATCGCATTACGGGCAGCGTTTGCGGCCGAGCAGCCCTTCCAGTCCGACAGGGATCCACTGCGAACCTGGCGCATGGCCAGATGAGCGCTCAACGCTATATTGATTGCCTGTTCGGTCTGCGCCACATCCAGCTTCATCAAGCTGGAAGCCGCTGCGGCCATCGCCACATTTATATAGTTGACGTGGTCCCAGCCGCGCTTGTTCAGACTGGCCGCGTCCTGCAGTCGCATCTGGATTTCATAGGCCAGCACAACGGCCGAAATGAGTTCTGCCCCAGTGGCCCCCTCAGCCTGTGCAAGCGCGAGGCAGGCTGGAATATTGTCACTCGGATGGCCCGGCTCCAGCCCCATGTAGCCGTCGTTGTAGTCTAGGAAACGCACCATCACGCCATTGGCAAACGCCGCGATCTCTGGCGTCGTTTGGATTGTTGTTCCGAATACGCTGGACGACTTCGCGGGATTGGCAGCGGCATAACACACGGCGGCATTCACAGGCCCCGCTCCGTAAGCGCCCAATATGCATGCCAGGCTGTCAATGAAGCGCTGTCGCACGAGCGCGGTGATTTCTTCAGGCAGACACTGATGCCTGAACTTATGCGCGTACTCTGCAAGTTGCAGCGCAATAGGCGTATCACTCATGGTTGCCTCTGTTCTGTGCAGGGGTTGGGTTTTCGCCGGTGACGGCGACGGCGTCACCTATTGCAAAGTGGCGCGTGAGGAACTCAGTCCAGAACGACGTCGAGTAAACGCACATATTGCTGGCCGGCATGCATGTCACGCTCCACCATCCCGCCTTGCGGTGTAGCGCGCGGGTAGGAAATCTTGACCATTTCCAGGTCAGCCACGGGAATATGTTTTACCCGCGCCGGATCGGTGCCATAAAGCCTTGCGAATTGTGCCGATGAAAGTGCAGCACTTTGCGAGTAACGCTCGAAGTTTTCGCGTCCGTCAAAAAATATATCGAAGGTGATCCAGAACGGTCCGGCTTGTTTGGATCGAACATGCCGACATACATCACGTAACTTAACCATTATCCCAGCCCCTTCTCAGCCAATACCGGCTCGCAAAGATCAACCCATTGAATACGTACCAACTCAAAGGGATCCTCCAACTGCACCACGTGGTTTAATTTGAACTCATAAATCTGGCCGCGGGGTATATCGGCCGGGGTGAAAGCAAAGCCGTAAGAAGGCAATTCCTTGCCCATTACGCTGGGGTAGTGAAAAAAGTAGGGATTGCACGCTTGGGCAATTGTATTGGCCATTTCTTGAGTCGCCGCAGTGGCGACAAATAGCATGCCTATTTCCGGCGGAGGCAAAGTTCCAACGGGGGGTTGTACGCCGGTGACGCCGTTCCAGCCGTACATTCGCAGAGAGATATGAAACTCGCCCAACTCCTGCGGCGGGATGGATTGACGTGTCCGGGTGTACAGGGCTTCTAACAGGCGGTCGTGAAACCCATCAATATCATTGAGTACATCGGGGTCCTGGATACCCACTAACATGATTGTCTGATAGAGACCGGCCGCGGCGCCCTCCAGCTTCATGGTGTAGGGCATCGTCTCCCATTCAGACCCTACAACACGAACGGCTCGCTCGTTCAGCTTCTGGTAGCGCGCTTGTGAGACGTTGAGGATACCGCCGGGTTCCACCAAGCGAAACGGGTCGCTGTTTTCATAAAGCATGTGTGCAGAGACGCTATGGGGCGTGCACTGATTGTCCTTGCTTAATGGCTCAACGTCGAAACCCTGCGCATCAACACTGAGCAATATCCCCGAGCCTAATGTCGGGTTAACGGCGCACTGGACACCACACTCCCCCGTTTTGCCGGCATGCCAGGACGGGCCCCAGGGCGCGCCCTTCCAGATCGGATAACAGGCGATTACAGCAGTATCGGTCGAACGCCCCGCCAAGATGATATCGGCGCCCGCCTCCAGCGCGGCGATGAACGGCTCCACGCCCAGGGCCGCCACAATGTGTTCACAGCTGTCCACCGTAGCGTCATCGAGCTCACCGTGAGGCGGGAGCGGTTTGATCCGCCCCTGTGCGTTCAACTTCTTTACGGTCTCCCTGTCCTGCTCACAATAGATGAGCGCAATCTTTGGCGTTACGCCCAACTCTCCTGCCACCTCCAGGACTATATCGCGCGTCCAGTCCAGGTTGAGATCGCCACCGGCCTGCCCTGCCGTGCCGACAATTATCGGTACCCCGGACCACGCCTGCGCCTTCATTAATATCGTCAAGTCGCGTTTGACCGCTCCTCGGTTATTCTTCGACTTTCCAAGTGCGAGATAAGCGGCGCCGCTGTCGGTAGAACCGGCGTCCGTGGCAATTGCTTGCGCACCGGCCACCAGCCCATAAGTAATTTCTTCTTCACGAACGCCCGCGCCCAATGAACCACAAGGCACTATCACCTTGACGCAACCTTCAAATACCTGCCCCATACAACCCTCTTCCCATTCGCTTAGTCAGGCAATAATAAGGGCTGTAATCGTGTTGACAAGTGGACAGAAATTATCAATATAGGCCGGCCTTCCAATTGTCTATCGGGTGTTCTTTCTGGCGTTCACCACCATTAATTCGGTAACGGAAATATACTTTAGCGCTGAAACTCAACGTCGCTGAAAGTTCGTTTAACCCTGCACACTTCCCAAGATAGAACTTCAATTTTCGAGGCGATCGAGCAACGCGCTGACCGGTATGACTGATGACGAACAAGCACTCTCGCCGCGCGCCCCTCTTGCGCGCCTTGGGTTATGTTTCGACGGCGCTGGCGCCCACGCCCAGCGCCTGCTGTCGATTGTCGGCACGCTGTCCCAGTTGCCAGCCCAGGTAGGCCCACAACAGCGCGCAACCGGCGCCAATCAGCGCCGCCAGGCCGCTGCCCTGCCCCAGCATGTCGAGCAGGCTCTTGGCCCAACCGCTCACGGCATCACCCCCGCGATACACCACGGTGTCGATGAAGTTCTTGGCCTTGTACTTACTCTCGGCGTCCAAGGGTGCGAACAGCATTTCCCGGCCCGGTCGGACGAACGCGTATTCACCGATTCGCCGCACGATCATCAATGCTGCAAGCAGCGCAAAGCCAGGGGCCAGCGCAAGGCCGACGAACCCGATGCACATGAGTAGCGGCACGATCGCCAGCAACGCACGCACCCCCAACTTGGGCGCAATGCGTCCGGTGATGAACAACTGAGAGACCAGGGCGCCTGCCTGCACGATGAAATCAATGGTGCCGAAAACCCGGACTTGCGCCTCGCGACTTGGGAAATGTTCGGCCACAAGGCGCGCCTGCTCGAAGTAGAGAAAGGTGGTGACCGTCGCCAATAGCACGACGAACCCGGCAATCCCCAACAGGTAGGGTGACCTGAGCACCGCCGTCAAACCGCTGAACGGATTGCCCTGCAGTGGCTGCCTGGGGCTTTGCGTCGGTGCCGCACCGGGTCGACCAGCCCCGCCCTTCTCGCGCCATCCCATCAACGCGCGCTTCAATACCAACGTGACACCGAGCAACAGGGCCGCCAGAAACATCAACCCCGATGCGCCGATGGCGTCAATCAGTGCCGCGCTCAGGGCCGGCCCCAGCAGCCCGCCGATGCTCGCGCCGGCCGCGATGAAAGCAAATAAACGCTTGGCCTGCTCACTGTCGAATACATCCGCCATCAGGCTCCAGGCCACGGACACCACGAACAGGTTGTAAACCGATATCCATACGTAAAAAGTACGGGCCAGCCAGACACTGTCCGATTGAAACTCAAACAGTTCGACGAACATCAGCAAGTTGATCCCGAAGAAGCCATACACCCAATCGACGAGGCGCAGGCGCGGGACCCTTGAGCTGACCCAGGCAAACAGTGGAACGGCCGCCAGCATCACCAGGAAAGTCGCCGTGAACAACCATTGCAGATTCTCCACGCCCGCCGCGATGCCCATCGATTCACGTATCGGGCGCAGCATGAAGTAGCCGGTGAAGAGGCAGAGAAACAACAAGAACCCGCACAGCGCCGGGCGCAGCTCATCATCACGGGCGTTAACGGCGTGGCTCAGCCGATGCAGGTAGGAAGGCGTACGCATGGAAACTCCTGGAAGGCGCAACAGGCCAGAGGGGCTGGGCACGGAACGGATTGCCGTGCCCAAGCGTTGATCAGCGGTAGGTAACGCCGGTCAGTTGCTCGGAGATGCTCCAGAGCCGTTCGGCATCTGCCTCATCGGTGGCGGCCGGCGGCATCCTGGCGAAGCCCAGCGGGCCGCGTTTTTCATCGTCACCGGTCGGCCCGTAATAGGCACCACCCACCGCCTCAGGTGCGGTGGCGGCATACAGGGTGGGCAGCGCACCCTGTGCAGCTGAATGGTAGGCGTCGCGATCCTTGGCCCATCGCTGGCCGAACTCGCTGTTCAGACCCGGTCCACGCGCGACCAACTCGGTGACGGCGACGCCAGGGTGCGCAGCAATACTGCGAATGTCCCAATCTTCGGCCTCGCTGCGCTGCTGCAAGGCCAATGTCCAGTGGAGGATGGCCAGTTTGGATTGCGCATAAGCGGCCAGTGGCTGGTACTGCTGCTCGGCTTGCAGGTCGTTGAAGTTCATTGTTCCGCGAGCCGCGGCGATGCTTGACAGGCTCACCACGCGGGCGTCCTGGCTTTGACGTAACAACGGCACCAGCAAGCCGGTCAACGCAAAGTGCCCTAGGTAGTTGGTCGCCAACTGGAGCTCGAAGCCATCCGCGGAGACGCCCCGCTCAGGAGGCGCCATGACGGCGGCATTGTTGATCAACACATCCAGGCGCGGCAGTCTCTGGTTCAGACGCTGGGCCAGGTCGCGTACCGATGAAAGATTGGCCAGATCCACGGCCTCGAACTGCACCTTGGCGTCGGGTACGGACTTTTTGATTTGCGCAATGGCCTGCGCGCCCCGCTCCGGGTTGCGCGCAGCAATGATCACCTCGGCGCCGGCCCGCGCCAACGCCAGTGCGTCCTCGTAGCCCATGCCGCTCGTGCCGCCGGTGATCAGGACAATTCGACCTTTCTGGGAAGGCATGTCGCGGGTCGACCAGTCCGGTTTCGGCTCGGCGCGACTGGACGCATCGATACTGACCGCGCTGAGCAGCACGGCGCCAACGGTGAGTGTTCGAGCCAGCTTCACCAGTCGGCTCAAATGATTCGATAGGCCAGTTTCGGTTGCTGCTGTTCTGATGCTCATGGTTTTAGCCCTTTATTTGGATGAAGAACCAGCACCGCCGGACGGTCACTGAAGCGTGCACACCTCAGACTGCTGGAGAAAGCTGACGCGCTCGGTGACCCCCTGGGTATTCACGTAAGTCATCTTGGCGCGCACGACCTCGCACACCTGCGACTTCGGTTCTTCAATGCGGATGACCCTGGCGATGTCCAGCGGCATGCCATATTCGTAGGCGGGAACATCGTTTTTTTCTTCGGCAAACAGAGGCAAACCGCTCAGAGTGATAAATGCCAGAAGACTGGCAATCGACACGTTTTGAATATTCATAGTGGACTCCACGACTGTCCTTACCGGGATGGTCGTAGCACTCTAAGGAGGGGCGACTGACGTCAAGGTGACTGCTGACTGACAGGAAGATGTCAAACCCCGGCGAGCCACGCCGGGCCTCGCGTGACGATGACTAGCGGGCTGCTTGGCTGATCAGGGAAAATCCAAAGGTATTGAAGCCATCCTTGCTGTGGGCGAACACTCGTCCACCGTGCATGGACGCTATTGCCCGCACAATGGACAGACCCAGGCCATGGTGCGCGTCGCTTCGCGCCCGGGCGACATCGGCGCGATAGAAACGCTCGAACAAGCGCTGCAGGTGCACGTCGTCAATGGGCTCACCCGCATTGGAAACGCTCACCTCAACCTGCATGCCGTGGCTGACCAGATTCACCGTGATGGTGCTCCCCGGCACAGCGTAACGCGCTGCGTTGTGCAGCAGATTGGCCAGGGAGCGATGAAACAGGCGTCGGTCGATGCGCACGCACATGTCGCCTTCGATCGTCACGTTCAAATGTTTGTCGAGCAACACGGGCTCAAGGTATTCCACCGTCTTTGACGCCTCCTCGTAGAGCGAGACATCACTGAGCTCGGTTGCACGCTGCCCACTTTCCGCACCCGCCAGGAACAGCATGTCATTGACGATGGTGCCCATGCGTTCAAGCTCTTCCAGATTCGACTGCAGCAGATCCTGAAGCTCAGCCACATCACGGCCGTGAGCCAACGCGACCTGGGTCTGCCCGATCAGGTTGGTCAGCGGCGTCCTCAGCTCATGGGCGACATTGGCATTGAACCCTTCGAGCTGGCACCACGCGGCCTCCTGGCGAGCCAGGGCCCCGTTAAACGACACCGCCAGTTCCTGTAACTCGTCGGGCAGTGCCTCGGTATCCAGTCGCTGCTTTGAATCACCCGGCGGCAGGCTGTTGGCCTGACGGCTCAGGCGCCTGACCGGCCCCAGGCCGAAACGCGCGATCCAGTAACCCAGCAGCGCGACCAGTACCACGCCCAGCGCCGAAGTCAGGATCAGCGTCTTGGTGAAATGGTCCAGGGTCTTCATGAACGGCGTTGAATCGAGCCCCACGATAAAGCGCAACTCCGGGCGATTACCCATGGCGGGGATGGTCTTGACTTGCAGCACCATGGGACGATCCCGTTCGGGTATCGCCATGCTGAAGAATCCATCCGGGCGCTTCGACCAATCCTGGCCGTCTGGCATCCCCCCGCCATAGCTGTAGGCCGGGTTGTCCACCAGGACCCAATAACGCACCCGCTCATCTGTGGGCGTCAGGCCGTCCAGCTTTTCACGCAAGCCGATCCAGAACGCCGGTGAATCGTATTTTGCGAGCACGGGATCAAGGACGGAATGACGCAGGATCAACTCGTTTTGCATCTGCTCTTCGAGCGATGTCTTCAAGGAACAGCGCAGCAGCGTCGCGCTGATCGCGGTGATCAGCATGACCGAAAGCGCAAACATCAGGGCGAGCCGCTTGGATATCGATCCTTTCATCATGACGTACCATTTTGTCTGCCGTCGGCTTCACGGCTTTCCAGTACATAGCCCATGCCCCGCACGGTATGCAGCAGTTTGCGCGAATAAGGCACATCGACCTTGGCCCGGACACGCTTGATCGCCACTTCGACGACGTTGGCATCACTGTCGAAATTCATGTCCCAGACCTGCTCGGCAATCATCATTTTGGAAAGAATCTCTCCTTGATGGCGCGCCAGCAGGCTCAACAGACAAAACTCCTTGGCCGTCAGATCAAGCCGCAGGCCGGCCCTGGTCACCTTGCGCGCTTGCAGGTCGACCTCCAGGTCGTCGATGCGCAGATGGGTCAGGTCAGCCGAGTCTGCGGTGCGCCGACGGATCAATGCCTGGACGCGGGCGACCAGTTCGGCAAAGGAAAAGGGTTTGCTTAGATAGTCATCAGCGCCCTCGCGCAATCCGCGAACGCGATCATCCACCGTGCCCCTGGCCGACAACATGATGACCGGGGTTTTCTTCTGCAGGCGCAAGCCCTCCAGTACGCCATAACCGTCCTTACCCGGTAACATGACATCAAGGATCACGACGTCATATTCCATTTCCAGCGCGTAATGCAGCCCATCGATACCGTTACTCGCCACATCAACAATGTAGCCGAGCTCACTCAGGCCACGATGCACATAGGAGGAAGTCTTTTCTTCGTCCTCGACGATGAGCAGGCGCATCAGGTAACTCCTCTCGGGAAGCGGGACAACCGGGCAAACAGGAGCCCGGTTTGGGTTATTTTTGCACACGACCTGCAAAGTAGCCTGTAGCTACCCTCCGCCAGTCTAGACAATGAAGGTGTCCGCAAACTGACCGCTTCCTGACATTCTTGTCAGAATCGGCTGACAAGCTTGTTCAAAGGCCTGTAGAGGTGGCCCGCTCGGATCCCTTGCGGGTGTGTAGATGGATCCATTGCTGGACATCATCCAGGCAAGTAAACACCACCGGCACCACCAGCAGGCTCAGCAAAGTCGAGGTCACCAGCCCACCCATCACCACGATGGCCATGGGCGATCGAAAACTCGGATCGGCGCCCCAGCCTAGCGCGATTGGCGTCATGCCCGCCCCCATTGCCACTGTCGTCATGATGATCGGTCGGACCCGCTTGCTACACGCATCGATGATCGCTTCCCAGCGATCCAGGCCATGGTGACGGCGTGCCAGAACGATGTAGTCGATCAGCAGAATCGAGTTCTTCGTCGCAATGCCCATCAACATGATCAGCCCGATCATCGATGGCATTGATAACGCCGACTGGCTGGCGAAAAGCGCCAGGATCGCACCAGGGACGCAAAGTATGAGTGCGACGAGGACAGTCAGCGGTTGCACGAAATCCTTGAGCAACAGCACCAGCACCATGTAGATGCACAACACGCCCGTGAGCATGGCGATACCGAAACCCGAGGCAAGCTCGCCCATTGCTTCGGCATCCCCCCTGGCAGTCTGCACAACACCCGGCGGCAGGTCCCGCAAGCTCGGCAGGGAAAGCACAGCCTGCTCGATGTCACCCAGCGGCTGGCCGCTCGCCTCGATTTCGAAATTGATGTTGCGCATGCGGTCGTAACGCACTATTTGCGCCGAGCCACTGCCGATTTCGAGGGTCGCAACGCTTTCTAACGGTACCGGGCCACGCGCGCCGGGTACCGGCAGACGCTTGAGTATTTCGATGTCCTGACGAGCGGCAGCGGACAGGCGCACGACAATCGGCACTTGCCGCTCGCTGAAATTGAGCTTGGCCAGTTCCTGATCATAATCACCAAGCGTTGCAACGCGCAGCGTGTCAGCGATGTCTGCGGATGTGACGCCAAGGTCGGCCGCGCGCGCAAAGTCGGGCCGCACAACCAATTCAGGACGTAGCAGGCTGGCGGTCGAGGTGACCGCGCCAATCTGCGGGAGGGTTCGCAACTCCCGCTCCACCTGCTGCGCGTGCCGGGCGAGCGCAAGCCCATCCTCACTGGCGAGGACAAGCAGGTAGCTTTCCGCCTCGTCCATGGCGACCTTGACGCGCGCGCCGGGAAGGATGGCAAGTGCCTCACGAAGCTGGATTTCGATCTGCTGCCGGGTCAGCCCTGGTCGCTCATTGCGGTGCGTCAGTTCAAGCGTCAAGACGGCCGTACGCACATTGACGCCAGAACTGTCGGAGTGCTCGGTCGGGCCGGCTCCAGCATTGCCAGCGCCGATGGCGGTATAAACCTTCTTCACATGCCGGTTTTGCTCGGCAATCCCTCGCGCCCTTTCGGCAAGCAAGAGCGTGTCATCGAGCTTGCTACCGGGAGCGAGCGTCAGCGTCACTTGCGTTTGCCAGTCGTCGTCGGGAGGGATGAAGGTGCTCGGCAGCAAGGGTACAAGCAGCAGCGCGCCGACAAAAACCAGCGCCGCGGTGGTGAGCGTCAATGCGCGATGGCCCAGGCACCAGCGTACCCAGCACAGATACACGCTCACCCATCGTGACTGCTGGCGGGGTGGGTGCTTCGGTGTACGAAGCAGGTAGGCTGACATCATCGGCGTCAGCAGGCGAGCCACCACCAGGGAGAAGAACACAGCGGTCGCCGCCGTCCAGCCGAATTGAACGAAGAACTGACCGACCGTGCCGCTCATGAAGGCGGTGGGCAGGAATACGGCAATGAGCGTGAACGTCGTGGCGATCACCGCCAAGCCGATTTCGTCGGCAGCGTCCATGGCCGCCTGATAGGGTTTCTTACCCATCTGCAGATGGCGGCCGATGTTCTCGACTTCGACGATGGCATCGTCCACCAGAACGCCGATCACCAACGACAGGGACAGCAGCGTTACGGTGTTGAGGGTGAACCCCATCCAGTGCATCACGGCAAATGTCGGTATCACCGAGAGTGGCAAGGCGACCGCCGAAACGAACGTCGCCCGCCAGTCCCGCAGAAACAGGAACACCACCAACACCGCAAGCGCTGCGCCCTCGTAGAGCAAATGCAGCGACCCGTCGTAATTCTCGATCACCGGATCGACAAAGTTGAACGCCTGAGCGATGACGATACCGGGATATTGGGTAACGAGCGTATCGAGCGCTGCGCGTATCCCCTTGTCGACCTCCACTTCGCCAGCCCCTCTTGCGCGGGCAATTTCGAAGCCGACCACCGGCTCGCCATTCAGAAGCGCGGCCGAGCGTGGTTCGGCGACGGTATCGGAAACCGTGCCTACCTGGTCGAGCCGGATACGCCGGCCATCGTTCAAAGTGATCTCAAGCGCGGCAACCTCTTGCGCCGACTGCACAGTGGCAAGGGTGCGCACTGTCTGCTCGGCCCCGCCCAGGTCGACCCTGCCGCCCGATGCCTCTTGCTGGACGCGGCGCAGTTGGCGAGAGATGTCCAAGGCCGAGGTGTTTAGCGCCAGCAGGCGAACCGGGTCCAGATCGATGCGTATTTCCCGGGTTACACCACCAACGCGTGTGACGGCACCGACCCCGGGAACCGCCAGCAAGGTTTTGCTGAGGGTGTTGTCAACAAACCACGACAGCGACTCCGTATCCATGTGGCTTGCCGAAACCGTGTAGGTCAGGATCGGAGCACTGGCAAAGTCGACTTTTCTAATCACCGGGTCGCGCAGATCGGCCGGGAGATCGGCCCTTACCCGTGCAACCGCGTCGCGCACGTCGTCGAGCGCTTCCTGCAGCGGCTTCTCCAAACGAAACTCGACCGTGACTTGCGCATTGCCATCCGTCAACGTGCTCTGGATGTGCTTGACGCCCTGCACCGTCGCCAGGGAGTCCTCGATCCTGCGGGCGACATCGTTCTCCAGTTGTACCGGCGAAGCCCCTGGCAGCTCGAGCGAGACGGTGACCATGGGGAAATCGATGTCGGGGAAGTTCTGGACCTTCAACGCCGAAAAACCCATCAGGCCTGCAAACGTCAGCAAGATAAACAACAGGATTGACGGCGTCGGATTGCGGATCGCCCACGACGATGTATTAAGGCTCATGGCGCGCTCCGGCTGACAACCGAGCCGAAACCGGACACTGCTTGCGCAGGGTCCACGGCGGGCGATTCCTGGACGACCCGAACCCGATCGCCGTCGCTGAGAAAGCCAACACCGGCCACGACCACCTGGGCCGTCGCATCGATCCCGCCGCTGATTGCGATGCGCTCCCCGGCGCGCGGCCCCACCGTCACCCGCTTCTGGATAACCCTGGATGCCGGCCCTACTTGCCATACGTAACTGAAACCGTCGCGTTGCAGCACGGCGCTCTGGGGTAACGTCAGCAGGCGCGCCACACCCACTTCGAAGTCGCCCTGAGCAAACATGCCGGCACGCGCCGCGTCGTCCGCAGGCAGGTCGACGAAGACCAACCCGTTGCGGGTTTGCATATCGACCATGGGCGCGACCTTTCGCAGCGTGCCCTCAACCGGCGCGCCGCTGGCGAGGGTCACCCGTGCCAGCTGACCCGGCTTGAGTTTCACCAGCTCAGCTGCCGAGACTTCTGCGCGCCACTCAAGCCGCGCGTTGCGAATCAAACGGAACAGCTCTTCCCCGGCAGGCAGTACGGCGCCAACCGTTGCGCTGCGAGCCGAAATCACGCCGTCGTCGGGCGCCAACACCCGAGTCTGGGCGAGGCGCAGGCGTTGCCCCCTCTCCACTGCCCTGCTCGCGTGGAGTCGCGCCTGAGCCGTACGCTCTGCCGTCACGTACTGCTGAACCTGCTGGGCCGACAGCGCACCGCCGTCTTGCAACTGCCGGGCACGCTGGGCATTAGCGGCGGCTTCAGCGAGTGTCGCCCGTGCTTCGGTGGTGGCGGCGCGACTCTGCGAAAGCTCGGCGGCGACCTTGGCGGATGCGAACACGGCGAGCACCTGGCCACGCCGAACCAGGTCGCCGACATTCACATTGACCTCGGCCAGTCGCAGGCCATCCGCCTCGGTCCCGATACTCGCTTCCTGCCACGCCATGATGTTGCCGTGTGCGCGGACCCGGATCGGTAGCATGGCCGGCTGGAGCGTCGTGACGCTCACCGTGAGCGCCGGCCTGGGCGACGCTTGCACCTTGGCGCTGTCGAGCGTCTCACCCGCAGATCCGATCGCCAGCGCTGTCATCACACCCATGATCGAGCAAAGCGTCGTCACCACAATCAGTAAGGTGTGCCGTGTTTTTCTTTTCATGGAGATCGAATTCCTGCGCAAGGTATCGCGTGATCGCAACGCTCGCGGGGTGCTGGTCGGCGCGTCGGGCGCTGACGCGTCACACTCCCATTTGGCGTGGTTGCCTCGGGTGCCCACTATCGGATAGGGAATCTTTCGCGATGCTTACCAGCCAGAGAATCGGTGTCGGTTGATGGGTAAGTGTCCAGTAAGAAGAACTTTTCGACGATAGGGTCGTTTTCATCCTATTGATCTGGAGAACCCCATGCATTGCACGCCCCTGCCTACCTCTAAAGCTCCAAGTGCAGCCCGGCTGACCGCCACCTCGTCAGCCTTGGTGCTCGGTCTGTGCTCATCCATGGCCACACTCGCCGCTGAGTCGGCAAACGCCGAGCCCTCTTCATCCTGGGGCCTCGGCATGGGGGCGGTCAGCAGCCAGCCGCCGTACAAGGGCGTCGACCGTGAAAGTCAGGTCATACCGTTGATCTACTTTGAAAATGACTACGTGCGCGTATTCGGCCCTACCGCCGAGATCAAGCTGCCGGGTTTCACTATCAACGACTCCCAGCAACTGGATCTGAGCATCGTCGGTGAATACGACTTCAGTGGGTATGACGACGACGATGCCCGTTTCCTGGATGGCATGAGTGACCGTAAAGGTGGCTTCTGGGCGGGCGCCAAGGTGCAATGGCGCAACCCTCTGGCCGATGTCAGCGCCCGGTGGCTGGCGGACGTATCGGGCAACAGCAAGGGCCAGCGCTTTACCCTGGGTCTTGAGAGATCCTGGCAATGGGGTGAGCACCTCACCCTCACGCCGCGAATGGCGGCGATATGGCAGGACCAAAAGTACGTAGATTACTATTTTGGCGTTCGCGAAAGTGAAGCTCGCATTGATCGAGCAGCCTATGATGGAAAATCCGGCCTCAATACCGAACTGGGCGTTCGTGGAAACTATATGTTCGATGACCATCATTCCGTATTCCTTGACGTCAAGGCCACGAGCCTCACCGATGAGATCAAGGACAGCCCGCTGGTAGACCGTTCTACCGAAAACAGCGTGCTCTTCGGCTACCTGTACCGCTTCTGATGAGTCGTATTCTGCTGGTCGAAGACCACGAACGACTGGCGCATCTGGTGTGCAAAGGCCTGGCGAGCGCCGGCATCGCCGTCGATGTGGTCAATCGCATTGATGGTGCGTGGGCGGCTATCGGGCGGGTCCCCTACCAGGCGCTGATCCTTGATCGCGGCTTGCCGGACGGCGACGGGCTCGTCTTGTTGCAGCGCTTGCGCAACGCCGGGCTTGGCGTGCCCTGCCTTGTCCTCACGGCGCGCGACGCACTGCATGACCGTGTCGCAGGCCTGGATGCTGGAGCAGATGACTATCTGCCCAAGCCGTTCGCCATGGATGAGATGGTCGCGCGCGTGCGGGCGTTGCTAAGGCGTCCCGTGGACTGTCGTCCACTCGCGCCGAGTCATGGTGACCTGAGCCTGCAACCCGATACCGGCGTCATGAGCTGTGCAGGCCAAAGCATTCCTCTGGCGCCTGCGGAAATGCAGATCATGCTGTTGCTGTTGCGAAAGCCAGGGGAAATCGTGCGTCGCACCGCGATAGAAGCGGCAGGCTGGGGCTTGAGCGAAGCCGTGACGCCTAACGCACTGGATGTGGCCCTTCACCGGATCCGCCGCAAGCTGCTTGCCATCGGCTCCCGCCAACGAATCATCAACCTCAGAGGTCTCGGTTATGCCCTTCGTCAAGAAGACCTGGCGCAATAGCATCAGCTTCAAGGTGCTGCTCGCCTACGTGGTCGGCGTGGGGTTGAGCATTCTGCTGATTGCATTGGGGGTGCTCGCGCTCATCACGTCAAAGAGCGATATCTTGTTGACCACCGACGTCGCCGAGCGCACCCATGACCTGGCCGGCAAGGTCCAGTTCGATGCCACTGGCCGGCCCCTCGGATTCGACAGCAGTGAGGGTGACCGAGTCTGGACCTTCGATAGTCTGGGGCGGGAAATCGGCTACCGCGTGCTGGATTCAACGGGCAATGTGGCCCTGACCTCCACCGACGCGACGTTTTGGTCTTCAGTGACAACGAATCCCCCATCGCAACAGTCGAGATTCAAGTTCGAGCGGGAAGGCATCGTCATGTACGCCGCCACCGCGGCTGTCGAGCATCAAGGCAAGACCTGGTATTTGCAATTTTCCGCCAGCGAGAGGCTCATGGATTTGCTCCATGGGGGGTTTGCCTGGCCATTCATGGGGGCCGGGATCGCGCTGTTCAGCCTGGTGCTGCTGTTCGTCTTCGGCGCCTGCGCTTATTTCACGTTGGGCTACACCCTCAAACCCTTGCGTGAAGTGTCGGAGTCAGCGGCCGCCATCTCCCCTCGTTCCCTGCACTCACGGTTGCAGGTAAAAACCGTGCCGTCCGAGGTCGAGCCGCTGGTCACCAGCTTCAACCAGGCGCTTGCGCGCCTGGAGCAAGGTTATCGTGTCCAGCAGGAGTTCCTTGCAACCGCAGCGCACGAGCTGAAAACACCGCTGGCGTTGATTCGCTCGCAAATCGAACTGATGCAAGACCATCACGCTCGCACCGCCCTGCTCAATGACGTGGCGCATATGACACGGCAAGTCCAGCAACTGCTGCTCCTGACCGAAGCCAGTGAGGTTCAGAATTACAGTTTTGCCACGGTGGAAATCGCCGGTATAGCCAAGGAAGCCTGCGGCTATCTGCAGCGCATGGCCGAGGCCGTCGACGTACGTCTTGTTCTGGTTGACGAGACGCCTGCCGGCGGCCAATGGCAGGCCGATCGAAGTGCACTCTTCACGTTGCTCAAGAATCTGCTGGAAAATGCCATTCAACACGCCCCCCGAGGTACAGAGGTCAGGATGCACGTCAGTGCGGATGCTCTCAGGGTGCGCGATTGGGGGCCGGGCGTTGATCGCGAGCAATTGCCGCACTTGTTCACGCGCTTCTGGCGCGGGCCGCATCGCCGTGACCATGGCGCAGGACTTGGCCTGACGATCTGCCAGGAAATTGCACGGGCCCATGGTTGGATGCTGTCTGCAAAGCGAGCCGAGCCGGGCCTGCTGTTTGAGTTGTCTTGGCCGGAGCGGTTGGATGCCCCTGCCCGGCTTTGAGTACCCGCGCTCGTGCGAACACCCCGCCCTCGCCCCTCAGATAAACGCCAGGGCAGCCCGTGCATCCACGACATCAGCCAACATCAGTCACCTCGTCAGAGTATAAAACGGCCCGCCCCCCACTCAGGGCGGGCAGCAACTCAGCTGTGATAGGTCGGATTCTCGATCAACAGCGCCATGCCCTGGCCACCGCCGACACATGCTGCGGCTATCCCGTAACGCAGATTGTGCTGACGCAACTGCCTGGCCAGGGTCATGACCAACCGCAAGCCGGTAGCAGCCAGTGGATGCCCGACGGCCAAGGAGCCACCCTGGACGTTGAGCCGGGTCTGATCCAGTTCCAACTCCTGCGCGACCGCCAGTACCTGCGCCGCCTGGGCTTCGTTGATCTCGAAACGACCAATGTCATCAAGACTCAATCCACTGCGTTGCAGCAACAGACGAATCGCGGGTGCCGGGCCGATACCCATGAACTCAGGCGCCACCCCGACCACCGCGCTGGCCAGCAAGCGAGCCAGGGGCCTACGCGTGCAGGCTGAGCCCCGTCCTACCAAGGCCGCCGCTGCGCCATCGACGACCGCGCAGCTGTTACCGGCGGTTTGTACGCCACCCACATGTAACGCCCGCAGGCGCGACAGCGCCGAGAAGTCAGTGGGTCGTGGATGGCTGTCCTGGGTGACGATACTGGTGCGACGCGGCAGCTTGATGCCCCTTGGCTGATAGCCTTCCAGTTCGAACACCTGGTTATCGATGGGTACGATCTCCTCACACCAGGCGCCTTCGCGCTGTGCCTGCAAGGCTCGCTGATGACTGTCGCAAGCATAGCGGTCCACCGCCTCACGACACAGATCATAGCGTCGCGCCAGGTTGTCGGCGGTGGCGATCATATCCAACCCGGGGGCCGGGTCGTACAGGGCTTCCCAGAGAAAATCCTTGAATTGCACCCCGCCACCGAGACGAAAGCCATCCCGGTGTGTGTAGGCGGCAATCGGATTGCGTGACATCGATTCACTGGCCACGCATAAGGCTAATTGAACGCCATCACGCAACTGTTCAGCAGCCTGGCGCAACAGTTCAAAGCCGGTGGCGCAGATGCGCTGCACCCCCAGCGCAGGAACCGTTTGCGCCACGCCGCTGTACAACCCGATGTGCCGCGGCAATAAATAGGCATCAAAGCTGGCTTGGGCCATGGAGCCGGCCAGCACGCTGTCTACGGCCAGAGGATCGATGCCGGCCCGGGCCAGCACCTCCCGACCGACCTTGATCCCAAGATCGATAGGCGAAACCTGAGCCAAGGCTCCTCCAAGATCAACCCAGGGGGTGCGCACCGCATCGAAAATGGCCACATCGACAAAGGCGGAATATTGCCCTGCACTGCTCATGCCCTGAGTTCCATGGTTTTTGCTCTCTCTTTGCGCACTTGAAGGTGAGCAAAAACCTAACCCGTCATTTTAGTTAATTCAAGCAACTATTATTCAAATTAACTAAATGTGCTTCGGGTCGGTGGGTGAGAAGTCGTCGAGCAGTTCGATGAAGGATTGTCGCAACCAGCGGTTGGCCGGGTCATGATGGAAACGCGTATGCCAGTAAAGGTGTATGTCGTATCCGCAAATATCCCATGGCAGCGGCACCAGGCGCACATCGGTGATGTCGGCAAACCTCCGTCCGACTGCCAAGGGTACAGTGGCGATCATGTCAGATTCGGCCACCAGAAATGGCACGCCCATGAACCGTGGCAGGCTGAAACGCACCCGACGGGTGATGCCGTGGCTTGCCAGTTCACGATCCAGTCCGCTCATTCCACGCCCGTCAGGCTGGACCGCGACATGCAATGCGCTCTGGTATTGCTCGGCGCTCATGCTGTCACCGATGGTCGGATGATCGCGACGAACGATGCAGACAAACGAATGGCGATACAACGCACGATGCCGGATCGAGGTATTGAGCAAGCGCGGAAAATAACCGATTGCCGCGTCCACCTCGCCGGCATCCAGCCCCTCCTCCAACTGCTCCGAGGACAACGCCAGGGTCCGAATTTTTAAATGCGGCGCTTTACTGTCGAGCATTCGCATCAATCTGGGCAGAAACACCATCTCACCGATATCCGACATGCACAGCACCAGTTGGCGCTCGGAGTGTTCGGCAACGAACCCGGTGGATGGCAACACCTCGCTGCTGACCATCTCCAGGATCCGTTGCACCGGCTCGGTGATCTGCAGGGCCCTCGCCGTAGGTTGCATGCCACGTGAAGTGCGAATGAACAATGGGTCATCGAACAGCGTGCGTAACTTGGACAACGCGAAGCTCATGGCCGGCTGACTGAGCCCCATGAGATCACCGGCCAGAGTCACGCTTTGCTTTTTGCGCAGCGCATCGAAGACTTTCAGCAGGTTGAGATCGACGTCCTTGATATCCATATTTTGGATTTTATCTATAAGTAAAATAAGGTTTTCGGATTCTAGGTCGAAGCCTAGACTCGGTACAAGATCGTTAAGGTAATTAACCGAATCGACCTCTAATAAAAACAACGGAGCGAATCATGCCCAAGAAGCTACGCAGTAATTTCCCCTACGGATCCTACTTGTGGGCTGTGCGTGCCGCCCAGTGGCGCGCCTTGGGAATTGAGGAGAGCGAGCTGGAAAAACCGAAAATCGCCATCGTGAATTCGTCGTCGAACCTGGCGATCTGCTTCAGTCATCTGGACGGCATCGCTGCCACCCTCAAGCAATCGGTACGCGATGCCGGTGCGCTGCCCTTCGAAATTCGTACAGCCGCGCCCAGTGATTTCATCACCGGTGCCGGTGCGGGAGGAGCCTATATGCTCGCCGCCCGAGACCTCATCACCAATGATATTGAAGTAGCGGTCGAAGGTGCTCAGCTCGACGGCATGATCTGCCTGGCCTCTTGCGACAAAACGGTACCCGGCCAATTGATGGCTGCCGCCCGATTGAACATCCCGACGCTGATCGTAGTGTGCGGGTATCAGCCAAGCGGCGAATATAAAGGCCAGCACGTCGATATCGAAGATGTCTTCATCAGCTCCATGCACGTGGTCACCGGCAAACTGCCGGTCGAGGAACTGGCCGGCATGGCACGCAATGCCATCAAGGGGCCCGGGGTCTGTTCGGGCATGGGCACGGCCAACTCCATGCACCTGGTATGTGAAGCCTTGGGCATGGCCTTGCCCGGCAGTTCCCCCATTGCAGCTAATAGCCCGCAGATGTTCGATTTCGTTCACCAGGCAGGCAAGCGCATCGTGGAAATGATCGAGGAGGATCTGAAGCCTCGCGACATCCTGACTCCTGCTGCGTTTGCCAACGCCGTTGCGACCATTCTCGCCGCGGGAGGCTCGGTCAACACCATCAAACATATGCAGGCGGTGGCGGCTGAAGGTGGCATTGACGTAGACGTGTACCAACTCTTCAGGGAACTGGGGAAAAAGATACCGGTGCTGGTCGGCGTACGACCCGTGGGCGAACACAGCATTGAGCAAATGGAAGCGGCAGGTGGTGGCCGCGGGCTGCTCAAGCGCCTTGAGCCGTTGCTGCACGGTGACGTGCTGACCGTGACCGGCAAAACCCTCACGCAAAACCTGGTGGGGGTAACCGTCAGTGACGACGAGGTGATCCGCCCGTTGCACACCCCCTTTGCCACCCAACCGGCCATCGTGATGCTGCGCGGCAACATTGCGCCGCAGGCTGGCATCGTCAAATACGGCATCGACCCACACAAGCCACGCCGGTTCAAGGGCCCCGCGATCTGCTTCGAGCGCTCCGCCGATGCCATCCAGGCATTGCAGGACGGACGCATTCAGCCCGGTCATGTCGTGGTCATGCGTGGTGCCGGTGTACAGGGCGGTCCGGCCATGGGCGGCGGTGCCTCGAAGGTCGTGTTCGCCATTGACGGGGCCGGGCTGGGTGACCACGTGGCAATGCTGACCGACGGTCACCTTTCGGGGCTGGTGTGCAAAGGTTTGGTCGTGGCTGAGGTGGCTCCCGAAGCAGCCGTCGGTGGCCCCCTCGCACTGGTGGAGGACGGCGATATCATCGATATCGACCTGGATCTCAACACCCTTGACGCCGATATCAGCGAAACCCAAATGCACGCCAGACGCGCCCGCTGGCTGCCTGCACCCTCCCAGTTCGGTGGTGGCTGGCTGGATATATATCGCCACAATGTGTCCTCCATGGAACACGGTGCGGTGTTGATAAAGCCCCTGGACATCACCCCTCCTGGGGAGAAACCGCAATGAAGTTGCGCGACGACGAAAAAGCCATGCTCGCTGGCGATCAAGGTCCGGCGGTGCAAAAAGCCATGGATTTACTGGTGCGCTATGGCGCAGCCCTGGATGCGGAATGTCTGGTGGATACGCGAAATGTGGCCGGTACCATCGGCGCCACCACGCCCTTTCTGCGTCAGTACGCAGATCAAAATGGCGGTATGGATGCAGTGTTCAGCGAGTTCAACCTCGACAGCGCCGAGTGGGTCAAGATTCCTCCGGTCAAGGTCTCGAGCAGCCACCTGCAGCAAGGCATCGACCCCCGGCACGCTGTACGCCAAGGCGTCTCGCAAGACGTGGTCCGCATCTATGAAACAGGACAGGCCTACAGCAGTGGTCTGGGGGTCCAACCCTTGAATACCTGTACGCCCTATCAGGTCGGCAACGTGCCGGTAAAGGGCGAACACTGCGCATGGATGGAATCCTCTGCGGTGATCTATATCAACTCGGTACTCGGCGCCCGCACCAATGCCGAAGGCCGGGAAAGCACGGGCGCGGCGATGCTGACCGGCAAGATCCCCTATTGGGGCCTGCACATCGAGCAGAACCGTCGCGGCACTCACCTGATCCAGCTGGACATAGACGTCAGTACCACGGCTGACTGGGGATTGCTCGGCTACTGGGTCGGTGAACAGGTGCAGGACCGCATCCCGGTCATCCAGGGCTTGAGTCACCAGCCCAACCTGGCTCGCCTCAAGCATTTCGGAGCGGCGGCGGCATCCAGTGGCGGGGTGGAAATGTATCACCTGGTTGGGGTGACACCTGAAGCCCAAACCCGCGAGCAGGCGTTTGGCGCGTCCCCGCCCCTGGCCACAATGCGCTTCGGCGAGGCCGAGCGGCGCTGGGCCTATGAGCAAGTCAATATCACCGCGCGTGATGACGAGATTGACTTCGTGATGCTCGGTTGCCCGCACTACAGCCTCGAACAACTCTGGGAGGTCTGCCAATTGCTGGAAGGCCAACGCCTGAGTCCGAATACCGAGCTCTGGATATTTACGGCGGCGTCGATCAAACAACTGGCCGATGTCGCCGGCTACACCCGCATCATCGAACAGGCCGGTGGGCACCTGATGACCGATACCTGCTCGGCCATTGGCAAGGTGGTTCCCACGGGCACACGGGTGGCGGCAGTCGATTCGGCCAAACAGGCGCACTACCTGCCTGCGATCATGGGTATCCAGACCTGGTTTGGTAGCACCGCCGATTGCGTTCAGGCCGCCATTGAGGGCCGTTGGAAAGGAGTATTGAGATGAGTACAACCTTCACCCTCACCGGCCGCAAGGTCGTAGGCGGCTGCTTCGAAGGCGAAGCACTGGTGACCCGGGACCGCATCTCTGGCTGGGGCGGTATCGACCCGCGCACCGGAACCGTCATCGAGACCCGTCACGAACTCAAGGGCATCAGTTTCGCCGGCAAAGTGCTGGTGTTTCCCGGCGCCAAGGGCTCGTCCGGCTGGTCCTCGCAGTTCCATATCGCCCGTCTCGCCGGCGTAGCCCCGGGCGCCATGCTGTTCAACGAAATGACCGCAAAAATGGGCCTTGGCGCCGTGGTCGTCCATGCGCCGGCCATGACCGACTTCACAGAGGATCCATTGAGCCGTATTCAAACCGGGGATTGGGTCCGAGTCGATGCCGACGCCGGGACCGTTGAAGTGACCCCGCGTCAACGGCAAACCGATCCGTCGCAACACCCGACCGGGTCGCAGCGAACGCGGGCGCCGTCGTAAGCGAAATCTGCCAGCCGCAACAACCGCTCCCGTGACCTTTGGTCATCGGGCTCGGGCTCGGCTGCCCTTATTACATATCCAAAGGTAGTTTTATGGCTCATGTCATTCGCACGGTACGCCGTACCAGCGCCCCCACCCCGCAACGCTTGCAGGCCGACGTCTGCATTGTCGGCGCTGGTATCTCCGGTATTTCCGCCGCTCTGGAGGCCGCTGCGCTCGGCAAACGCGTCGTGCTGTTCGATGCCCTGCCGATGCTCGGCGGCCAGGCGGTCGGTTCGATTATCGGGACCTTCTGCGGGTTGTTTTCCAATGGTCCGAACCGCCGGTTGCTGACCCACGGTATCGCCGCCGACATCCTTCGTGACCTGGGTGCCTCAGGGGACTTGCACCAGGCTATTGGCCCCCTGACGACGGTGGTTTACTACGACGAAGTTGCCTTGGGCCGATGGATTGGCCAGAAAATACTCGACGCCGGGATCACCGTGGTGCTCGGTGCGGTGTTACGCAATGTAGTGCGCGAAGGTCCGCGGATCCGGGAAGTGGAACTGGCCACCCGCTACGGCGATGTGCGTGTCGCGGCCAACGGCTTTATCGACGCCAGCGGAGACGCGGCATTAGTCTGGAATGCCGGGCTTGCCTGTCGCGAGCCGGACACACCCATCTATGGCACCCAGATGTTCGTCCTTGAGCACATCAATGAAGCGTACTTGCCCACCCGCGCGCAATTCACCGAACGGGTCAAACAAAAAGCCAAAAGCTACGGTATCGAACGCGACGACGGACTGTTCTTTCAGTTCCCCGGGCGCGGCACCGCAGCGTTCAACATGACTCACATCGAAACGCCTCTGGATCCGGTGGCCGCTTCCCACGTCGCGATCGCCGGGCGCCAGCAGGTGGACCAGGTGATCAACTTCCTTCAGTCGGAGTACCCCGAGGCTTACAGCAAGGCCAAGGTTCGGGCATACGCGCTGCCCGGTATTCGCCAGACCCGCTGGATTGTCGGACATCATCATTTGACAACCGACGAAGTACGAGCGGCGACGATCTTCCCGGACGCGGTAGCACGTACATCCTGGCCAGTGGAATTACACGGCAATACCAGTGGCTATCAGTGGGAGCCCTTTGGTGACGATCACATTCACAGCGTGCCGTTGCGCAGCATGCTTGCCGAGGGTAGCGATAACCTGGTCGTCGCCGGTCGCTGCATCGATGCCGACGCGGCCGCGCTGTCGAGTGTTCGGGTGATGGGCCCCTGTATCGCAATGGGCGCCGCTGCGGCCCATGCGCTGGACCTCGCAGGCCCCGATGGCAGGTTGAGTGACATACCCGCCCCGGCATTGCGCGAGCGGCTGGCGTTCAATCTGGAATAGTGCTTAAAGCAGTTCGACGCGCCACCCGCCAAACAGGGGGCGCCACTCCAACAACAATAAAAAAATGCAGTGGAGAACGCACATGTCACAGTCCCGCACCCTGGACGTAGCGGCGCTTATCGAAGGTCGCAAACTTTCACGCTTCAACTACGTGGTGATCCTGGTCTCGGTTCTGATCACCTTCCTCGATGGCTTCGATTTACTGGTGTTGTCGCACACGGCTTCCTACATCGCCGATGAAGTGGGTCTGGACAAGATCCAACTGGGCGAGATCTTCTCCATCGGCCTGCTGGGAATGATGCTCGGTGGATTCTTCTTCGGCTACCTGGGTGACCGAATCGGGCGGCGTCCCACCATTCTTTTTTCCACCTGCTCATTTGGGGTGTTGACCTTACTGTTTGCCTTGGCCAACAGCTATGAGTCGCTGATGGTCCTGCGCTTTCTCAACGGCTTCGCCCTAGGCGCGATGCTGCCGTTGTGCTGGGCCTTGAACATTGAATTCGTACCCAAGCGTTATCGCTCGACGGTGGTGACCATCATCATGGTCGGCTTCAGTCTGGGCAGCGCGATGGCTGGCCCGATCACCGTCTGGCTGGCGCCACATGTCGGTTGGCAGGGGGTGTTCGTGTTAGGCGGCGTACTGACCCTGGCCGCCAGCATGCTCCTGTTTTTCACCCTGCCCGAATCGGTCCGGTTCCTGGCCAGCAAGCGTAAAGGCCCGGAAAAAATCCTGGCAACGCTCAAGCGCATGGATGCGAGCCTGGATGTGCGACCTGGCGACCAATTCGTTCTACTGGACGAGCCGGATCTGGGTCGCAAGGAATTTCGGGTCAGCCAGCTGTTTATCGGCCGCCTGAAATGGGTCACCCCAATGATCTGGCTGGGCTACTCCGCCAGTTCCATGGCCATGTACTTTCTCGCCTCGTGGAGCCCACTGGTCTATCAATACGCAGGATTTGACCGCGCGACAGCTTCGTGGGTCAGCTCGATCGCCTCGTTCAGCGGCGCAATGGCGGGCTTGGCGATGATGCGCTTCGTCGATACCCGCGGCCCTTACATGGTGATGATCTATCCGCTGCTGGCTTTGCCTTTCCTGCTGGTATTGGGCATCTCCGGCATGCAGGGCACCGCATTCCTGATGCTGAGCCTGGTCGGGGCCGTGTTCGTCAAAGGCTCCCACTACGGCATCCTCAGTATCGCCGGGGTCTTCTACCCTAGCGCTATTCGTGCCAATGGCGCGGGCTGGGCAACCTCGATCGCCAAGATCGGCTCGATCCTCGGCCCATTGCTGGGCGCTTATGTACTGAACAGCGGAATGCCAGTGGTCAAGAGCTTCCTGGTCCTGGCCATATGTCCGGCCATGCTGGCCGCCTGTGCGTTCGGCATCGGTCACCTGACCCGCCACGACCTTGCAGTGGATCCATTGCCAGCACCATCACAGACGTGACCGCCGGCCTCTGACTCACCACTTTGCCCATGCCTGCTGCTCCGCGTCGTCACCGACGCGGTCAGGCAAAACTCGCCCTGAATAATCGTCTTCCCTCTCCTGAGAGCAATAAAAAAATGAACAGGAATCTACCCTTCTTCACCGCGTTTGCACTCTTCTGTCACGGCACCTACGTCCAGGCAGACTTTTTCAAGGACAGCAGCGCGACCTTGACGACACGCAATTTTTATCTCAATCGCGACTTTCGCCAGAGTGGCGCGCCCCAGGCCAAAGCCGAAGAGTGGACCCAAGGCTTCTTCGCCGAACTTCAGTCTGGCTACACCGAAGGTACCGTTGGATTTGGCCTCGATGCCTTGGGCGAACTGGGGATCAAGCTCGACTCGGGCCGAGGTCGACGGGGCAGCGGACTGTTGCCCTACGGGCCCGACAGCAACCAGCCAGTTGACGAGTACAGCGAACTGGGGCTGACCGCAAAAATGCGCCTGTCCCAGACCCGGCTCAAGGTAGGAGCCCTGATGCCGATTCACCCGCTGGCGTATTACAGCGACACCCGACTACTGCCCTCCACATTCACCGGCGCCTACCTGACGTCGAGCGAAGTCGAGAACTTGACTGTCACCGCAGCGAGGTTGACAGCGGCCAACGGCCGCGACTCTTCGAGTAATGATGACATCAGCTACGCCGGCCAGAGCAGTGATCATCTGGACCTGCTCGGCGGCGACTATACGCTGGGCAAGAACCTGACCCTGCGCTACCACCAGGGTGAGCTGCAGGACATCTACCGCCAGCATTTTTCCGGCGTGATTCACACACTGCCACTGGGAGAAGGCGTCAGCCTGCGCTCCGATTTGCGCTACGTCGACAGCAGCGACACTGGCGCCGCAAAGGCCGGGAAGATCGACAACCGCAACTTCAATGGCATGTTCACCCTGACCGTCGGGGCCCAGCGATTCGCCGCGGCGTTTCAGCACCTGTCGGGAGACAGTGTGTATCCAGTGATCGACACCGGCACTCCGTATGTGGCGAACCTCGTCACCTATAACTCCTTCACTAAAGCCAACGAAAAATCCTGGCAGTTGCGTTACGAATATGACTTTGCCGCGCTCGGCATACCAGGTCTGACGTTCATGACCCGTTATGTGAAAGGCAGCGATATCCGCACCAGCACCGTCAGCGACGGCAGTGAGTGGGAACGTGATACCGACCTGACCTACGTCCTCCAGAGCGGTGCCCTGAAAGGCCTGAACCTGCGCTGGCGCAACGTCACGTACCGGTCTGGGGATGGCCTGACCCAGCAGCTCGATGAAAATCGCCTGATCGTCGGTTACACCTGGAAATTGTGGTGAGCCTGGCACACCGGAACACGCTCACTTGGGTCTTACTGTGTGGAGAGCAATCATGATCCCGTCACGCGCAATTGATGTCGCCGCCTTGATTGAGGCGCGCAAACTGTCGAGTTTCAACTATCTGATCATTTGTGTGTCGGTGCTGATCACCTTCCTCGATGGCTTTGACTTGCTGATGCTCTCCCATACCGCCGCCTACATGGCCGAGGACATTGGCCTGGATAAACTGCAATTGGGCAACATCTTTTCCATAGGTTTGTTCGGCATGATGTTGGGTGGATTCTTTTTCGGTTATCTGGGCGACCGGATCGGCCGTCGCCCGACCATCATCCTGTCCACCAGCGCCTTTGGCCTGATGACCTTGCTGTTCACCCTAGCCGATAGCTACGCCTCGCTGCTGATCTTGCGCTTTCTCAATGGCTTTGCCTTGGGCGCCATGCTGCCACTTTGCTGGGCTTTGAATATCGAGTTTGTGCCCAAGCGCTACCGTGCAAGCGTGATCACCATCATCATGGTTGGCTTCAGCCTGGGCGGCGCGGTTGCCGGCCCCCTGACCGTTTGGATGGCTCCACACTACGGCTGGGCCAGCGTGTTTGCCCTGGGCGGCATCGCGACTTTGCTTTCCAGTGTGTTGTTGTTTTTCACCCTGCCAGAATCGGTGCGATTTCTGGTGAGCAAGCACAAACGGCCCGAAACCGTGGCGCGAATCCTCAAGCGCCTGGATCCTGGCATCGATCTTCGCGCCGGGGACCGCTATTTTCTGGGCGATGAAATCGACCTTGGCCACCGCCCCTTCCGTGTCGGACAGTTGTTCATCGGCAAACTGAAATGGATCACGCCCATGATCTGGATTGGCTTCGGAGCAAGCTCCATGGCCATGTACTTTCTCGCTTCATGGAGCCCACTGGTGTACCAGTATGCAGGCTTCGACCGGGCTACCGCGTCATGGGTAAGCTCCTTCGCCTCGTTCAGCGGAGCCATGGCCGGGCTCGTGTTGATGCGAGTGGTCGACACTCGTGGGCCCTACGCCGTAATGATATACCCCCTGTTGTCGTTACCCTTTTTGCTGGTCCTGGGTATCGGCGAACTGCAAGGCGACGCCTTTATTGCACTGAGCCTGATGGGCGCTATTTTCGTCAAGGGCAGCCACTACGGCATCACCAGTATCGCCGGGATTTTCTACCCCAGTGCCATTCGCGGCAACGGCGCCGGATGGGCCGCGTCCATGGGTAAGATCGGCTCTGTATGTGGGCCGTTACTCGGGGCCTATGTGCTCAACAGCGGCATGCCCGTGGTGAAGAGCTTCGCCGTACTGGCCCTGTGTCCTGCGGTACTTGGCGTGTGCGCCTATGTCGTGGCCCGCATTGATCGGCGCGCAACCGTGAACAAAACGTTAACGTTGGACAATACCCTCATCCCCCATTCCCAACCATCTGCCACAACGACGCCCCCACCCCGGTAATGCTCTCCCCGGCAATCAACCCCGCCGCCGCGGTGATGGCAAAGCGTTCTGTAAGGCTCGGCCAGCGGCAGCTCACCAGCCAGGTGAGTACCGCGCCGAGGGCCATCATCAGTGACACCGAGGCTGGCAAGACGAAGGCCAGGCCCAAAGCCGCCGTGCTTGGCAGGTAACGGGCCCGGTGCGCGGGCAGTACGCTGTCGAGGATCCCTAGCAGCAAGCCGGCCACGGCACCGATGATGACCGCCCAGCGAATGCTCGCTGACAGTGAGTCCAGCCCCAGGGTCAGGGTTTGCGCCACGGCTTTCCAGGTGGCGACCGCCGGGGCCGGCCATTCCTGGGTGAGCAACATCCCTTGCGGGTCCGGGATCAGGGCCAGGTAGGCCAACACCCCGACGATGCTGCCGACGAAAATCCCCAGGGTTTGCGCGATCAACTGCTTGCCCGGCGTGGCGCCAATCGCCCGGCCCACCTTGAAGTCGTTCATCAAATCCGTGCATTGCCCAGCCGAACCGCCGGCGGTGTTGGCGCTCATCAAGTTGATCGGCACCTGCCCGGGGGCGACGATGCCAAAACTCAGTTGGGACAATTGTCCGATGGCGCCGATGGGGGCAATGCCCGTGGCGCCGACCACACGGGCGGCCACGGCCGCCAGGCAGATCGCCAAGGGAATGGTCAACAAGGCCATCCACGGGTTGATGCCAAACAACAGTGCTTGCAGGCTCACCACCAATATAATCGCCAGCAGGAAACCGGCGGCGGGCCCCGCCTTGGGGGCCGCCCAGGTCGCCCCACCACCTGCCCTGGTGGACTTGTGCAAGGCCCACAAGCGAATCGCCAGAGAGGTCAGGGTCGCACAGACCATCAGGCTCACGCCCGGCCACAGCAACCACTCCACCAGCGCCGCGAACTGCGGACCGCTACTGCCCGGCGGCAGTTGCACCAGACCCTGCGCCAGCAGCCACGGCGCCAACCCGCCCCATGCCAGCAAGGCGCCGAGCAGCAGGGTCAGGCCGACGCGAATCCCGATGATCGCGCCAAAACCGACCAACAACAGTGAAGGGTCAGCGGTAAACGTCAGGCGCTCCAGCTGCGGAGTCGGCGACCAGCGCGGGAAGGTCCACAGGAAGGTATCAACCCCTTTGACCCACCCCGACAGCAACGCAGCGCTGAGCAACACCTTCAAGCGCTTCGCCGCTTCGTGGCCGTGGTTGTAGATGTGCAAAAGGGTTTCCAGGGTCGCCATGCCCTCGGGGAATTTCAGCGCCTTGTCGTTGAGCAATGAGGGCCGCAGGTACCAGGCGATCCAGATCCCCAGGAAGCTCACCGAGAACACCCAGGCAATCATTGGGATGGCGTCCAACTGTTGACCGGTCAGCAAGGTATAGGCCGGGATCGGCGCAACCAGCCCACCGGAAATGATTGATGCAGCGGCCGAGGCCACGGTCTGGTTGATGTTGCTTTCGTGCAGCGTCCAGGGCAGTTGAGCGGCCGAACGCTTGGCCAGGCCTTGCCAAATGCCATAGCCGATCAGCAAGGCAATGATCGACATGTTGAACGACCAGCCAATCTTGAGGCCGGCGTACACATTGGAAGGCGTCAACAGGATACCGATTACGATGCCGGTACTGACCGCTCGCAGGCTCAGCTCACGTTCGACAGGGTAATCCAGGGCGATGGTTGGCGAGGTTGGGTGCATGCGAATTCCTTATCGGCAATGAGACAGCGCGATCACTCAACGCGGCGACTTAACAAATGAGCGCTGCATTGGCGGAAGGTTCACATGACTGCGAGAAGCCCCTGCCAGCACGGGACATTCCTGTCCAGGCGTTCGCGGGGTGGTTGAGGGCTCAAGCCAACAGCTCGCTGATCCACTGGGTTTGCCGAGCCATCTCTTGCACCTTATCCTCCGGCACGGCCTGTCGCGCCCGGGTGAAGTGCGTCAAGGTGCGCTGTTTGAGGCGCAGCATACGCTGCCACTTGGCCAGGAACGCCGGGCTGCGGACGCGCATCTGCAATGGCCCGAAGTACAGCTCCTGCGCGGTGTACGTCACGGGCCCGGCGCGCTCGGCGACGATGATTTCGTAGTAGAAGCGGTTTTCCCGCAGCACTTCTTCGAAGCAGATGCGATAACCATTTTCCATCAGCCATTGACGCAGTGGCTGCTCGCCGCCGTTGGGCTGCAGGATCAGCCGTTCCTGGCCGCTCAGGCGCGCCTTGCCGTCGGCGAGAATGTCGCGGATCGTCTCGCCGCCCATGCCGCACAGGCTGACGGCCGTGATCCCGTCTCCGGGCTCGATCGCCGCCAGGCCGTCGGCCAGGCGCACGATGACCTGCTGGGTAAAACCGTTCTCGCGCACCGTGCGTTCAGCCGAACGAAACGGAGTCAACGCCACCTCGCCAGCCACCGCCGCCGCAATCACACCCCGGCGCATCAATGCCACCGGCAGGTAGCCGTGATCCGAGCCGATATCGGCCAGGCGCGCACCGGCCGGTACATGCGCCGCCACACGCTCCAGGCGCTGGGACAATGTCTGTTCGTTCAACTGCTGCTCCTGTTCATCACCCACTTCTGGATCAAGCCTGAGCAGGTGCCCAGCCGAGGGGCAATCACAACACTCATCGCGCAACGGGTCAAACCGGCTCACTAACCAGAGCTGATGGCTGACCTCAGATCCTTTCCCACGTTTTCCATAGGGAATACCCGCTCGACCCGCGAAAAACGCCAACGAATTGGCGCCGATATTTGAAATCTGAAAAAAACTGAACAAACGACGTTTTTCCGACGATTGGCCCATGCGGGCCATTGCTGAGGCTTTGAAAGCAGGCACATCATCCGACTGTCACCGCCAGCATTTCAGGGCCTGACGGCAGAGCAATTAATCGCATCGCTCTAATAGGAGCATTCAGGATGATGACCGTTTATTTTGTGGTTATGGCTATCTGCAGCGGCGTTGAAGGTTGTGTAGAAGAGCGAAAGCCGGGGCCGACTTTTGCCTCCAGGGCGGTGTGCATGGACAACGCCAGGGCGATGGCGCCGCGCAAAGGCGTGAAATTCAAATGTCGCAGTGAACGCCTCTGGGTGCCGGTTGAGGCGCGGGGCGTAGACGGCAACGAAAGCGTTGTTTCAACCGGCGCGCACACCCAGCCTTAGCACGGTGAGCGGTGAGCCATCAGCCACTCAACACCGCCTTAAGCAACGGGTCATTCAGGTACGCGACATTCAATCGCGTCCAGGGATTGATACGCGACTGCTCCGGTGAAAATATGTGACCGGGAGCAATCATGAATCCCTTCGGCAGCAGTTGCCGGGTCAGCTCCTTGGCGTCATCAATGTGGGCAAACCGGGCCCACAAATACAGACTCTGCTCTGGACGAAAGAATACCTCGGCGCCTATCTCATCGAGCATCTGCAAACCTGCCGCAGTGGCGCTCTTGAGCCGCTCCTGCAGGCGGATCTGATGTCGCAGAAAATGCCCCTCCGTCAGGATGACATCAATGGTTCGCTCACACAGCTCCGAAGTGCTGGTGTGCAGGAGCATTTTCAGATCACCCAGTTCGTCGATGACGTCCTTGCTTCCTGCGATAAACCCCACCCTCAATGCCGCAGAAACCGATTTGGAAAAACTGCCCACGTACAGTGAACGGTTCAATTGATCCAGCGCAGACACCTTGATGGCCGACGCCGGTTTGAAATCAGCCAACGCGTCGTCGTCCACCAGGATAAAGTTGTGCTCATGGGCTAACTGGACCAGTCGATGGGCTTTGCCGGGGGAGATATCGGAGCCCGTCGGATTGTGCCCAACCGACTGAATGAAAAATAATCTTGGCTTGTGCAACAGAAGATGCTGCTCCAGCACGTCCAGGTCCGGCCCGTCCGGCAATCGGGGTACGGATAACATCCGCGCCCCTTGCAGTTGCAGCTTGCCAAACAGCGGGTAATAGCCCGGATCCTCGACAAAAACGTAATCCCCCGGGGCAATGAAGCGGCGGATGATCAGATCCAGTGCGTGATTGGCCCCATGGGTCGTTACGATTTGCCGCGCACTGGCGGTAATCGAATAGCTCGCCAGTTTTTGCACCAGGTGTTGGCGCAATGCAGCGTTACCCAGCCGGTTGCCGTAGCGAAAAAGCGTGGTGACACCCATGCGCATGATCTGGCGCGTGAACTTGTCCAAGCGCAGATCCATCAGCCACTCTACGGGCGGAAAACCTTCCCCAAGCGGCGAGTGCCCCGGCTCTCGGACAAACTGCTGACGCATCAGCCAGATGGTGTCCATCGCCCGGGTAAAGGGCAGTGGCTCTTCCGGTTCGCTGCTGCTCGGCGCGCCTCGTGTCACGAAGAAACCCTGCCCGTGACGCGCCTCGACCAGTCCTTGGGAGGCCAGCGATTCATAAGCGTTGATCACCGTATTTTTCGAATGACCAAACAGACGCATGCACTCGCGCAGGGACGGTAAACGGTCACCCACTCGGTAGGTGCCGTTGCCGATCTGCGCAACCAATGATGCCGTCAGCTCTTGGGCAAGCGTCAGTCGCGCCATCGTACGAAGTCCTGGGTGAATGATTCGCAGAGGGTACAGCTTAGGTACTGTCTGTCCAAACTGTACCTTTTTTGCCAGGACACATACGCATAGGGTGGCAGGCATTGAAAAACAATAACTGCAACCGGATGCCTTCCATGAGTATCGACTCCCGCCTCCCGATGTTCCGCAGCCTGTCGCCAGCCGAACGCCTGAACCACTTGCAACAGCTGCTTGAGCTTGCAGAAGATGACGTTGCCCTGCTCCGCGATGCCGGCGCCCTGCCCCTGGAAATAGCCGATGGCATGATCGAGAACGTCATCGGAAAATTTGAATTGCCCTACGCTGTCGCGAGCAACTTCCAGATTAACGGACGCGACGTCATCGTGCCGTTGGTCGTCGAGGAGCCTTCGGTGGTCGCCGCCGCCTCGTTCATGGCCAAACTGGCGCGCGAAGCCGGTGGTTTTCAGACCTCCAGCTCGCTGCCGCTGATGCGCGCGCAAGTGCAGATCGTGGACATCGACGATCCCTTCAATGCCCGTCTGAGTCTGTTGCGCCGCAAGGACGAAATCATCGAACTGGCCAACCGCAAGGATCAACTGCTGAACCAGTTGGGTGGCGGTTGCCGCGACATCGAAGTGCATACCTTCGCCCAGAGCCCTCGTGGCCCCATGCTGGTCGCCCACCTTATCGTGGATGTACGCGACGCGATGGGGGCCAATACCGTAAACACGATGGCTGAAGCCGTGGCCCCGCTGATGGAGCAGATTACCGGCGGCAAGGTCCGCCTGCGCATTCTGTCGAATCTGGCCGACCTGCGGCTTGCCCGAGCCCAGATCCGTATTGCACCGGAACATCTCACCACCAAAGCCTACAAGGGCGAGGACGTCATTGAAGGCATTCTCGATGCTTACAATTTTGCAGTGGTCGATCCCTATCGTGCAGCCACCCACAACAAGGGCATCATGAACGGCATCGACCCATTGATCGTCGCCACCGGCAACGACTGGCGCGCGGTGGAAGCCGGAGCACACGCCTATGCCTGTCGTAACGGACATTACGGGTCACTGACGACCTGGGAAAAAGATGGCAGGGGCCATCTAGTGGGAACGTTGGAGATGCCCATGCCCGTTGGCCTGGTCGGCGGCGCGACCAAGACTCACCCGCTGGCGCAATTGTCGTTACGCATCCTGGGCGTGAAAACCGCTCAGGAACTTGCCGAAATTGCCGTGGCGGTCGGCCTCGCCCAAAACCTAGGGGCGTTGCGTGCGCTGTCTACCGAGGGGATACAACGCGGGCACATGGCTTTGCATGCACGCAACATTGCGCTTTCGGCGGGAGCCAGGGGCGATGAGGTCGATTGGCTGGTCGCGCAGATGGTTCAAGCCCGGGACGTGCGCTCAGACAAAGCCGCTGAACTTCTTGGGCAAAAACGCGCGCAGGCGTCGGACTCATAGCCACGAACTCAAGCACATCTCTTCACGTTCATAACAATAAAACCCTCCAGGGGCAGTGGGAGAATCCTGATGAAATCCGAACTATTTGAAGTATGGGGCGACACGGTTGATGGTCGCCACCTGCTCTACTCCATAGGCATCGGTGCAGCCGTGAGCCTCGGCGCTTTTTTTATCGCCCAGCACCTGCTTGTCGGCTGGGTGGACTCCGCGCAGATGGCCCGCGCCTACGCGATGCTGGTAGGTATTGTGGGCTGCCTGGCAGGTGGCGCCATCAGTGCGCTGCTTTTCAAACCCAAGCGCCATGTCATAGAACATCTGGCGGATCCGGCTTTGCGCGCAAAAATCCTGATTGAGTTGCAGAACGAGTACGGCCCACTGGGCAGTCTGGCTGATCTGCCGCCGGCGACGATCGCGGAACTGCGTGAAATGGACCTGTATGAGCTGTTCGCCGATTACGAGAAAGGCCTTGGTGCGCCCGCGAAAAGCCCCGCTGCAACAGCCACCGTGGGTGTCGGCGCAGTCAGTGGCAATGGAGGTCAATCATGATCGTTCCACTGATGGACCAGATCCTGATGGCACTGGGCATGGGGATTCTGGGGGCGGTGATTTTTGCCGGGATCGGGCTCATCTCCGGGAGCGATGAAACCACCACCCTCGCCCCTTTGACCTTGCTGGTCGTCCTGCTGGGCGTCCCGGCCCCCGGCGTGCTGACGTTCTTTCTGGCCGGCGCCGTCGCCAAACATATGACCCATGCCGTCCCGACAGCGTTGCTGGGTATTCCTGGCGACACCATGGCGACGCCATTGATGCGCGAGGCCAACTTTCTGCGCAACTTGGGCGTGCCCCACATTGCCCTGCGCAAGATGATTTCCGGGGCGGTCATTGCCGCGTTGATCGCCGTGCCAATGGCCGTATTGTTCGCGCTGATGCTGGCGCCGTTCGGGGACATGATCAAGCAGGCTGCGCCTTGGGTGTTCCTGCTCGCGGCGGTGGCGATCGCGTGGTTCTCCAAAGGTCGTCTGGCCGCCGTGCTGACGCTGATTCCGTTCGTCATGATCATCGTTGGCCTGCAAACCATGACCGCACAGTTCGGGGTCAAGCTCAGCGTCAGTTACTTTCTGGGCATCGCCATTGGCCCGTTGATCGCCGCGCTGTTCTCGCTGCTCGCGCCCGCCGAGCGGGAAACCATGCGACGCCAGCAAGTGCGCACGTTTTCCCTGTCGCCCGATGTAAAAAGCTGGGGTGGCTTTTTTCCTAATCCGCTCAAGGTGCTGGACAGTAAGCAGAGCCTGTGGACGGCCATTACTGCGGTGATCTCCAGCGCGACCTTTGTGTTCAGCCCGGTGGCCATGACCGTGATCATGGGCGAGCTCGTCGGTTCGAGGGTCAAGCATGTCTACCATCGCCTGACCACGGTCATCACCGCTCGAAACGGCGTTACGGAATCAACCTACCTGGCCGAAGCCTTGATCCCGCTGATCGCCTTCGGCCTGCCACTGAGCCCTGTCGCAGCGGGCCCGGCAGCGCCACTGTTCAATGCCCCACCGCGCTTTAGCGTCGACGCGACGACAGGCGAGGTAAACAACTTGCATTCGCTGCTCAGCACCTGGGAGTTTTTTGGCTACGGGTTATTGGCGGTGGTCGTCGCCATCCTGATCGCTTACCCCTTCACCATGAATTACGCCCACAGAGCCGCGTCCTATGTGTCGCGCAAGATCAGTCACGAAGCGGTGATCTCGACCTTTGTTGGCCTGATCCTGGTGATCGGCATCTGGGAAGGTGGTCTGCTGGGGTTGCTGGTGATCGTCACCATCGGCCTGCTGGGCGGTTTCCTTTCACGCTTTTTGGGTTTCAACATCGGTGTGCAGTTCATGGGCTATTACACAGCCGTGCTGTCTGTTCCCGCCCTGGTTGCCCTGATGAATGCGTGATGTTTTTAACCCTCTACAACAGTGTTCAGATAACCCACAACGGTGATGCGAATGACCCTGAAAATATCGGTACTGGCAGCGGGTGCGATCATGGCCTTTTCGCTTTGCACCGCTACGTTTTCCGCCACGAAAAGCCCACTGGTCGGGACATGGAAAATGGTCAGCGCAACCATTGAACGCGATGGCATCCGATCGGATGCGTACGGCCCCAATCCACATGGATGGCTGGTGTTCACTGAAGATTTGACGTTTGTCGAGGTGCTCACCGATCCGCGAGTGCCCGCGTTTCGATCCAGCGTTCGGGGCGAAGGAACCGATGAAGAAAACCGAGCAGCGATGGCTGGGAGCATCGGTTTTTTCGGACGATATACCGTCGACCAGAACGGCGAGTTCACCGGCAATACCGTCGAAGGATCGACGTTCCCGAATTGGGTGGGCGCGACACGTACTCAAGATGACCTGCAACTGAAAGTCGACGGCAACCGGATGGTGGAAAATTTCCAGCGTCCCGACGGAACGAAGGTTCATATCATCTTTGAGCGGGTGAAGTAGCTGTGCGTCGCGAGCAGCCCTGACCGGGCCGGCTCAATCCAAGGTGAGGTGAGGTGAGGTGAGGTGAGGTGAGCTGAGCTGAGCACAGCTCAGCCCACGCTTGCGCAACGCGGGTATCCACTCGCCCCACGGCTTACCAGATCGGCACCGTGTAGAGCACCAGGAAGCGGGTCTGGTTTTCATCGCGGAACGCCGCGCCGGCCGGAAAGTCGTTGCGATAGATCGATTTGCGCACCATCAACCCGACATTCTTCAGCGGACCGCCCTGGATCACATAGCCCAGTTCCATCTGGAATTCCCGCTCCTTACGGTCGTCGGCATTGAGTGCCGCCAGTTCGATATTGTCACCGCGCACGTAACGCAGCCGGCTCTTCAAGCCGGGCACCCCGGCGGCGGCGAAGTCATAATCGTAGATCGCCTGCCAGGTCCGTTCCTTGGCGTTGAGAAAGTCCGAGCTCATGGTCAACTCGCTCATGCCCATCAACTCAGTGCCTGACACATAAGGCGTCGCCGTGTCGCCGCTGGCGTGCATGTAACCCAGGCTCAGGCGATGACCGCCAAAGCGATAACCGAACAACGCCGAGAGGTTGCGGTTGTCCACCTTGCCGCCCTTGGCACTGCCCTCTTCGTCGCTGAAAAAACTGCGCAGGTCAGTGCTCAACGTGCCTTCGCCCACTTGCACGTTATGCAGCAAGGCCAGGGTGTTCTGCTGGTACAGGTCGGCTACTTCAGCGTGATAAACCCGCAGGCTGAGGTCTTTGTTTACCTGATAATCGCCACCGACATAGGCCATGTGCGATGAGGTGGCCGCACCGTTGAAACGCCCGTTCGGCGAAGCGATGCTCATTGGCTGGTAGTCGGTGGAGTCACGCTTGTTGATGCGATCGATGTAGCCGGTATTGAGCGTCAGTCCGTCGATGTCCTTGGAACTGAGCGTGGTGCCGCGAAACGTCTGCGGCAGCAACCGCGACGGGCTGGCAAAGGCGAACGGCAGGAAGATCGACACATCGCCGCTCTTCACCGTGGTTTGCGCAAAGCGCATTTTGGCAGTCATGGCCAGGCGCGAATATTCATCCGCCGCGCGCTTGTCGCTGCTGGACACCGGCAGCAATTCAGTGCCGCTGCGGTCCGGTGAGGAATCCAGCTTGACCCCCATCAACCCACGGGCGTCCAGGCCGAAACCGACAGTGCCCGGCGTAAACCCCGACTCCACATTCATGATAAAGCCCTGAGCCCACTCCCGAGCCGCGGTTTTCGCCCCCTCGTCCTTGTAATCCCGATCCAGGTAAAAATTGCGCAAGGTCAAGGTGCCGTGGCTATCGTCGATGAAGCCTTCCGACAGTGCGGGGGTGGTGACCGCATATAAGCCCAACAGGACGAGGCCGCGTGCGCAAAGAGGTGAGACTGAGGTCGTCGCAAGGACGCCCTGGGGTGAGTTCGCCATGTCCGATGTCCACTTATTGTTGTTTTTTTTGAACGTGATCGACAGCCATATAGCCGCGATCTCGGGCCAGAGAGTGGGAAAAGGCGGAGGCGCCGTCAATCCATACTGGCCGATAATCGAACATTAATGTTCATATCTATTTTCAATAAAACCCAAAAAATACATTGCATGCCATTGATTTAAATAAGCTTATAGTGATTATTTTGAACTTCTTCTGTGAGCGTTCATTTTTTAGTTATCTTTGTTAATCTTAATTTCGGCTTGGCATTGCGGGATGCGAGCAAGCCTGCGTGCGCCCGTCAGTACACTCACAAAAATAATAAAGAGGTTTGCCATGGACACCCCATCACGTCGCACGACGCTGACCATTGCCCTGTGTTTTATCGTCGCTTTGATTGAAGGCTTTGACCTGCAAGCTGCCGGCACTGCCGCCGCAGGGCTGCGTCAGACCTTCGCCCTGGACCCGAAAATGATGGGTTGGGTGTTCAGTGCCGGCATTATCGGTTTGCTGCCGGGCGCCTTCTTCGGTGGCTGGATTGCCGATCGCATCGGTCGCAAGAAAATCCTCATCGCAGCGGTGTTGCTGTTTGGCGTGTTTTCGCTCAGCACGGCCTATGTCGGCTCTTTTTCCAGCCTGCTGCTGGTGCGCTTCATGACTGGCCTGGGCCTGGGCGCCGCCCTGCCCAACCTGATCGCCCTGTGTGCCGAAGCCGTGGGCGAGCAACGGCGCGGTACGGCTATCAGCATCATGTATGCCGGCGTGCCATTGGGTGGGGCTCTGGCGGCGGTGGTCGCCATGCTGTTTCCCGAACACTGGCAGACGACCTTCATCATCGGCGGGCTCGCGCCGTTGCTGGTGGTGCCACTGATGATGGTATTGCTGCCCGAATCCAGCGCCTTTCGCCAGCAACAAGACACCGCCAACCCCATGCGCACGTCAACCGGTCAAGCCTTGTTCGGCGAAGGCCGGGCCAGCGTGACCCTGGCGTTGTGGTTGAGCTACTTCTTCACCCTCACCGTGATGTACATGTTGCTCAACTGGCTGCCCTCGCTGTTGCTGGAACAGGGCTTCAGTAAACCCCAGGCAGGCCTGGTGCAGATGCTCTTCAATATCGGCGGTGCCCTCGGTTCCTTGCTTGGCGGACTGTTGCTGGATCGCTGCAACGGCATCAAGGTGGTGCTGTTCGTGTACACCGGATTATTGGGGGCGCTGGGCGGGGTCGGCCTGTCTGTGGGCATCGTCCCCATGGCCATTGCCGGTTTTGCAGCCGGGTTGTTTGTGATGGCTGCGCAACTGGTGCTTTACGCCCTGGCTCCACCCTCCTATCCAACGTCGGTGCGCGCCACCGGCGTTGGCGCAGCGGTAGCGATCGGTCGTTTAGGCTCGGTGGCCGGGCCTTTGGCGGCCGGGCAGATTCTGGCGGCCGGAGCCGGCACCACCGGTGTCTTGCTGGCCACCTCGCCCGGTTTGGTGATTGCGGCATTGACCATCATCAGCGTCATTGTCCGCTCTGCCCCACCGAGCCTATCGATGGATAAGGCCAAAGCCTGATAGCAACGGGGTGCAACACCGATTAGTAAGAGCGTCCAAGTGTTCGCCTTTATATCGTTTTTCGTTAACGTAATTCGATTATTATCGCGCCACACTGCCACAGCCCTAGGTGTGACCATGGCCGATACCGCTGGAACTGACCGCAGCCCTTGGGCGGTCTTTCTGATCTTCTTACGATTGGGCTTGACCTCTTTCGGTGGCCCCATTGCCCACTTGGGCTATTTTCGCGAAGAGTTCGTGACGCGGCGACAGTGGCTAAGCGAACGCAGCTATGCGGATCTGGTTGCTCTGTGCCAGTTCCTGCCAGGGCCCGCCAGCAGCCAGGTCGGGATCGCGCTCGGGCTGTCCCGGTCTGGCTACGCCGGGGCGGCGGCCGCATGGGCAGGCTTCACGCTACCGTCAGCGATTGCCCTGATTCTGTTTGCGCTGGGCATCGCCCATTACGGAGATGCGCTGCCTTCCGGCGTGCTACACGGTCTGAAGGTGGTGGCCGTCGCCGTGGTGGCCCAAGCCGTGTGGGGAATGGCGCGCAATCTTTGCCCGGATGCACCGCGCATCACCCTCATGGCGGCGGCGGCCTGCTTCGTCCTTCTGATGCCGACGGCATGGGGACAGGTAGGGGTCATCGCCATCGCAGCGATCATCGGCCTCGTGCTATTCAAGCCTCAGCACGATTCAACCCATGATCCCCTGCCAATAACGGTCAGGCGTCGAGTTGGCCTACTCTGGTTGACGCTGTTCTTTGCCCTGCTGATGGGATTGCCGCTGCTGTCGGCCATGTTCCCGAATCAGACGCTGTCGATGGTGGACGCTTTCTACCGTGCCGGGGCACTGGTGTTCGGTGGCGGGCATGTCGTGTTGCCGCTGCTGCAAGCCGAGGTGGTGCCTACCGGGTGGGTCAGCAATGACGCCTTTTTGGCCGGCTATGGCGCGACGCAGGCTGTCCCTGGCCCCTTGTTTACCTTTTCGGCGTTTCTTGGTGCCTCGATGAACAATCCCCCCTCCGGCTGGTTGGGCGGCCTGATCTGCCTGCTGGCAATCTTCGCCCCCTCCTTTCTGCTGGTCGTCGGCGCATTACCCTTCTGGGAGCGCCTGCGCCGTAACGTGCGCACCCAAGCCGCACTGTTGGGCGTCAATGCGGCGGTGGTTGGCCTGTTACTGGCTGCCCTCTACAACCCTGTCTGGACCAGCGCAATTCACGCACCCCAGGATTTCGGACTCGCCCTGGTGGCACTGGTCGCCCTGATGTTCTGGAAGTTGCCGCCGTGGCTGGTGGTGATCGGAAGCGGCATCGCGGGTGGATTGTTGAGCGCGGTTCTATCCTGATCGCTGGCAAAAAACTCGAACTCACGCCATACCGCTGCATCCAATGTGTAGGCCAACAGAGGTGAGCGATATGAACAACAATGACGATGACGACCTGGAAAAAACTTCGCACAACCCGTCTACCGATACATCCGGCGTACAGGTTGAAAGCGATGTCGAGGACGGCCCCACTCCAGCTCAAACCGAGGAGGAGGCTGAGGAACTGAGACGAAAAATAGCCGAGATAGAACGCAAGGTGGCGGATGGTCACTAACCCAATGCACCAGCCCATCGAGGTCAGTTTTACGGTTTGCACCATTTCCCTTGAAGGGAGGTGACCAGGGCTGGGTCACCTCCAAAAAGCGATTCGTTGTTGGAACCTAGGCGGTTCCTATTTCAAGTACTGGCCAACATTCAACTCTGTTTTTTCCTGATCGCTTGGCCGCGTAAAGCGCTAAGTCAGCATTTTTCAGAAGAGCGTTTTGATCAGTGCCGCTCGTCTCTGTAGAGGCGACCCCGAAAGAAGCAGTGACAGTAAAAGTCTGGCCATGGTCTTTGAGACTCATCCCTTCAAGAGACGCCCGTATCGCTTCAGCCCGTGACGTAGCGCCCTCAGATGGACAATCTGGAAGAATGACTATCAGCTCTTCTCCGCCAAATCGACAAGCAATATCGGACGATCTCAATGATTGCAAAATCAGCGCGGAGACTGCGCGAAGAACAGCATCGCCTGCAGAATGACCGTAAGCGTCATTCAAATGCTTGAAGTTGTCGAGGTCCAGCATGACTACGCTGAGGCAAGAACCATTGCGCTCGGAACGTGATAATTCGCGCTTAAGCGTCTCATCCATGAAACGCCGGTTATACAGCTCAGTGAGCGGGTCCTTTATAGACTGTGTTTCCAGCACCTGGCGCATTCTGCCATTGGCCAAAGCCAGAGCCGTTTGTTCCGCCACTGCTTCGGCGATCTGCAGCCCCTCCTCGGACAGATCCCTCAGGCCTATTTGACGGATATGTAACAGCCCCAGAATCTCGCCGTAAGCCATCAATGGAAGACAACAATCGGTCACCTGGTCGGAGCCAGACGCCGATGGGTAATGGGGGCAGCAAAGATCGTGGTGATGCTCAGCCAAATGCCATCGTCCCCGCCTGATTGCCCAGCAATCCTTGGGGTTAAGTATCACATCAACGTCACCCTCCGCCGTCCGGCCCCAGGATGCAGCGTGCTGCAGAACATCAGCTGAGTTGCGATAGAGGAAGAACTCCCCTTCGCTGGCAGGTATCAATCGCTGACAGTATGTACTGGCGAGCTGGAGTATCTCCTTTTGAGATAACTCTGTTTGCACCAACCTCGCCATTTCAGCGAGAAGGCCGATCTCCCCGTTGCGACGCTTCAAACGCTCCAGGCTTTGGCTTAGCTGATCGCTGGCCAGGATCGCCGCTGTGGCGGACTCCGATTGTCGACGCACACTACTGCGCATGGATGTGTAGATAAAGCGACCTAACATCAGGGTAACGATAAAACTCACAATGGAAATCGCAACAGCCCAGCGAATATTGCCCAGAAGCTGATGCTCCAGCGCTGCGAGCTCCTCCGTCTCGTCAGCAATAAGTTTCGCGCTTATGGTACGGATAGCGTCCATTAGATCTATACCCCCACCAGCGGCTATTTCCGCCTCTGCCGCTGCATTTCCCTGAAGGCTCGTCAGTTTCACCACCCGATCCAGGTGTTCCATTTTCAGCTCAGCGTGCGCGATGAGGTCTTCGACGCGGGCAACCTCTTCGGTCAGATCCTCTTGATAAAACCGGCGCAAGCTCTTGAGGGCCGCAGGCAGTTGGGATACGGCGATATAGTAAGGCCGCAGGAAGACGTCTTTTCCCGTCAAAGCAAAGCCACGCTCACCGGTCTCAGCATCAACTAATAGACTCTGAACGTTGCGGATACTTTCAATTTGGGACTCGACAACGTTTCGCTCCAGCCGGGTCTCATTAGTCCAGAACAGCGTGAAGGGACCCACGGCCGCTGTGACGGACATGACGAGAGTCGCGGTGGTGGCGGCGAGAAGAAGACTGGTTTTACGGTGAGGCACTGACGATTTCGCTCTTGGATACCCAAACGATGTCGGCTTTATAGGTGAACGAAACCGCACAGCACTAACGAGCGGGCCGCCGCATCCTCTACGAACCTTGGCAGCCACAATACCCGCAACCGGTAGTGGTGGACAACGCTAGTTTCAGGGTGCGCCAACGCCCAGTGATTTGCTTGTTACCCCCCCGATCACGCCCGCATACACCGATCGATCGACATTGCCACCCGACAGAATCACCCCCACTGTTTCCCCCACCCTGGCTTCACGCTCCTGAATAAGCGCCGCCAAGGCCGCGGCGCCGGCCCCTTCGGCGAGGTTATGGGTGTCGGTGTAATAGACGCGCATGGCATGGGCAATTTCCGCCTCACTGACCGCTACGATCCGTGCGGCCCCCGCGGCATAGAGGGCGAACGCCTCGGGAATCGGTTTGCGCACGGCAAGGCCATCAGCAAAGGTATCTGCCGAGGCGGTTTCGCGTATTTCGCCGGCCTCAAACGACAACTTTGCAGCCATGGCTTCAGTGGACACCACGCCCACCACCCGGGTTTTCAGGCCCAGCGCATCGCGAGCGGCGATCACGCCACAAATGCCCGACCCACAGCCAATCGGCACATAGACCGTATCGAGCTGCGGCGCGGCGGTGAACAGTTCCAGTGCGTACGTGGCCACGCCTTTGACCAGTTCCAGGTGAAACGGTGGCACCAGGAACAGCCCATGCACTTGCGCCAAGCGGGCTGCCTCTTCACGGGCTTCATCAAAATCCCGGCCACACTCAATGACCTCACCGCCAAAGCCGCGCATGGCATTGTTCTTTTCCAGCGAGTTGCCCTGGGGCACGACTATCAACGCCTTCAAACCCAGCGCACTCGCCGCCAGCGCCAGGCTTTGGCCATGGTTGCCACGGGTGGCGGAGACGATGCCTTTTACTTCTGGATGTTCGCGCTTGAGCCAATGCATGAAGGTGATGCCGCCGCGTATCTTGAAAGCGCCGGTGGGGGTGTGGTTCTCGTGCTTGACCCACACCGTGCAGCCCAGCCGCTGGGCCAGCAAGGGCCAGGAATACTGGGCAGTGGCGGGCATCACTTGGTAAACATGGCGAGCAGCCTGTTCAATATCGTCACGAGTCAGTCGATGCATGAGGTTGTCTCCCTGAGTGGCTAGCCAGTCTAGACACCACAGCCTTGGGTCGGCTTTCAAAAAACCGACCTGACTTTTGCGCCCTGTCTTGACTACTATGACGCTCATGAGCCATTCAAATAGCCGACCACCCGCGCCCTTGTCTGAACCGGTCCGCCGTGTCGAGACCGGGTCCTGGGTGATCGAATTACTGCCCAGCGCTGCTTACTCGACCCGCTATGTGGCAACCCAGGCGTCGATTGGTTTTGCCTTCGACAGCCAGCGCGGCGTGCACGCCCTCGGCAGCGATCGAGTGCTTCCCTTCGAGGCGATGCCCAACGGCCTGGCATTCGTCCCGGCCGGGTGCGACGTGTTCTCCGAATCACGCAAAGGCGGCGAATACCTGCGGGTGATGCGTACCGACGGCGCCCTTTTGACCGGGGATCGGGCATTCAACAATCGTATCGACCAGCGGGCCATTCATCTGGCTCTGCGAATGCGCGGCGCGCTGTTACGTGCCGGTGTGGAAGACGACTGGGAAACCTGGGCATTGGCGCTGGCGCAACGGGCGACGGGTGACGCGGCGTTGTCGACACCCTGCCAAGGCGCTATCACCCCCCGGCGCATGCGCCAGCTGGATGAGTTTATCGAGGCGAGTCTTGACGAGCCGCTAGGCGTATCGGCGATGGCCGGTTTGCTGGGGTTGTCCGAGGGATATTTCATGCGCGCCTTCAAGCTCGCCACGGGTAAAAGCCCACACAGTTACCTGATCGACCGGCGCCTGGCCAAGGCCCGCGCACTGATGCGTGATTCCACTGCCAAGCTGTCGGAAATCGCCCTCGCCTGCGGGTTCAATTCCCAGGCGCACATGGCAACCACGTTCAAGCAACGGCTTGGGGTGAGTCCGGTGCAGTTGCGCTGAGTTCAAGACTTCTGACGGCGATAAAAAAGTGCCAACCCAGCGGCACCGGCCATTGGTCGGTGCGTCGGCACGAACGATCACCAAAGGGCAATATCGTAGGTCAGGTAAAGCCGGTTACTGTCCCGGCCCCTCGAGAATTCAGAGCGGTAGACGTAATTGCGCAGCTTCACGCCCACCCCTTTGAAAGTGCCCTGCTGCACCACATAAGCCAGCTCAGCATCGCGCTCCCACTCTTTTATTGTGGTGTTGGACTCTCCATCGTCGCCGCTAAGATAACGAGTGGAGAACGTCAGGCCGGGGACGCCCAGGGCGGCGAAGTTGTACCCGTAGTTGAGCATCCATGTCTTCTCGTCTTCCTCTATGAACTTACCTATGCCGGCGTTGCTGAAAGAATAAACGGACGCGCCGCTGATGTAGGGCAGCCCGGCGTCGCCCTTGAGTGTTTGATAGCCGCCGCCTACGGTATGGCCTGCGACAGCGTAAGACAGTTGGCCGCTGAGCATATGGTTGTCGATTTTACCGCCATAGGCAGAACCGCTATCAACACTGCGGAAGTAGCGCAGATCACTGGTCAGCACGCCTGAGCCGAGCGGCAGATCATGCTGGATACCCGCGAAGTTCTGCCGATAGAAGTTCTCCAGTTCGCCATGGAAGTAGCTGAGGCGAATCGTCTTGCCCAACTTGTAATCGGCACCGAGGTAACTGAAGTCCCCTGACTTATCGCCACTGTAGCCGTCTGGCACGATGGGCATACTGTCGCTCGAATCTCGCAACTTGAAACGATCAAGATAGCCGCCCGTCAGGCTAAGGTTGTCAATGTCGGTGCTCGTGAACTGGCCGCCCTGGTAGGTCTGAGGCAGCAATCGGGCATCGTTGTAAATGAGCACCGGCGTTTTAGGAAGCAACGTACCGTATTTGACAGTGGTCTTGGCAAATCGGGCCTTGGCGGTCATGCCGAAGCTCGCAAATTCATCGGCGGCACGGCCATCATCATGCAAAGGCAGCAAGCCGGTGCCGCTACGACCGCGGCCAGAGTCGAGCTTGACCCCCAGCAGGCCCAAAGCATCAATACCCAGGCCGAGGCTGCCAGATGTGAATCCCGACTGATAATCAAGCAAAAAGCCTTGGCCCCATTCGGTTCGCTCGCTCTTGGCGGTGTTGGCCGCTCGCGCACTCATGCCATGTTCATCGCGGAAATTTTCATTGATGTAAACATTGCGCAATTGCAGCTTGAGTTTGCTGTCGTCGATAAAACCTTGCGCATTGGCATTGGCCAGCGGCAACAACGCCAGGAGAGTCAATAAAGCTCCACAGGTATAAACAGAGGTCATTTAAAACTACTCATTGTTGTTATTTGGGATGCAGCTAACCGTCCGCCCCACTGACGTGGGGCGTCAGGTCGTTAAAGAAGTGTGGGTGATCAGGAGAACAGGCTTATTGCCCCCGTCAGCAATGCCAACGCAGTCACGACCAGGGAAGTGAGCACCGCCCATTTGACGGTGGCTTTCTGGAAGTCGCCCAGATCACGGTCCACCATGCCGACCAGCAGCAGGGTCGAGGCCACCAGCGGACTCATCAGGTGTACCGGTTGGCCGAGAATGGAGGCCCGTGCAATCTCGACCGGATCAATGCCATAGGCCGCTGCAGCGTTGGCCAGGATCGGCACGACACCGAAGTAGTAGGCATCGTTGGACAATACGAACGTCAGCGGCATGCTGGTAATCGCAACCACCAGCGGGAACAGATGGCCCCAGGATGGCGGAATCCAGTCGACAAGGGTTTGCGCCAGCGCATCGACCATTTTTGTCCCGGAGAAGATCCCGGCGAAGATCCCCGCGGCGAACACCAGCAGAACCACGGTCATGGCGTTGCCCGAATGAGCGAGGATTCGTTCTTTCTGCACATCCAGTTGCGGATAGTTGATCATCAACGCCAGGACAAAACCGATCAGGAACAAGATCGCCGAGTGCATAAGCCCCATCACCAGCGCAACCATCACTGCGGTCACCAGCAGCAGGTTGACGTAGGCCAGTTTCGGACGCTTGTGCGGCGTGTCTTCAATAATCGCCTTGATGTAGCAATTGCCCCCACCGCTTTGCAGATGGACGTTGCCGATGCGCTTGCGTTCGGCACGCCCCAGCAGGAACGCCGTGAACACCACCCACATCGCACCGCCGATCATGGTCGGCAGCAAAGGTACGAAATACTCACCGGCATCCAGGCCCAGCGCTGCGATCGCACGGGTCGCTGGGCCGCCCCAGGGCGTCATGCCACTCATGATGCTCAACGAGAGCATGGAAATGGTCGCCAGGATCATCGGGTTCATGCCGATACGTTTGTACAGCGGCAACATCGCTGCACAGGTGATCATGTACGTGGTCGTGCCGTCACCGTCCAACGCCACCAACAGTGACAGCAGCGCCGTGCCGATTGCGATTTTCATCGGGTCACCGTTGACCCGCTTGAGGATCTTGCGGATCAGCGGGTCGAACAGACCGGCGTCGATCATCAGGCCGAAAAACAGAATGGCGAACAACAGCAACGCCGCCGACGGCGCGACCATCTTCAGGCCGTCCAGCATCATCTTGCCGGTGGTACCGCCAAAACCGCCGATCACGGCGAAGACGATTGGCACCACCGTCAAGGCGACGATCGGTGACAAGCGTTTGGTCATTATCAGGAAGGTGAAGACCACCACCATGGCCAAGCCAAGTAAAGCGAGCATATGTCAGATCTCTTGTTGTTATTGAGTCGCTGATGCAATGACGAGGTCTGCCTGGGCTATCCTGCCAGGCGCTGGGAAACCGTGGCGTAGACGTAACCTGAGAAAAGCCGGCGGGCGGTGCGCACCACCGAGGCACGAATGGTCTCACCCTTTTCGCCGGTATAGGACAGCACGACATCGATCCCGCCGCTGGGGTGTTCGATGCGAACCTGCTGCAGACGCGGCTCGCTGATGCCGCCGAGCAACTGCGCCACGACGCTGCCTTGCGTCACGCAAGCGGTGGCCAGACCGATGGAGCCAGTGATGGCCAGGGCGCGGTGACAGTTGTGCGGCATGAAGTAGCGCACCTGGACCGTCCCGCCCGACTTGGCAGGCGACACCAGCACCGGCTTGGGGATGACCTTGTCACTGACATCACCCAGGCCCATGGCCAGGCCGGCTTTGAGTCGCAGGGACTCCAGGCGCTGCAGGAACGCCTTATCGGCGTCCAGTTCGGCGGGGCTTTCATCGCCGCGCTTGCCAAGCTGACGGGCCTCGACGATCAGCATCGGCATCGCCATGTCGATACAGGTCACGGGGATGCCATCGATCAGGTCCAGAGATTGCCCCGTCGGGAAGAGCTTGCCGGTCTTGCTACCCGCCGCATCCAGAAAGGTCAGTTGCACCGGAGCGGCCGTGCCAGGCACGCCGTCGATGGCGGTGTCCCCTTCATAGCTGACCTTGCCCCCAGGGGTTTGCACCTCTGAATTTACGAAGGTCCCGGTATTGAGGTTGCGAATACGCACGCGGGTCAGATCGCCGCCAGCCTTGACCAGCCCCTGCTCGATGGCAAACGGACCGACGGCGCACAGCATGTTGCCGCAGTTGGGTGCGGTATCGACCCGGCGCTGGGAAACCATGACCTGGACGAACAGATAGTCGACATCCGCGTCCGGGTGCAACGAGGGGCTGACGATTGCCACTTTGCTGGTCTGCGGGCTGCCGCCACCGATGCCGTCGATTTCCAGCTCATGGCCGGACCCCATCAGGTTGAGCAGCAGCTCATCACGTTCGGCGATGGCACTGGGCAGATCCCAGGCAAGAAAGACGGGTCCTTTGGAAGTACCACCGCGCATCAGCACACAAGGAATTCGCTGCATGAACACTAACTCTTGTTGATCAATCTGGATAATTGATGTTCTGGAAACAAGAGTGGCAAAGTTTTAAAAGTGTTTCCAATGCAAAGATCAGAGCAATTATTGCGTTTCACGAATGAATTAATTTACGATGATTTCCCAGGCATTGCTCTTGCCCCAGTGAGGAAGAACATGGAATACGAGCTTCAGGACATACGATCTTTCGTTAAAATCGCTGAACTAGGCAGTTTCCACGAAGCCGCCGATGCGCTGCATCTCTCTCAACCGGCCCTGAGCCGGCGCATGAAAAAACTGGAGGAAGGCCTGGGGACCGCCTTGCTCGATCGCACCACCCGAAAGGTCAGCCTGACCAGCGTCGGGCGCGATTTCCTGCCCAAGGCGCGGCGCCTGCTGGATGATTTCGACGACTCGATTCTCAACATTCGCGAACTGGCGGAGCGCCAGATCGGTCGGGTGACGTTGGCCTGCATCCCCACTGCGGCCTTCTATTTCCTGCCTTCAGTGATCCGCCTTTATAACGAGCGCTACCCCAAAATCCGCATCCGCCTGCTCGACCTCAGCGCCAACGAAGGGCTCGAGGCGGTACTGCGTGGCGAAGCCGATTTCGGTATCAATATGATGAGTGGCCAGCACCCGGACATCGAGTTCGTGCCATTGGTCAACGAACCTTTCGTTTTAGCCTGTCGACGCGACCATGAACTGGCCGGGCGCAGCTCGGTAAGCTGGTCTGAGCTCAGCGATTATCGACTGATCGGTGTCGGTCGTCTGAGCGGCAATCGAATGCTGCTGGACCACGCCTTGTCGGGCTTGAGCTGGCGTCCGCAGTGGTTCTACGAAGTGCAGCACTTGTCTACATCCTTGGGGTTGGTCGAGGCCGGCCTCGGGGTGTCGGCCATGCCCAGCTTGGCAATGCCGGCCGAGGATCACCCGACATTGGTCAGCGTGCCGTTGATTGATCCGGTGGTAAACCGATCGCTGGGCCTGGTCTATCGAAGGGGCGCATCGCTCTCCCCCGCAGCGGAAAAATTTGTCTCGATATTGCTCGAGCAATGGGAACACTGATTTTTCGGGGTCCATGATCAGGACTGGATGAGAAACGGGCCGATCTCAGTCAACCTCCGTGCTCATTGCAAGCGCTTGATATTGCTCCAGCTCAGCCAGCCGTTGGACCAGGGCATTGCGAACACGCTCGTAAGCCCCGCTGCCTAGCAGTAGACGCCTGGGTGCGGGATCGACATCGACAATCTCGAGCATGATCCTGGCCACTTTCTGCGGGTCTCCGGTAAGCGGGAAAGTACCCTCGGCGATTGCTTTACGCACTTCACCGGCAGGCGTTTGCTCGTACTCAGCCATCGCGGGCGGACGAACCAGCGCGGCGCCGAAATTAGTTCGTGTCGGGCCCGGCTCTACCAGGGTGAACTCGATCCCAAAAGGCGCAACCTCCAGAGCGACCGACTCAACGAATCCCTCAATGGCCCATTTGCTTGCGTGGTAAAGGCTGAAGTTCGGGTAAGCGAGCTGCCCGCCCTCCGAGGACACTTGAAGAATTCGACCGCCCCCCTGTTTGCGCAGAAACGGTAGGCAGGCACGGATGAGTTGAATAGAACCGAGCAGATTCGTTTGCAACTGCTGGTCGATCTGTTCATCGCTGACCTCCTCCGCCGCACCAAACAACGCGTAGCCCGCACTGCTCACCACCACGTCAATACGTCCTAGCTCGGTGAAGGCCTGATGAACCACAGCGCGGATCGCCGCTGTGTCATTTACATCGAGCATCGCTGTCCACAGTTGCTCGCCGTAGCGTGTCTTCAAGTGACTCAAGGCCTGAGGCTTACGCAAAGTGGCCGCCACACGGTCCCCCCGCGCCAGCAATTGTTCGACCACCGCCAGACCGATGCCGGAGGAACTTCCAGTCACTAACCAGGTTTTGCTCATGTGCTTGATCTCCGAATGAAGGGTGAGTTGCCATCGATGTGAGACCAAACTACGTCAGCCGGACTGCTGCTACTATGGGGCAGAATTCGGATGAGCTAATGAAATATAGCCATGAATCAATTGCCCCTTTCGCTTGCCGATTTACGGGCACTGACCCGCATCGTTGCTCATCGCAGCTTTCGTAAAGCGGCCGATGAGTTGGGCCTGTCAGCCTCTACCCTGAGTCATATGATGAAAACGCTGGAGGCCGGTCTTGGGGTGCGTTTGCTGCACCGCACCACGCGCAGCGTTTCACCGACGGCAGCGGGAGAGCGTCTGCTAAGACGACTGGCGCCTGTGTTGCGCGAATTCGAGCTGGCGATTGAGGAAGTCAATGAATACCGGGATCTTCCCAGCGGCACTTTACGGATCAATGCCAGCGAACAGGCCGCGCGCGTTTTGATGAAAGCTGCCCTGCCGATATTCCTGGAACGTTTCCCCCAGATGTCGGTTGACCTCGTGACCGAGGGCCGTCTGATCGATATCGTGGCCGAGGGCTTCGACGCCGGTATCCGTTTAGGTGAAGCGATCCCCCAAGACATGATCGCCGTGCCGATAGGAACCGATACGCGATTTATTACTGTGGCGTCACCCCAGTACCTGAAGACTCATCCTGCCCCTCTTACGCCGGATGATCTGCCAGGACATCAATGCATCTGCATCCGGATGCCCAGTGGTAAACCTTATAGATGGGAATTCTCCAAGAACGGCCAATCCTTGGTCATCGAGCCCAAAGGGCAGCTAACCCTCGATAATGCCGAAATCATGGTCGACGCCGCCATTTCCGGGCTCGGCATTGCTTACATTCCAGAGCATACGGTATCGCAACCTTTGGCAGACGCTCGTCTGGTCGAGGTCCTGGCGGATTGGTGCCCCAGGATTCCTGGGCTTTTTCTGTATTATCCGGGGCACCGCTATATCCCCTCAGGCTTGCAGGCCTTCATCGAGGTCTTGCGCGAGTCTCATTGATTGTCCGCGACTGTGCATTCGAACATAACGGCATGCGCCCTTGCGAGGTGAACGCGCGACGGCCTCAAGGCCGACGCGTCGGTTGCGATCCGGCCCTTGTTTGAGCTGACTCAAGCCTTCTGCTCTTGCTGCAAGCGCTTGAGCAGCGCGTTGGCGGCGGCTTCGGAAGAAGCCGGGTTCTGGCCGGTGATCAGATGGCCATCCTCGACCACGTAACTCGCCCAGTCTGCCGCCTTTGAATACTCGCCACCTCTGGCTTTGAGCATGTCCTCCACCAGAAATGGCACCACCTGGGTCAATCCCACGGCCTCTTCTTCAGAGTTGGTGAACCCGGTCACTTTCTTGCCCTTGACCACTGGATGGCCATCCGGCGCGTTGACGTTCTTGAGCACCCCTGGCGCGTGACAGACGGCCGCGATGGGTTTATTCGCGGCGTAAAAGGCTTCGAGAAGGGTCTTGGAATCAGTGTCCTCGGCCAGATCCCACAGCGGCCCATGGCCTCCGGGGTAGAACACCGCATCGAAGTCGTAGGGGTCAATTTCGCCCAGCGGCACCGTGTCGGCCAACGCTGCCTGGGCCCGGGTATCGGCGCTGAAGCGGCGAGTGGCATCCGTCTGGGCCTGTTCCTCGTCGCTCTTGGGGTCCAGCGGCGGTTGCCCTCCCTTTGGTGAGGCGAGCGTAACCGTCACGTTGGCGTCGACAAACACGTAATAGGGCGCGGCGAATTCTTCCAGCCAAAACCCCGTTTTCTTGCCGGTGTCACCCAACTGATCGTGGGACGTCAGGACCATTAGAATGTTCATGTAAACCTATCCTCCAAGACGGAATGAGCGGCGTATGTTCGCCCTGCATTACGTCAGAGGCCGCGTGGTAGTAGACGTTCAAGTGGGTGAAGCGAATCCTTATGAAACGGTCGTTAATCCCAGCGTTACTCGCCCCAATCAGCCCCGCTGCCGAGGAGTTCGGGGCCCGTTATTGAGTTGCCGAACCGGTTCACCGCTGCTAGAAATGAAAGACCTTGGTCTTGTCTCTGCCAGCGCCACAATCCAGGACAGCCTCGCGGGCATCATCCGTTGACCCCATTCATACCTCACAGGGAGCTTCACCGTGTTTCCGATGGATATCTGGTTCACCTACACCGCAGCCTGCGTGCTGCTGGTCTTGTCACCCGGTCCTGACAATCTGCTGGCCATAGGACGGGGGCTGAGCCAGGGTCGCCTGGCCGCCATCGTGTCCGGCCTGTCGTCTGGGCTGGGCATTTTGTTTCACGTCACCACCGCTTCGCTCGGGCTGACGCTGTTGATCCAGACCTCGACGGTTGCCTTCTGGGTCGTCAAATTGGTAGGGGCGGCCTATCTGGTCTGGCTCGGGATCAAGGTGCTGCGCTCCAGAAGCCTGATAACCTTCGCGCCCGCCGCACGACAGCCACTGCGAAGCATTTTGCTTACCGGCTTTCTTTCGGCGGCGTTAAATCCCAAACCCGGGTTGTTCGTCCTGGCGTTCATCCCTCAATTCATCAACCCCGCGCTCGGCTCGGTCACCGTACAGATGTTGGTCTACGGGTTCTGGTTCGCCCTGCTGACGGCCGTGGGGTTCTCGTTGATGGGGATCTTCGCCACGCGCCTGTCGCAATACATCTGTCAACGCCCACGCCTTACCAACGGACTGAACCTCGGGGCGGGATTGACCTTCATCGTGTCAGGACTGTCCATCGCCGCCCTCAGGCAGAAGTAGCAGCCTCAGGTTTGATCGGCGCAATAAAAATCGAGCCGCGTCCAGTGATCGCGGCTTTTCTTCAAACATTCAGAGGCAATTGAAGGGAGAACGAACGGCAGGTCCCTATGCACCTAGCCACCGACCAACGAAGTCGCCAGCAATGCCTGCAGCCCCATCGGCTTGGCAAAATAATAACCTTGGGCCTGCCCTGCCCCCATCTCCCGCAGCAAGAGCAGCGTCTCTTCATCTTCGACACCTTCGGCCACCACGCTGAGGTCCAGTGATTCGGCCATACGCACGATCGCCCGGACGATCGCCCGGCTACGAGGGCTGCTGGTCAGCTCGAAAATGAACGACTTGTCGATCTTCAAACCGCTGAAACGGTATTGATGCACATAGCTCAGGGAGGAAAATCCTGCGCCAAAGTCATCGAGCACCACCGACATGCCGTTGTCGGCCAATTGCTGCATGGTCAGTCGGGCAATGGCGGGCTCGGCCACCAGCGCACCTTCGGTCAACTCCAGGCAGATCCGCGAGGGCGCGACGTTGTAGCGGGCCAACAGTGCCAGCACATCATCGGCAAAGTCCGGACGCGTCATGCTGTAGCTGGAGCAATTGACATGCACCGGGGGCCAATTGGCGTGTTGCGGTTGTGCGAGGATCGCTACGATGCTGGTGAGCATGTACAGATCCAGTCGACCGATCAGACGCAACCCCTCGACATCGGGCAGAAACTCGCCCGGCGCGATGATCCGGCCGCCCGGTTGATGCCAGCGGATCAGCGCTTCAAGGGCCACCAGCTCACCGCTTTCTACGCTGACAATCGGCTGAAAATATGGCAACAGTTCGTCGGTACGCTTGAGCGCATTGCGCAGGGCCGCTTCGCGCTCGACCTGGTCCGAGACCTCGCGACGCACTTCCTGGTTGAACACTGCGTAACTGTCGCGCCCGGCACTCTTGACCCGGTACATCGCCGCATCGGCATCGCGCAGCAAGTCAGCGGGTTCGTGGTGGAACTGACTGTCGGCGCTGACAATACCGATGCTGCAGGACGAAAAAACTTCGTGGTCATTGATGAAAAACGGCAGGTCGAACACCGACAGAATCCGCTCGGCGATTTCGATCACCGCCGCCAGTGTCGCCTCGGGCGCCAGCACTGCAAACTCATCGCCCCCCAGGCGGGCCAGCATGTCGGTGTCTCGCAGGCAACTGCGCAAGCGGTGGGCGGCCTGCATCAACAGCAAATCGCCAAAATGGTGGCCGAAGCTGTCGTTGACCATCTTGAAACGGTCGAGGTCGATGAACATCACCGACAATTGCCCGCCGTCGCTCTCGAACCGCGCCCAGGCCAGATTGAGGCGCTGCTGCAGGTAGGTGCGATTCGGCAGCCCAGTCAGCGCATCGTGGGCGTTTTCGTGTTGCAGCTTGGCGTTGGCGTGATCGAGCTCACGGGTGCGGTCCTGTACCCTGGCTTCGAGCCTGAGGTTAGCGGCATGGATCGCCTCTGCGGCGGTACGGCGCGACAATGCCGTATCAATGTGCCGTGACACGAACGTCAGCAGTTCTTGGTCGCGCAGGGTGTAGCGCACTTGGGCGGTATAGCTTTGCACCGCCAGCACACCCCGTACCACATCGCCATCGAACAACGGAATGCCCAGCCAGGAATGGAATCGGACCGACTCGTAGGCCACTTCGAGTTCACCTTGCGCAGACAACCGATCCGCGTCAAAAGGGTCAATCAGGCAAGGACGGCGCTGGCGGATAACGTACTCCGTCAGCCCCCGGCACCCACGTCGTGCCGCCGGCAGAGTGGTTCTGCGCTCATCGACATAATACGGAAAGGTCACTTCATCGATCGCGTCGTCGAACAGCGCGATGTAGAAGTTCTGCGCGGACAGCAAATCACCGACAATGCCATGCAAGGTTTGGAACAGCTCCGCCATGTCCCCAGGCTGGCTCGACAGTTCTGCAATCTGGAACAGCGCGCTCTGCAGGTGCTCGGCGCGCTCGCGGTCCGCCACTTCCTGTCTCAACGCGGCGTTGACTGCCGACAGCTCCAGCGTGCGACGCATCACCGTCTCTTCCATGCCCTCACGGTGCAGAATCCGGTCCAGCGCCATGGCCACGTGCCGGGCCACCACCAGAAACAGCGCGCGGTCTTCGGCGCTGTAGGTGCGTGCAACGTCGTAGACCTGCATGGCAAGCATGCCAAACACTTCATCGGAGGCATTTTTCAGCGGAGCCCCCATCCAGAATTCGGGACGATCACCCACGCAATAGAAACGGCCCTCAGCCTGAGCGGCGCAAATACCCGCGGCGTCGATCAGCAACGGCTGACCCGAGGTCAACACCTGGCCGGTCAACGACAGATGCGAAGGATCAAGGTATTCGTAGTGTTGGGCCTCCACGGCATCGACATCGATGATGTCGACGTAATACGGGTAGTCGATCTTTCCGCTGTGGGGGTCATACAGCGCGAGATAAAAGTTCTCGGCATCGATCAGGCTGGCGAGCAACCGGTGAACCCCCACCAGGAACACGGAGCGGTCGCGGGTGGAACTGGCCAGGTAGGTAATTTCATACAGCACACGCTGAGTAATCTGGGCGCGGGCCAGGGTATTGGTCTGTATCTGGATACCCAAACGCAGGGCAAACTCGGCGAAGGCTGGCTCTTGGGCAGCGCTGACTGGCGCCAGTAGCCAACCCAGCACATTTTCGCCCCGACCGGTCGGCCAGCGGCACAATCGTTGGGTCCGGCAAAAGCGCTCGAACTCTTCGTTCGCAACGCTGGCCGGCCACTGCGCTCGAGGGTCGCCCTGCCCCACCCGATGCAGTTGTTCACCGGCGCGATAAACCACCCACTGGGTGGTGTGGGCCCAGGTGCGCGCTGATTCCAGCAATTGTTCGATCGCGTCTTCGTTGCCAACGTATGCCATGCCGGCCGCATCCGGGTTTTCTTGCGGGTGAGTTGCCACACCGCAATGATTCGATTGCTGCGGGGGATCGCTCAATGGGCGAAAACTCATCAGCGCTCCCTGCGCCGCAATGGCGAGATTGAATAACTGATTGCCGGGCAATATGCCAGTGAGCCTTCGGTGTATAGCGTCCGGAGGGTTTTTTCAATCGTTTTATTCACTTGAGTGCTATCACGACGCAATGTGTGTTCATCGGTCGTGGGGTGGTGCCTGCGGCGGCGCTCGTCATCCAGGTTATCCCAGCCATCTGCCACCGAGAATCCCTACGAGCGCGGCCCGCTCATGAGGGGTTCCGTATAGCGCAGTCGTGCCTACCACACCGCAATATGAGAATCCGCCCTCGGCTCGGTGCCGCCACACAGGACACCGCTGACCGGGTCGCGGAGGATGATCTGGCCTCGTCCGTAATCAGTCAGGTCACTGGCGATCTGCACTTCATGACCGCGCCGCGCCAAGGCATTGGCCAAGTCGCCGGAGGCACCCTGCTCGATGCCCACCTTCATCTCACCCAGCCACTGCCAGCGCGGAGCGTCCAGCGCCGCTTGCGGGTTCAGGCCGAAGTCCACCAGGTTCATCACCATCTGCACATGGCCCTGGGGCTGCATGTAGCCGCCCATCACGCCGAAAGGGCCAAGGGCCTGGCCATTCTGGGTGAGGAAGCCGGGGATAATGGTGTGAAATGTCTTCTTGCCCGGGACCAGGCAATTGGCGTGGCTCGGATCCAGGCTGAATTCCTGTCCGCGATTCTGCAAGGCAATCCCGCTGTCAGGCAGCACCACGCCGGAGCCAAATCCGTGGTAGTTGCTCTGGATGAACGAGACCATGTTGCCTTCCCCGTCAGCGGTCGCCAGGTACACCGTGCCGCTGGCGTGAGGGTCGCCGGGTGCGGGAGGTTGAGCCTGTTCTCCGATCTGGGCGCGACGACGCGTGCTGTAGTCATCGCTGAGCAGATCAGCCACCGCCACACGCATATGCGCCGGATCGGTGATGTAGTGCAAGCCATCGCTGTAGGCCAGCTTCATGGCCTCCAACTGGCGATGCCAGGTCTGCTGGCTGTCGCGGTGATCGAAGCTGAAGCCTTCGAGTATCTTCAGCGCCATCAAAGCCACCAGGCCCTGGCCGCTCGGCGGGATTTCCCAGACATCGACACCGCGGTAATTGACGTGGATCGGTGCCACCCATTGGGCGCGATAATCCTGCAGGTCCGTGGCGCGAAGGTAGCCGCCGCTGGCCCGGGAGTGGGCATCCAGGCGTTCGGCCAAGGCGCCGCGATACAGGCTTTCGCAGCGGGTGGCGGCCAGCTCTTCGAGGGTGCGGGCCTGGGCCGGGTTGCGGAAAATCTCCCCGGCCCGTGGCGCGCGACCGTCAATCAGAAAGGTCTGGAACCAGGCATCCAGGACCTGATCACGATGAGGCGTGAATTCGTTCAAAGCGATCTGCCATTGATAGGCAACCACCGGCGACAGCGCAAAACCGTCCCGCGCCAGGCTGATCGCTGGCTGCAGCAACACGGCAAAGGGCAGCTTGCCGAAGCGTTGCGACAACTCGGCCCAGGCCGACGGGCAACCCGGGACGGTCACCGGCGTCCAGCCATAGAGCGGCATCTGTTCATGGCCGGCCGCCTTGACCGCCTCGATGCTCAGGGACGCCGGTGCATGGCCGTTGCCGTTGAGGCCATGTAACTGGCCCTTGCACCAGACCAAGGCAAAAGCATCGCCGCCGATGCCGCACCCCGTGGGCTCCACCACCGTCAGCGCCGCCGCGGTGGCGATGGCGGCATCAATGGCATTGCCGCCCTTTTGCATGATCTCGATGCCCGCTTGGGCAGCCAAAGGCTGGGAAGCGGCGACCATGCCCCGGCGGGCAAAAACGCTCTGGCGTTGTGATGGGTAAGGGTACTCGTGAGCAGAAAATTTCAGCATGGCAAAGACTCTTCAACACAAGGATTCATTGGCGGGGCTCAATTGACGGGGCTCAGGGCGAACACTCTTGGAACGGTCATAACACGCGACTGAGAAAAGCCCGGGTTCGAGGGTGCGTGGGGTGACTGAAGATCTGCTCCGGCGGGCCTTGTTCGATAAGCTCACCTTGGTCCAGCACCACCACACGGTCAGCCACTTCCCGGGCAAAGCCCATTTCATGGGTGACCACCACCATGGTCATGCCCTCCTCTGCCAGCGCTTTCATCACTTGCAGCACCTCGCCAACGGTTTCCGGGTCGAGGGCGCTGGTGGGTTCGTCGAACAGCATGGCCTGGGGTTTCATCGCCAGGGCACGGGCAATCGCCACCCGTTGCTGTTGCCCGCCAGAGAGCATCGACGGGTAGTGGTTGGCCTTGTCCGCCAGGCCGACCCGCTCAAGCAACACGCGGGCCTGGTCCAGCGCTTCGGTGCGAGGTATCCCGAGCACCTGGATCGGCGCCTCGATGATGTTCTCCAGGGCCGTCATGTGGGGGAACAGGTTGAAACGCTGAAACACCATGCCGATGTCCCGGCGTTGGCGGGCGATGTTGCGCTCCGACTCACGCACCAGGCTGCCGTCCGCCCGCTCGCGATAGCCCATGGCCCGGCCATTGACGCGGATGCGCCCGCCCTGAATGTCTTCCAGCAGATTGATGCAGCGGATAAAGGTGGTCTTGCCCGAGCCGGAGGCACCGATCAGCACCACCACTTCGCCGCGCCGTACTTGCAGGGAAATACCTTTGAGGATCTGCAGGTTGCCAAAAGATTTGTGCACATCCAGCGCCTCGATGATCAGCTCTTCACTTTTGTGCGCCATGGTTAACGAGCCCTCAGCAAGTTCAGGGTGCTGCGACCGAACATCCGCGTCGACGCCGGCGGCGGTGACGAGGGCCGGTCCGATTGGCCGAAACGGGCTTCCAGCCAACGTTGGAAAAAGCCCCAGAGAGTGGTCAGCAAGAGGAAATAGATCGCCACCACCAGGTACAACTCGAACACCCGGAACGTCGCCGACGTGACCATCTGAGTACTGAGCAACAGTTCCTGTACGCCGATCACACTGACCAACGTGGTGTTCTTGAGCATCACGTTGAACTCGTTGCCCAGTGGCGGGACGATGACCCGGAACGCCTGGGGCAAGACAATGCGGCGCATCAGTTTGGCGAATGTCATGCCCAGGGAACGCCCGGCTTCGTACTGGCCCTTGTCCACCGCACCGATGCCGGCCCGGATGATCTCGGCCATATAAGCACCTTCGTTGAGCCCCAGAGCAATGATCGCCGCCTGGATATTGCCGGGAATCACCAGGCCGAACAGATCGATGTCTTCGAAGCGGAAAATCCCCCCTGCCGCCAGCGCTGTATAGAGAAAGACAATCTGCACCAGCAACGGCGTGCCGCGCATCAGCCACACATAAAAACGCACCGGCAAATGCAGCAACGGATTGCTCGACAACCGTAGCAACGCTGCGGCCAGTCCCAGGAAGCAACCCAGCAGCATCGCCAACACGCTGATCACGCAGGTCAGCCAGAGCCCGGTGAGGTAAACATCACTGGGCTGCAACAGGTACTGCCAAAACACATCCCAATTGAAGTTCATCGACGCTCACCTCAATCAAGAGTGTCACTGGCGACATGCCATTTGCTCAGTAGCTGGCTGTAGCTGCCATCACTGCGCATGTCGTTGATCACCTGCTGCACGGCGGCGGTCAGTTGCGCATCGTCCTTGCGGATGCCGAGGCCGGTGAGAATCCGGCTGAAGGCCGGCACCCCTTCCTCGAACAGATCGGGCGCCATGGCGGCGTAATAACCGGCGGTTTCCACCGTGGTGCCATAGGCGTCGACCTGGCTGATACGCAGGGCCTGGAAAGCATCGGTGTCGGTGTTGTAGACCACCAGCTTCATCGCCGGCTTGCCGGACTTGGCCAGGGTTTCGTTCTCGGCGTCTAGCAGGGTCTTGATGGTGGAACCGTTGAGCACCGCGACCTTGTGTCCGGAGAGGTCCGGCAGCGTCTTGAGGCCCTTCGGATTGCCCTTGGGCACGACCACCGCCTGGCTGGAATACATGTAGTTGACGATGTCGATCACCTCGCGGCGCTCGGGTTTGTCGAACAACTGGTCGACGATCATGTCGCACTGCTTGGCGAGCAACGCCGGGAGCAGTCCGGAAAAGGGAATCACCCGCCACTCGACTTTCTTGCCGCCCAGGCGCTCGGCGATCTCAAGGCCCAGGTCAACGGTCAAGCCCCTGGGTTTCTGCGCTTCATCGAAGGACACCAGGGGTGGCGAATCCATGCCTGAGCAATAGACGAGTTTTTCGACCTTGAGCAAGCGCTCCGGAACAACGGGCGCGGCAACCGCCCACTGAGCACAGAATCCCAAGGATAGGGCGGCAACCAACAGGCGAGGCTTATGCATGACCAGACACTCCAGTTCAGTTAGTAACGGGCAGTACTCAAAGTCAAAACAACGGCAGGCTCGGGGCCCGCTCTGGTTAATTTTTCGATTGCAGAAACTGGATCAACTCAGGAACAGTGCCTTCGATGTGCGCGCGCACCACGGCCTCGGCCTTATCGGCGTCGCCAGTACGAATCGCGTCGAGGATCACCGCGTGTTCCTGGCGCGCACTCAGGGGTTTTTCCACGTGCTCAAGCCATAGGCGCATGGGCGCCTCGATCAGGGAATAGAGGGCACTGATCTGCTTCAGCAACCGGGGACGACCGCTGAGGCTGCACAGGTATTCATGAAAGGCACGATGCCGGCTGACCCACTCGGCGCTTTCCTCGCGGTAATCGTCCATCTCGTCCAGCAGACGCTCCAAGGCAGCCAATTGGCGCTCGCCTATCCTGGCGACCGCGACACGGATCGCCAGCCCTTCGAGGACGCTGCGCATCTCGAAAACTTCGTGCAGTTCATCGATATCCAGACCACTGACAATGGCCCCGCGATTGGGCCTGAGGGTCACCAGGCCTTGGGCGTCCAAGCGACGAAACGCCTCGCGCACGGGCATCCGGCTCATACCGATCTCGCTGGCGATGTCCTCGGCGATCAGCCGGTCCCCCTTGCGCAATCGTCCGCCACAAATGGCGTTCAGCAGGAAGTTGTAAGCCTCCTCCTCGGCCGTCATCGGCGGGCGTTCAGCAAAAGTCGGAACGAATTGCATGGCGGCACCTTTTGAATTTTTGTATCCAATTATCCATAAATTCAAAAATAGCAGGATGCGTGCCAACAGCATTTGACAAGGCGCAAGTGATTGATTCAGGAGACATCCTCGCCGAACCCGGTTTCGGGACGTCGCTGAAAACGGACGAAAAGCGCACAAAAGTGCTACCAAAAGGCTCACGCCCTGCCCATTCATGTGCATAGCGGTAGCCAGGTAACACCGTAAGGATGTGGGAGACAAAAAAATGCTCCGGATCATTCGACACGGAGCATTTTCTGCGCGTGATGCAGGTTACTGGCGTTTCACACCGCCTGGTGCCCCAATGAGCGGAACCGCAATGGCGCCGTGGTGCGCAAGCGCGCCGCCAATATCACACCAATGAGGGCCGTCAGCGGGATGATCGAGCACAACACGATCGACAGCTCCTTGCTGGCACCGGTGAGTACATCGAAATGCATCAGCGCCATCAGCCAGATGCCGGCCAGCGCCAAGCCGGAAAAGGCTGGCAAGAACAGGCACCGCAACTTGCTGGTAGCCAGATGCGGATTGGCCCGGAAGTAGAAGATGACCGCGAGGGAGGTCATGGCCATCAACAGGATCAGGCACAGCGTTGCCAGGTTGGAAAACCAGGCGAACAGCTGCATCACCGGATCAGCGCCAAGCAGGGCAAAAACCGACACGATCAGCACGGCGATCAGGCTTTGCAGGCCGGAGCCCACGTGCGGGCTTTGATGGAGCAAGTGGGTGGTGCCCAGTTTCCGGGGAATCAGCCCGTCACGGCCAATGGCGAAGAAATACCGCGCGGCGGCATTGTGAAAGGCCAGCAAACCAGCGAACAGGCTCACCATGAATAACAGCCTGATCAGGTTGGTCAGGCCGCTGCCCACGTATTGATCCGAAAGCGCATACAGGAAAGTGGTCGGATCCGACATGGCCTGGAGGCGCGCAACGATCTCATCGCTGCCCGCACCAATGACCATGGCCCACACCGACAGGGTGTAGAAACCACCAATCAACAACACGGAGGCATAGGTGGCAATGGGAATGGTGCGCTTGGCGTCCTTGGCCTCTTCGCCATACAGGGTGGTGGCTTCGAAACCGATGAATGCCGCAAAGCAGAACAACAGCCCGATGGACGGATTGCCCTGGGTCACCTGCGTCGGCGTAAAGGCGCTGAAATCGACACCGTCGGCGCCGCCGTGGCCGATGATGACCACATCGAGAATCAACACCACGGCGTACTCGGCGATCACCACCACCGACAGCACCCGTGCGGACAGATCGATGTTGCGGTAGCCGAGAAAAGCGATCAGCCCCAAGGCCGCGAACGAACAGCTCCACCACGGCACTTGGACACCCAGCGCCGCTTCCAGGTTACCGGCGACCACGGCGCCGAACAGCCCATACATGCCGGCCTGCAGAATGTTGTAGGCCACGATCGCCAACACCCCGGCCGCGCCTCCCGCCAGGCCGCCGAGCCCCTGGGAAATGAAGGCGTAGAAGCCCCCGGCATGAACAACATGACGGGCCATGGTGGTGTAGCCTGCGGCGAAACACAGCAACACCAGCAAAGTGGCCAGCAATAGCGCCGGCATGCCGGCACCGTTGCCCAGCATGATACCGATGGGAAACCCTCCCGCCAGGACACTGAGCGGGCTGGCTGCAGACACAACGAAGAAGATGATCATGGCGGCACCCAGGGTGCCGCGGCGCAGTTCCGTGGCGGAACTGCCGCAGGTTGATACGCTCATTTTATTTACCTTGTTTTATGAGGGCAGTCGTTGCGGGAAAAGCCACCGTGACAGGCAAGGCAGGTGGCGAATTATTATTAGGTTCATCCATTGAACCGGATGTTAGGACGCCGTGCGCCGCGGCGGCTATCCCATATTGGCCTAGTTTGCGGGACCTGCCGCCGGCACGAGCGCCTCGTTCGGCTGGCCCGGCATTGCGCGCGGGTCAACAGGCCTTGGAGGCCTCGCACAGGCGGTGATAAGCCCGGTTGAAATACACCAGGCCTTCATCCGCGCCGCTCTGGCGAATGGTCTGGACTTCGCAATAGAAGATGCTGTGGGACCCGACCTCGTGCACCTGGGCGATACGGCAGTCAAAGTTGGCCAATGCCTCGAGCATGACCGGCGCACCGCTTTGCAGCGTGGTCCAGTCGGTGACCGCGAAGCGCTCATCCATCGTCAGCGCTCGATTGGCGAAGGCGCCGGACAGCTCGTGATGATTGCCGCATAAAATGTTGATGCAGATTGCGCCGTTGCGCTTGAAATGCTCGTTGGAATGCGATGAGCGGTTCATGCACACCAGCAGCGTTGGCGGCGAGTCGGTCACACTGCACACCGCAGAAGCGGTAAAGCCAAAACGACCCGCCTCACCATCGGTGGTAATGACCGACACAGCGCCACCGAGCATGGCCATTGCATTGCGGAAAGTGCTTACGTCTACCATGGTCGTTCCCCTCAGATATCCAGCACGAGTTTCTTGGATTTGGCGCGCGAACAGCACACTAGAATTTGATCGTTGCCGGCTTTTTCATCGTCCGTGAGGTACACATCACGATGATCCGGCTCGCCTTCGAGCACATCGCACAAGCACGTCCCGCAGACGCCTTGCTCGCAGGAAATCTCGATCTTGATGCCCACTTGCGCCAGCGCGGCGAGAATGCTCTGTCCTTCGGCAACCTGTACGGTCTTGCCACTGCGCGCGGCCACCACCTCGAAGCCGGCGCCGGAACCGTCCACCTCCACCTGGAAATACTCCTTGTGGATGTGCGTCTCGGCATACCCTTGTCTACGTGCGCCCTCGATCACCCAGTCCATGAATCCGCCAGGCCCGCAGGTGTACATGTGCACGCCGTCCTCTCCCTTGCCCAACACCTTGGCCAGGTCGAGTGCCTGCCCGGGACCTTCGTTGTCGAAGTGGGTGGACACATTCGCGGCGAACGGCGCACAGGCCAGCTCATCGAGAAACGCACTGCGGCTGCGCTCGCGCCCGCAGTAGTGAAGTTCAAAAGACTTGCCGGCCTGGTGCAGGGCATACGCCATGGCGATCATCGGCGTAACACCGATGCCCCCGCCCAGCAGGATCGAGTGCCGCGCCTGCGTGGCCAGCGGAAACAGGTTGCGTGGCGCGCTGATCTTCAATTCACAGCCTTCGAGCAGCGTGTCGTGCACACTGATCGACCCGCCACGGGAAGCCGGGTCCTTGAGTACACCCAGCCGATAGACGCTTGGATCGGCGGGATTGCCGCACAGCGAATACTGGCGTACCAGTCCCTGGCCCAGGTGAATATCGATGTGCGCCCCAGCGTCGAACACCGGCAGGGCGGCGCCGTCGCGACGACTCAGGTCCAGGACGACGACGCCGTCCCCTTGCAGCTCGCGCTTGCGCACGACTACGTCCAACAGTTCTTCATTCATGACCGTTATTCCAACGAGTTCGAGAAGACCGCCCGTGGCGGCCCGGTATCAGTCAACGCATGAACAGGCCGCCATTCACGTCCCAGGTCGCCCCGGTGGTGAAATAGGCTTCGGGGCGTGCCAACTGCACAATCAAGTCGCCCAGGAAATCCGCATCGCCCAAGCGTTGCACCGGGATATTGGCGAGCAGGCCTGGCAAGCGCTCCGCCGGCACCGCCGAGCGGACCGCCGCCGAATCGATGGGCCCCGGCGCGATGGCATTTACGGTGACGCCCTGCGCCGCGAATTCCTTGGCGAAAATCTTCGTCAGGGTGACGATGGCGCCCTTGCTGGCGGCATAGTGCGCACCGGTGGCGGTCCCGCCGTTCTGCCCCGCCAGGGAGGCCATGTTGATGATGCGACCGTAACCGGCCTCGGCCAGGTGCGCGCCCAGGACCTGGCAACTCAGGAACACGCTGCGCAGGTTCAGGCACACGACGGCGTCGAATTCCTCCGGGCTGATCTGCATCAGCGGCGTGGTCTTGGTGACGGCTGCGTTGTTGACCACGACATGCAAGCCGCCAAAATGCTCCAGTACCTGGACCAGTACGCGCTCGAAATCAGCCTTGTTGCCGACGTCCAATTGCAGCGCCAGGGTGGACTTGCCACCGGGGTCCAACTGCAGGGCACAGGCCTTGGCCGCCTGCAGCTCGATGTCGGTGATGACCACGGCGTAGCCCGCCCGCAGCAAGCTGGCGCAAAAATGTTGCCCCAACCCCTGCCCCGCGCCCGTCACCAATGCGATATGGCTCATGTCAGCCCCCCCTTAGAGGATGTAGCCGATACCGGCAAGGGCATCGTCACTGTTGATCAGACTGACCAGCTTGCGCTGGATCTTGAAGCTGCCATCGGCACGCACCAGCTCGTAGGTCAGGTCGGCGCTGTAGAACTTCAGGCTCTCCTTGCGGAATTCGCGCACGTTCTGCGCGCAACGTACGGTGACGGTCATGCCGTCATCGCGCAGCACCCGGAAGCGCGATTGCGTACGCACGGTACGCGGCTGCGGGCTGGTGGAGATCGACTCCCCGCCAATCAGGCGCTGCACGCGCAACTCGCGCATGTGGTGATCGTCGTAGGCGTAGTTGAGCGTGTTCTCGAAGTCGGTTTCCTTGGGGTTGATCGGGATGATGTAGGTGCCTTTTTCGGTCCACATCTTCAACCAGGTGTCGTATTCGCCGTGGTCCAGCATGTCGCCTTCCTGCCAGATGAAAGCGGTGACTTCTTGCAGCAATTGCAGGTTCATAAGGTTCTCCACAGGTCAGGCCGACATCATCTTTTTCCATTGCTGGTAACCGGCGCGCATGCCGGTTTCGGCACTCACGTCAGACACCCGCCCATCCTGGCTGGGCTGCTCGCCGGGCAGGCCACGGTTGAGCATGATCCACAGGTCTTCACCAGCATTGGCGCCCTTCTGGACGCGTTCCCAGGCTTCGGAGTCATCCGGCGTGCCAAAACCCATCGGCCCCTGGAAATGCTCATGCAGGCGCAAGCGGTAGCGGTTGGCCACGGCCGGTCCGCCGTCCATGGTGATCACCGAATGATGGATCTCGGTCTCGTTGACGGAGATCGGCTGTAACACCCGGAAAAACGCCATCGAGCAGGCGACGTTGGGAAACAGGTTCAGGTTGAAGCCGGTGCCGCCCACCGCACGCACGATCCGGCGCACCTGCTGTTCTTCGATGCCTTCGGCGCGCAGTTCGGCGGCCAGTGCTTCGAACCGCTCGGGGATCGGCCTGTCCAGGTCAGCCTCCAGGTCGATGAGATCGGGGATCATCACCATCACGCTGTGGCCGTTGCCCAGGTCCTCGACATAGCCAGGCCCTTTGACGAAATCGAACAGTTCCATGGTCTGTTCGTCCACCGACGACAGGAAGCTCTTGTGAACCAGTGGGAAGTGATAGGCGTCGGTGGTGTTTTCCAGCTGGATTTTCCAGTTGCCCGGGAAGCGGAAGCGATGTTCGCCCGGCACCTTGATGCCATAACCGGCACCTTGCTTCATGAACAGGTCCATCCATTTCTTCGCCGCGCCGAGGTAGTCCTCCAGCGGTTCGATGTCGTCTTTGAAGGTGGCGAAGATCATGCCCGCATAGCGCTCGGTTCGCAGGCTGACCAAAGGCAGCTCGGCCTTGTCGATGCAATCGGCGTAACTCTCTGGATGCGGGATGCCACGCAGCGAACCGTCCAGGGCGTAGCCCCAGCCGTGGTAAGGACACACGAAGCTGTTGGTCTTGCCCTTCTTGTGCTCGCACACCGTGGCACCGCGGTGACGGCAACGATTGAGCAGCACATGCACGTCCTTCTTGCGGTCGCGGACCACGATGACCGGCTGCTTGCCAATGTAGGTGGTCTTGTAGCTGCCGCTGTCTGGGATCTCACTTTCGTGGGCCACCCAGATCCAGGTGCTATAGAAGATTTTCTCGAGCTCGGCATCGAATAGCTGTGCATCGGTGTACATCGAGGTGTGCACACGATCAGCCTGCACCAGATCGGCAGGATCGATGGCAAGGTTTACGGCTGGAATCAACTGGGTCACGGTATCTCCTCGTCGGCGCAGGTGCCGACAGATCAATAGCGGGTCGCGTGGGCGCGACCCGGGCAGTCAAGGGCGCCTCGCGCCGCTCGCGGTCATTCGAAATACGCTCGCGAGCGTCAGGCGCGCTGGATGATCAGTTCGCGTCCAACCCGGGCTTCGACCTTGGCGTAGCGCCACAACTTGTAGAGGCCCTCGCCCACCGGCGTGCTGCGGAACAGGTTGCACGCCGCGTGCACCGTTTCGATATCCGGTACGTCGGCCAACAGGTAGGTGGTCCAGGGGAAGCCATCGGAAGGCCCGACCATGCTCTGGTCGTCGTCCATGTTGCCCAGCACCTTTACTCCGGCGAGGTCGTGAATGCCGTTCCACATGGCGCTGAACGCTGCCCACACTTGCAGTTGCTCGTCGCGGGGGGCGTCGAAAAAGTTCTGGTTGATACCCATGCAAAACAGCACGCGCAGCATTTTCTTATCACTCATTTTTTGTTCTCGACGGTTAGAGATAGCCAGGCAAAGGCTGTTTGCCGAAGAACATCGCCCCGGCGTTCTGATAGGTGATATCGCCCATGAAAGCGTGCTGGGTCACGACTTGAGCATCGTTGACACAGCGCGCCAGCGGGCTGTCGTTGTACACACCGCTCATGCCCGAAAGCATTTGCGCAGTGCGCGCCACATCAGCGGCAACACGGGTGGCATGGGTCGAAGACAGCCGCAGCAGATTGGTGATGGTCACGGGAACCGCATCGCCGGCCAGGACGAACGCCCAGGCCTGTTCGATGGCTTCGTAGAAGAAGGCGCGGGCCGCCCGCAGGTCGGCTTCGGCCTTGGCGATATCCACTTGGGCCAATGGCCGGTCGGCAATCGCGGGAGCTCCGGTCACCGATACCCGACCGCTGGCCATGTCGGCCAGCGCATCCAGCGCGGCGCGCGCCACGCCCAGGCCGACCACCGATAACACTTGGGTGGCGAATGACAGTGACGGGTAGCGAAAGAACGGTTCGTCCAGGTTCGGCAGGCCACCGCGCACGAAGGTCCATTCCTCGGCAACCAATACGTCCTCGGCCACCAGATCATGGCTGCCCGTGCCCAACAAGCCGACCGTGTCCCAGGTCTGCTCGATACGGATCGCACTGCGCGGCATCACAGCGATACGCGGCAGGCCGAATGTGTCGCCATTTTTTGGCGCGATGCCCACACCGACGATGTCGGCGCCCATCGAACCACTGGAATATTTCCAGCGACCGTTGACCCGGAAGCCACCCGCCACCGCCTCGGCCGGTTGCGGCGGGAAGATGCCACCGGCGAAGACCAGGTCCGGGCCATTGGCGTACACCTTGGCGATGCTTTCGATCGGCAGCGCAGCAAGGTAGACCGGGCTCATGCCGAAACTGGCCACCCAACCGGCGGAACCATCGGCCTGGGCAATGCGTTCGATCATCTGGCAAAAATCAGCGGGCGAACATTCCAAGCCACCGAAGCGTTTAGGCACCAGCGAGCGGTAGACGCCATGGTGTTTAAACGCGTCGATCACGTCCTGGGAAATATACCGTTGACGGTCAAACTCACCGGCGCGGGCACGCTTGCGGACATCGTCAAGCAGCGCATCGAAAGCGGGACCACTGGCAAGCGCGCTCGGGGCATCGACCGCTGAGGCATTTAGCGAATGCATACGTCTACTCCGTCATCAGGAACGGTATTGGGCTTGGCCTGGAATCAGGACCCGGGCTTGGGCGAAAAGGCTGGCAAATCGAATGGGCGCTGCTGGCGAAATCGAAGGCTCTTCATCTTGAAGGATCGCGGCGCAAGCAAAGCGAACGGACTGGATCGGCATGGTGATTACCTTTGTTTTTGTGGGGTGCCGCTGGGATAAATCTGGGCTGAATTACGTGAATTGTCAATTGATTAGTCATGCAATATCGTTCGATTATCGGACATCAAAAAAGCAGCAAATACTTTAAATTAAACACTCAAATAACTGTTTAATAAGTATTTTTTATATAATACGACCAGTCTCAACCACTGGTAGCACAACCAGAAAACACAAAAATTTATTGGTATTTTTTCAGCTAAATACCGACCTGCACCGACGTGAGTAAAACGTTGAAAGCCCGGCCGAAACGCGAACGGCCGAATGCATCGGCCACAGCTGCGGCGCGGGGTTTTCCAGTAGGCAGGCGCCATCGACAGCGCGCCCCGGACCGAACCGTGAAGGTCGGTCGAGGCGCTCAGTGAAGTGTCTGGCGAGGAAAGGATTGACGAATGGATCAGTGCGCTACTGCGCAGTGGATTGGGGCACTGGCAGGTCGGCGTCGCTGTTCCAGGCCTGCACCGGGCGACTGAACAGGTTCTCTGTCTGGAAATGCGCCATCCGCCACTGCCCGTCTTCCTGGGCGAATCGCACGGTCAGGCGCGCCGCATTGAGATGGGACGCACCGCTGTTGAACGTAGACGTCTGCAGCATGACCCAATGCCCCATGGCCGTGTCGTCCTGCACCTCGATCAACTCGCTGGTGAGAAAATGGACATTCAGGGCGAAGTGCGCCGGCGACTTCATGTACCCGGCGAACATTGCGGCAATCGATTCGCGCCCGCGGTAGCCACCCAAGCTCTTGGCGTACTTGGCGCCTTTGCCCTCCCACAGGGCTTCGCGGGTAAACAGAGCGGCCAATTCATCCAGCGGCGTCTGCGCGTCCAAGGCATCGCACAACACCATGTAGCGATTCATGCAGGCGCGTACGCAGGATTCGATCTCGAAGCGCCGCAGGCGTCGCTCCAAGGCTTCAATCGTTTTGGTTTCGCTCATCACCGCGCCACCGTGTCGTGCCTGGAATAAAGCCGTTCAAGCAGGCGACCGGCGATGGCCAGCAGTTGCTCATCGGCGCCTTTTGCCCCCACCAGTTGCAGGCCCACCGGCAAACCCTCGGCGCTGCCCAGCGGAATGCTCAACGCCGGGTGCCCGGAAAGATTGAAGGGCCGTACGAACGCCGTCATGCCCAACACTGCGCGGGTGTCGGTAGCATCGACCAGCGCCAGTGGAAAATCGGGCATAGTCGGCAGTACCAGCACGTCGACCTCACTCAATGCCTGGTCGACTTCAGCCGTGAACTGCGCCCGGACCTGCTCAGCCTGTGCCAGGGCCTGCGCCGTGGTGGTGCCGGCTGCAGTCAACCGCGCGGCGATATCGGCCCCCACCCGGCCCGTCTCCAACAAATGGCCACAGGCGTCGTAGGTTTCCCGATTGATGACCACCATCCCGGCCTCATAGGCGGCTTCAAGGCCGGTCAGCGTCATGGCTTGAGTGGGTAACCGGCTGTCAGCGACAGCGGCGTCGATAACCCGTTGCACCGATGCACTGGCAGGTACCTTCACCACACCCAGGCGTGGCGCGTCAGGCGCCGCCACCGGGACGAAAGTCGGGTCGATGGCTTGCATGGCGCTGACCAACATCGGCAGGCTCGCGGCAAACGGGCCCACACAATCGAGGCTGGTATGGGTTGGCATGACGCCGCGGCGGCTGACACGGCCGAAGGTCGGCTTGAAGCCGAACACCCCGCAGCAGCAGGCAGGAATACGCACTGAGCCCCCCGTGTCGGTGCCCAGGGAAAAATCCGCCAGGCCGGCGGCCACGGCAGCCGCCGAACCACTGGAAGACCCGCCTGGGATCCGGCCGGGATAACGTGGGTTGGGCGCCGTGCCTGTCCAGCGATTGATCCCGGTGGTGCCGAACGCCAGTTCATGCAGGCTGGTCTTGGCCACCAGACAACAGCCCTTGTCCAGCAGTGCCTGCACCACATCGGCGTGGGCGGTGGCGGGTGCTGCGTCAGCCAACGCCTGGCTCGATGCGCGGGTCACCAGGCCCGCCACGTCGATGGTGTCCTTCACCATCACGGTGGGCCCATTGCCCCCCAGGGAAAACTGCTCGATCACTATGGTCATGTCACGTCCACCTCTAGGCCGAATGCATTCATGGGCGCCTGATGCGCTTTTCTTTTTTTCACACTCACCGAAATTTACGTGAATTGTCAATTAATTTTAAGCCGATCCCATCGAGCTTTTTCCGTTCTCCCTGCCTACCGGAAACGTGCCAAAATCACGAGAAAAGTCTATGATTGCCGGCCGCTTCCGACATGAGCCCGTCATGAACCTTCCAAAAAAACACCCAGGCCGCTACGACCCCGGCAGCGAAGACTTCCACAAAGAAGATTTCCCGTTCTATTGGCTGGCAATGGTCCATGGCCGCTACAGCCAATACATGGAAAAAGCCCTGAAAAAAATCGGCCTGGATATCCCGCGCTGGCGGGTGTTGTTCATCCTCAAGGAGAACGGCCAGTCGAGTATTTCGGAGATCTCTACCCACGCCATTGCCAAGCTGTCGACCATCACCAAGACGGTCTATCGCATGAAGGAGGATGGCCTGGTCGATACCGCGCCCTGCGAGGAGGATGGTCGCGTCACGCAGGTACGGATCACCGAGGAAGGCCGCGCGGCCATCGAACGGATCCAGGTCGCGACCCGCGATGTGTTCAAGCGCAGCTTCACCGGCATGACCGAAGCCCAGATCCAGCGCCTGAACCGCATGCTGGAAACCGTGTTCGACAACCTGGGCGAGCCTTAGTCGTTCCGATAGTCGACGGCGACAGGCACTGTCAGGCACATCCAAGTTTCAGGCAGGCAGAAGCAAGCAGTCACGGATGCACACGGTTCTAATGCAAGGGCCTTTCGAGCGCGCCACGACCTGAGTCGGTCGGGTGCGACGAACCCTTCATTGGAGCGCTGCCATGCACATCACCTTACTGCCCTCGGTCGTTGCCTTCCTGGCCCGCGACCACTCCAACTTCATCGATGGTGCTGCACACATCAGCGTCGGCGAGCACCGCATCGCCGTGATCGATCCGGCCACTGGCGAAGCGGTAGCCCAACTGCGAGATGCCCAGGCCCACGACGTCGACCTTGCCGTCGACAGCGCCGTGAGCGCGTTCCAGAACGCTTGGGCCCGCGTCTCGCCGTACCAGCGGGGAATCGCGCTGAATCGCCTGGCAGACCTGATCGAGATCCACGGGGAAGAACTGGCCCAGCTGGAAACCGTGTGCTCCGGCAAGTCGATCAATCTCGCGCGCCATCTGGAAGTGGCCCAGAGCGCGGTGTTCCTGCGTTACTTCGCCGGCTGGGCCACCAAGATCGGCGGTCAGACCATGACGCCGTCGATTCCCTCGATCGAGGGCGAGCAGTACACCGCCTTCACGTTGCGCGAACCGGTGGGCGTCGTGGCCGCCATCGTGCCGTGGAATTTTTCCCTGATGATCGGTGTGTGGAAGTTGGGCGCCGCCCTGGTCACCGGCTGCACCGTGGTCATCAAGCCCAGCGAATATACGCCCCTGTCGCTGCTACGCCTGGCAGAACTGGCCATCGAGGCGGGCATCCCGGCCGGCGCCTTCAACGTTCTCAACGGACGCGGCCAAGTGGGCCAGCAGTTGATCGAGCATCCGTCTGTACGCAAGGTCTCGTTCACCGGTTCGGTGCCGACCGGTATCGCCGTGGGCAAGGCCGCCATGGCCGCCAACCTGACCCGCGCTACCCTGGAGCTGGGGGGCAAGAACGCCGCGGCGTTGCTGGCGGACGCCAATGTCGACGATGCGGTAGCACGCCTGCTGCAGTCGGCCTATGTGCACCAGGGGCAAGTCTGCGCATCGCCCGAACGACTGTATGTGCACCGCTCCATCGTCGAACAGGTGACACAAAAACTGGGCGCGGCCTTGTCACAGATGGTCATCGGTTCACCGTTGGATGAACAGGCCCAGTTCGGTCCGTTGGCCAACAAGGCGCACTACGACAAGATTCTGGGTTTCTTCCAGCGCGCCCAGCAGAACAACCAAGTGATCTACGGCGCCCGCGCTGTCGAGCGTGCCGGTTTTTATGTGGAGCCCACGCTGGTCCTGGCGACCGGCAAGGATGACCCGCTGCTGCACGAAGAGACCTTCGGCCCGGTGGTGTGCGTACTGCCCTTTGACGATGAGCAGGAACTGGTCGCGATGATCAACGACAGTCCGTTCGGGCTGACTGCCAGCATCTGGACCAACGACTTGTCCAAGGCCCTGCGGCTGATACCGCAAATCGAAGCCGGGACGGTCTGGGTCAACATGCACACCTTCCTCGACCCATCGGTGCCATTCGGAGGCACCAAGGCATCGGGAATCGGTCGTGAATTTGGCAGTGCATTCATCGACGACTATACCGAGCTCAAATCGGTGATGATCCGCTACTGACGGGACTCTGGCCTGAAGCGTGCAAGGTTTATTCGACCCTACGATTACTCAGATAATCACGTGAAAAGTGCATGTATTTACGCACTGTAGTGTGTACGGAGGTTGCATGATCGAACAAGCTGATACCCGCCTTCACACCTGGTCGCGCAAAGTCGAGGCGGTTTGCGGTGCGTTCACGGCTCGGTTTGCCCATGACAACGCCCTGTTCATCGGCGACATCGAGTTGCGTAATCTGGCCGGTACGGAGATCGCCCATATCCGCAGCAATGCCCGGTCCATCGTGCGCCATAAAGGCGCGAGCGACCGCGCCGAAGACCGCTTCTGCTTCCTGGTGTTGCAGCGCTCGGGGACCATGCAGGTGCGCCTGGACGATGAGAGGATCGAACTCTCCGAGGGCAACATGGCCTTGCTGGACTCTTCCCTGGACATCGAGATGCTGCCCAAGGGCTTGTTCCGCCACGTGTCCATCCACTTGCCACGGGAGAAGCTCAAGGCCGGCACGCGGTTTGGAAAGGTGTCGACCGATGGCATGAGCGGCCACCTGCTGCGGACATTGCTGCTGCAGGTCAGCTCGGGTGAACTCGATCACTGGGCGGACACCGAGGATGAGGGCGCCCTGGAAGACGCCCTGATTGCCCTGCTACGCCCCGCCCTGGGTCGCCAGCCGAACCTGGGCAGTAGCGATCCGCTGCGCTTGCAGGCAGAGCGCTTGCTGCGGGCACAGCTCGCTTCACCGCACCTCAATCCAGCGCGCCTGGCCGAGCAGATGGGCATTTCCAGTCGCCGACTGTATCGCCTGTTCGAAGGCGAGGCCGAGCCGGTTTGCAAATACATCCAGCGATTGCGCGTGGAAAAGGCCGCCCAGGCCCTGGGCGATCCAAACCGTGCGCACAGTTCGATCACCGACATTGCCTTCGAGTGTGGCTATCAGGATGCCGCGCACTTTTCCCGGGTATTTCGCCAGCAGTACCAACAGTCCCCGCGCAGTTATCGCAGCGCGCAGGGCCGCTGACTGGAGCACGATGGCCTGGGACTTGCTCTGGAATCCGAGCGTGAAAGAAGCCATGGGTGGAGCGCAAAGATCATGCAAACGCGAACCGAACGTTTTGACGACATACACCTGCATGCCTGTGCGATCACCGGTTGGCAGCAAACCTATGACCAACTGAGCAACGGCTGCGCCCACACCCTGCTCAGGTACATCAACGGCGAGCGCTTCCAGATTTTCCACGAAACCCTCGATAAGCGTGTAGTGCAACAAGGCACCGCGCCGGCGGGTCGACTGTGCCTGGCCATGCCGATGTCACTGAATGAACCGCTGTTGTTCCAAGGCAAGCGTCTCAATGCGCAATCCGTGTCGCTTCTTCACGGCGGCCAGGACTTTTCCGTGCAGGCGGCCCAAGGCATGGAGTTGCTGGCGATCACGGTAGCCAGCGACAGGTTCGGTTTTTTCGCCGAGCGCGAGTTTACCGAGAGCGGCCTGCGCAAGCTCGGCCGCATCACCCATCTGGCTTTGCCGCAACCCTCGTTGAACGCCATCCGCCAGCGCCTGTTGGCGCTCGTCGCCGCCGCCCAGGCCAATCCTTGCTTTCCAGAGAACGTGGTCGAGGATGCCACCCTGCAATCGATGCTGGACTTGTTCGAACAAGGCTGCGAACAGGATCGCACACGCTTGGGCAACCACACCGTCAGCGCCTACCTGGTCAGGCAGAGCCAGGAACTGGCCCTCGCCGATCACGAAACGCCGATCACGGTGCTGGATATCTGCGAGCAACTGAGAGTCAGCCGCCGCACGCTACAACGCAGCTTTCTCAGCGTAACCGGCATGCGTCCGGTGGAATACCTGCGGTCAGTCAGGCTCAATGCCGTGCGCCGACGACTGCACGCCACATCTGCCGACGACTTCACCATTGCCCGCGTGGCGAGTGATTTCGGCTTCACCCACCTGGGGCATTTCTGCAGCGCCTACAAGGCGCTGTTCGCCGAGCAGCCGTCAAAAACCCTGCGTTCGCAATAATCCCTATCAAGGCTGGAACGGCACGCACGCGTCATCCCCCGCGACGCCGGGCTCGATGGGCGTACGGGTCGAGAACCCGCACGCGACCAGGCAGCCCAGTCCGCAGATTCCCATGACCAGGCACATCGGCCACGACGTGCCATCGGCCAGGTAGCTGACCCACAGGCTTGCCAGCGCGCCGACGGCAAACTGCACCGACACGCCCAACGCGATACTCGCGCCCGCCTGGTGCGGGAACATCGCCATCAGGCTCGCCGTGCAATTGGCGCCCAGCAACCCCGTGACACCCATGTACATCACCGTGCAGCCGACGATAGGCCACAAGCCGCCCCATTGGGTGAACCCGATCAGCAGCATCGCAGCCCCGGCCGCGCCCGCCAGTACGGCCCCCACCGCCAACATGCGCTGCGGCCCGAACCGGCCGACCCAGCGGGCGTTGATCAGGGTCACCACGATGATGCCGAGAATGTTCAAGGCGAACAGGCCACTGAAGGTCCGTGGCGAGACGCCGAAGAACACCACATACACGAATGGCGAGGCGGTGATGAAGGCAAACATGCCGCCGAATGACAGGGCCATGCAGCCAATCAGCGCCACGGCCCGAGGCTGCCTGGCGATGGCAAGGTAGGCGGCAAAGGCCCCTTTCACCGAGGCGCCATTGGCCCGTGGCGCAAGGCTCTCTTTCAGACCGAATGTCACCATGATCAGGCACAGGCTGGAGAGCATGAACAGCGCGGCGAAGATCGTGCGCCAGCCTTGAATCAATACCAGCCAGGTGCCGATCATGGGCGCGACCAACGTCGCCATCATCGTCAGCAAGTGCATCCAGGACAACACCTTGGCCGCTTGCGTCAGGCCAAACAGATCCCGGGCAATAGCCCGGGCCAGTATCAAGGCCCCTGCTCCGCCGATCGCCTGGAGAAATCGCCAGGCAATCAGATGCTCGACGCTGTCGGCGAACAGGCATCCCAGGGTCGCTACCCCATACACGACGAGACTGCCCAACAACAACGGACGACGGCCATAGCGGTCGGACAGCGGACCATAAAACAGCATGCCCAGGCACAAACCGAGCAGAAAAGCGCTGATGGTGTGTTGCACCTGGGCGGCACTGCCCGACAGGTCGCGAGCGATCTGCGGGAGACTGGGCAAGTAAGTGTCGATTGAAAACGGCACGAATGCCGTAAGCGATGACAACAGTGCAATCAGTCGGGCTCTGGATTTCATCGAGCCGGGATCGCCAGGCTCTTCAGGAAGCCTGCGACCAGTTGGTTGAAAACCTCGCCCTGGTCGTCGTGCACATAATGGCTGGCCCCGGCGACTTCCGCTGTCTGGACATGGCGGTTACTGGCACTCATGGCCTCCAATGTCGCCGGCGGCAGGAAGTCCGAGCGAGCGCCGCGAATGAACAGACTCGGGCAATCCAGGGCGTGGACGGCCGGCCATAGATCGGTCGGTTCAATGCTCAGGCGCGCCTCGGCAATGCCTTGTTGATCGTGGCGCCAGGTGACCACTGGGCCGCTCTGTTTCATCGAATGAGCCAACCTGGAGGCCAGGGCCTCTTCCGATAGGCCGGGACGCGAAGCCCGCCAGAAGGCACGAGCCGCGTCCCAATCATCAAACTGCAGGGGCGTCTGGCTCATTTCCCGGCGAATGCGCGCCGCGCCATCACCCTGACTTGAAGAACCGGGACCAATGTCCTCGATGATCAGCCCTATCAAGCGTCCCGGGTTGAGCCGCGCATATTCCAGGGCGTTGGCGCCTCCAAGCGAGTGCCCCAGCAACACGAAACGTTGCAGGCCTGCATGAGCGACGAGGTCCTCGAGATCCTCCACATACGACCGGGTGTGGTAGCTGCTGGGTTCAGCCCAGTCGCTCAGGCCACGACCACGCTGGTCCAGTGCATAGATGCAGTAGCCATCACCCAGCGATTGGGCCAACGACGTCCAGGTCTGGGCGTAGGCCCGCAGCCCGTGCAGCAATACCAAGGGCACCCCGGTCGGCTCGCCCCAGCGCAGATAATGCAAGCGCAGGCCTGAGCGATTGGATAAGAAACGACTCTGTGTAGGCATGGGTTGGCTCCGCATAATGAAGGTGCTGGACGGTCGATTAGAAACGATCAAAGCGATAAGGGCTTGGATCGATGATAGGGGCATGGCCACTGACAAGATCCGCCGCAAGGTGCCCCGCCGCCGGCGAGGTGCCGAAACCATGCCCGGAAAACCCGGTGGCCACGGTCAAACCGGGAATTTTCGCGACCGCGCCAATCACCGGATTCGAGTCAGGTGTGACGTCGATGGTGCCGGCCCATGCCTGGGCGACGCGGGCATTCTCGAAGACTGGCCACGCGGCCTTGAGGTTACTCATCGCATCGTTATTGAGTCGCTGGTTCGCGGCCGGGTCCTGCACCCGCACACGTTCGAACGGACTGACAGAGTCGGCCTGCCAACGCCGGGCGAGTGCCAGGTCATTGAAAAAAGGCTTGCCCAGGGACACTTCCAGGACACTGCGTTGCGCCCGGAATTGCGGCAGGTACTGTTTGGCGAGCAACAGGTGATCCAGGGTCAGGAAGGCGTCCAACTTACCGCGCTGGGTGATGATGAAACCGCCGTCCTTATGCTTGCGAAAGGAAAAATCAGGCGCGCCCACAGCGATCTCCGTGGGACCTTCCATCGGCAGGGTACGCAGCACCGAGCAGGTCAGTGGCAAGGTTGGCAACGATACGCCGAGGTTGCCCAGGAACCGCCGCGACCACATGCCACCGGCCAGCAGCACGTGTTCGCAGCGGATCTCGCCGTTTTCAGTGACCACGCCACTGACTCTGCCAGCGGACATCTGCAAGGTACGCACCGCGCACTGCTCGATAATGACTACGCCCTTGGCCATGGCGGCCTTGGCAATAGCGCTGCTGGCCAACGTCGGCTCGGCCCGCGCATCGGATGGGGTATGGATGGCACCGGCCCAGTCACCCACGCCACCGGGCACCAGTTTTTCGATCTCACGTTTGCTCAGCAATCGCGAGTCCAGGGACAGATGCTCGACCGACTTGAGCCAGCCGGCATGCATCGCCATCTGCGCCTCGTTGCGGCCCAGGAACATGATGCCCGCCTGACGATAGCCGACATCGGCCCCTACCCGCTCAGGCATCTGTGCCCACAAGCGATCCGCCGCGAGGGCCAGCGGGATGTCATCGTGGTGACGATTGGTCTTGCGCACCCAACCCAGGTTACGGGAGGACTGCTCGCCGGCAATGCGCCCTTTCTCCAGCACGACGACCGAAATGTTGCGCTCAGCCAGCGTCAACGCAGCCGTCAGGCCAATGATCCCACCGCCAATGATGACGACAGAGGTCGTGGAAGGAAAAGCGGTCGACGTGTTCACGGGCTCTATGGTCGGTGCCATGATTAAAACTCGATAAGCGGTTGAGGACGACCGCGCGCGTGCGCGGCCGTGTAACAGTCACTGGGACAGGCGAATGACTTCGACTTGCGCCTTCGAAGCATTGCGATAGGCCGTCACTTCCAGTTCCACCTTGTAGACCGTCGAGCCCAGGGGTGGGCAGGTCACCGTGCTGGCTGGATCGACACCGCGAAACTTCTCGCCGATCAGGTTCATCACGGCCGGCACATCCTTGGGATCCTGAATGAACACCCGCGAGCAGACGACATCAGCCAGGCTTGCATCGACGGCCGCCAGGGCCGTCTCGATGTTGGCGAAGACCTGGTGCGTCTGTTCGAGGATGTCCTCGGGAATCAGTTTGGTCTGCGGGTTGCGGCCCGCGGTGTTGGAAACGTAAATCCAGTTGTCCACGACCACGAGGCGCGAATAACTGGCCTGTTCTTCGAACGGGGAACCGGTCTTGAGCTTGATGATTTTGGTCATGTCGAAAGTCTCTTCAAAGGAATGGAGGCGTTAGCTGAGGACGGGGGTTTCCCACAGATTCAATTTGACGCCGATGCCCTGTTCGATGGCATTGCGGTACACGACCGTGCCCCAGGCGACGTCTTCGACCGGCATGCCGCCCACCGACATGATGATGATCTCTTCATCGTTTCGACGGCCTGGCGCTTGCCCGGCGACGATCTTGCCGATGTCTTCGAGCTCTTCCGGGTGCATCTTGCCTTCGGCAATCATGTCCATGAAGCGCACACCGATCACGGGAACGCAGTGGTGCGCGGGCTTGGGCAGTTCTTCGAACCAGGCTTCGTAGAGGCCGGTGTTGTCCAACACCTTGCGCACGTCGGATCGCTCCATGTCGGCGTCGATGTTGCAGCAGGCAGGCATGGCCATGAAGGCGCCCGGCTTGACCCACTCGCGCTTCACGATTGGGTAGGTTGCGGGGTCGCCCACCTCACCGGAGCTACAATAAGTAACAAGGTCGGAATCACGGACCACTTCTTCGAGGGTATCCACCACCTCGATCGAGGTCACCTGGGGGTAGGTTTCCTTGACCCAGGCAATGAAATTATCGAGGCTCTTCTGGCCGCGACCTTTGATTTTCAATGTGTCGATTTGCGGACAAACGGCGATGAATGCCGCCAGGGTGGTCTTGCCCATGACCCCAGGGCCGAGCAGGCCAACCACCTTCGAATCCTTGCGAGCCAGATGACGCGCGCCCACGCCGGGAATCGCACCGGTGCGGTAAGCGGACAGCAGGTTGGCGGACATGTGCGCCAAGGGCGCCCCGGTGTCGGGGTCGTTCAGGGTGAACATCAGGATCGAGCGCGGCAGGCCTTTTTCGCGGTTGGCGATGTTGGAGCCGTACCACTTCACGCCCGCCGTGCAGAAGCTGCCGCCCAGGTAGGCCGGCATCGCCATCATCCGGCGGTCAGCCGTGGGCTTGGGCATGTTGGGAAACGGTGAGTCCTGCGGAAAGGTCACCATTGCGCCGTGGGAGTCGTTGTTCGGTCCGGCCATGCGATAGTCGCCGATGTACAGCAGGCCGAACATCTCCTCCATGGTGTTGACGCAAGCCAGCATGTCCGTGACACCGGCGCGGATCATGTCCTGCTCGGAGAGGTAGATGAAGTCGATTTTTGTATTATTAGACATAGTTTTTCTCGGGCTGAAGGTGACATCGCTGCGGTAGGCGCAGCTCCACGCTGTCAACGTCGAGTATCACGCTGGGGTTTGCGGCGGTATTGTAAATTTCGGACATGCCGCGATTGGCCAGGCGCACGAGTTGGCGCGATTAATGCGTGAAAATTCCCGTAAGTTGCCCATCGAAGGTCTCACCATGGCCAAACTGTGCGCGCCGACTCCCCGGCACCACACTGCGTACGAACAACCCTGGTTCGTGCTCAACTCTTCGCGGTATTCGGTCATGCCCTCCGAACACCCGGCGATCTCGCATTTCTATGCCTTCGATGTGGCGCTCTCCAGCGACATATTGGCCGTACCGGACGGTTGCGTGGACATTGTCTTTGACTGTGATGCCACGCGCCCGACCGCCAGGATCTGCGGAACGCCCCTGGCGGCCCAGGCCGTCGTGCTGCACCAGGGTCACCATTATTTCGGCGTGCGTTTTTCGCCGGGTATCATTCCCGGTTTCATCAATGTGCTGGCTGAGGAGTTGACCGAGCAGGAACTCGATCTGCTGGAAGTTTCAGGGTTCGCCCAGCGCATCTTCGAGCGCATCGTCCAGACCCCGTTGCTGGCCGAACAGATGCGGCTCTTCAACGATCATCTGGCGCCGCGCCTGATGGGCAAGACGTCACAACTGACGAGCATGGTCATTCAACAGGCGCTGCGGCATCGCGGCGATATCCGCATCCAGCATCTGGAAGACCTGAGTGGCTACACCAGCCGCACACTGCACCGCCAGTTCAGCCAGGACACCGGCCTGTCGCCCAAGACCTTTTGCCGGATCATCCGCTGCCAGGCCGCGCTGGAAACCCTCAACACCCATCAGGACGTATCGTTCTCAGAGCTGGCGCTCGACCTGGGCTTTTCCGACCAGTCGCATTTCCTGCGGGACTTCAAGAAGCTGGTCAGTACCACGCCTTCGGACTACCAGCGCAAGATCGTTCAGAATGCCTACGCCGATCGGATCAGTTTTGCCTGAGCAGCCTGCCGGCAAATCGCACATCAGCCCCCTCCATACGGACATCGAGCCCTGAACGACAGCACGCAGGCATGGGCGTCAGCGCTTCGCCCTGGGTGTATCGGAAGGGGACTCGCCAAATAGCTCGCGATAATGCGCGGCGAAATGGCTCAGGTGAAAAAAGCCCATTGCCACCGCGATCTCGCCGATGTTCATGGCGCAGGCGGGCGTAGCGATCAGGCGCCGACGCACCGCGTTGAGGCGCAGGTTGCGCAAGTACTCCACCGGACGCATGCCGGTCACTGACTGGAAACTGTTCTGCAGGGTCCGTCGGCTGACGCGCAATTGCTCGCACAGGTCGAGGATGCTCAATGGGGTATCGCCACTGGCGACGATCAGTTCCTGGCAGCGCTTGACCAAGTACGCACTGACGGAAAAGTTGCTCCGGCGCGAGCGTGTGTCGTCGGTCGCATGGCTGAACAAATCGAGGAAGGCATTGAGCATGACGTCCTCGAGCATTTTCTCCGAGGCCGGGTTGATGGCGTCCGCATGTTCCAAAAAGTGACGAAACGCCGGGAGGATACGTTGCCGTATACGCAACAGTAACGCCTCATCCACACTCACCTGTGACACCGTCTTCAAGCGCCTGAGTTGCTCGCTCGACAATTCGAACGCCGCCAGCTTGGCGAAGCGTACGGTGTCGACATTGAGCGCCAGGAAGTGCGTGCCTTCCGGTGCATGCAGGACGAACTCTTCGGCGTCACGCAACAGCACGACACTATGAGCCCCCACCTGCTGCCCTTGAACGACGGGCGCACCGCCCAGTGACATGGCCGCGCACAACCGACCTTTGGGCGCAAAGCCGCGCTGCACCACGCGCTTGTCCAGCACTTCCTGGAAGATCTGGAAGCGATCAGCGGACAACTGCCGCAGTTCGCTGGTCAGGCAACCACGTCCCAGTTGGTCATAGACTTGCTGCCAGCCCTGGATGGAGCCGGCATGTTGTTGCGGGTCATTGAAGGTCCGGACTTCAGCGAGCATGTTCGTCGTTCCTCGGTGGCCCCATTGTTTTTATTGGTCTGCAGGGGGCTGGGTCATCCGTGACGACAGAGATCGTTCACGCGGGGGCAGGCTCCGCGACGAAAACCAAAGCCAGTTCCGTGCCAAGCATGTGCAGCCGGTAAGTGGCAGGCTGGACATCCAAGGGTGCCAGCAGCGATCCGGACAGCACGACCTGGCCTGCTTCCACCCACTGCCCGTCGGCCAGCAAGCGCCGGACCAACCAGCACAGGTTGCGCAACGGACTGTCCTCCCGGTCGAGGGTATCGCCGACACCGCAGAGCACCCCGTCACATTCCAGCCGATAGGCGATACAGGCATGGCGCAAGGCATCGAACGCCACGCGTTGCCCGAGGCTGTAAAGCCCCGCCGCGGCGTTGTCGGCGAGAAATGCCCCGGCCCCGAAACGCCATTGCTGCCATCGACAATCGGCGATCTCGAACGCGGGCGCGACCTCGCCGATGGCCGCCAGGATGTCTTCGTCTCGACAGTGGCCGGCAGGCAAGCTGCGGCCAAAGACAAAGGCCAGTTCAATTTCCAGCTTGGGCTGTATCAACCGTGGGAGCGACACCGGATTCCCCGGCTCGACGGACATGGCATCGGTCAGGCTTCCATAGGCCGGTTCGTCAAGACCGAAACGCGCCTGCGCGGCACTACCCGCGAAGGCAATCTTCCATCCGCTCAGTTGCTCCCCCCTCGCCAGACGCTGCTCCAGGGCCTGGCGCTGCAGCGCATAGCCGGTGCACACGTCGATCGCTTCCGGGACGAGCGCCGGCAGCGCCTGGACGCTACGCGCAGCGTCGAAGAGCTGGTCGAGTACCTCCTGGCCGCCCTTCACGACAGTTGCCCCGCCAGCTTGCGCAATACCCCATCGAGCCGTTCCGGTGTGGTAATGGCCGCGACAAACCGATCCGGACGCACCACCACGATGCAGTCACGCACCCGGGAGAACCATTCGCCCAATCGGTTATCGACATCCTCCACGCTGATGGCGTCGACAGCCGTCAACGGCTGGTTGCGTCCAACGCCGCTGCGCGAGCGATTGACCTGGATGAAGCGCGCTTCCCAGCGTGCCCAATAGTCAGCCATCTCTTCGCTCACCTGTTCGCGCGGATTCACCCGATACCCCAATATCGCGTAGGACGATCCCATAACGCTGTCCAGCCGTTGACGCTGCCCCTGGGCATCCTCGACGTAGGGCTGGACGAACAACTGCCCGACCAGGTCGTCCTCGCGCAACTCGGCACGCTCGTGATACACGAGCCCTTTGGTGATGGTCGCCTTGGGCTTGAACTTGAACTCCAACAAATGAGAGCGCAGGTTGTCGACGCTGTTGACGGCCTGGAACAACCAATCGCGCACGCCGGCCATCAAAGGGTTGGTCAGCCCCAGCACCGCGCCCATGTTGTCGGCCAGGGCCACCAGTTCGGTGGCGTGACCGCGCCGCTCCTGGTCGTAGCTTTCAAGAATCGAGGCTGACGCACGGTCCTGAATGATCGCTGCCAGCTTCCAGGCCACGTTGGCCACGTCGCGCAAGCCGGAGTTGAGACCCTGCCCGGCCCAGGGCGGGGAAATATGCGCCGCATCGCCCACCAACACCACGCGCCCTTCGACGAAACGCGCCGCGACCCGGGAATGATGGGTGTAGGCGCGGATACGGATGATGTTCAACTGATCGACCGCATCGCCGATGTGCCCACGGATCAGCTTGCGAATAGTGCCCTCCTCGCACATCTTCGCCTCATCCTCTCCCTCCAGGAGCATGAACTCCCAGCGGCGCTGCTGGTAAGGCAGATAGATACACACGAAAGGCCGTTGCGGATCGGCATGCAGTGCGGTGTAGGGTGCGTCCAGGGTGTCATTGGCCGTATCGACCACCACCCATTTGCGCGGATGGGTCAGCCCCAGCAACTCGATGCCGAGTTTTTTGCGCACGGTCGAGCGCCCGCCATCGGCGCCGATCACATACTCGGCCTGCAACTGGTAGAGGGTGCCCTGGGCATCGCGCACCTGCAACGTCACCCCTTGGGCGTCCTGCTCCAGCTCGAGCATTTCATGGCCTTGACGCAGTTGTACGCTGGGGTGCTGCCCCAGTTGCTCGCGCAACGTGCCTTCGAGCAGTTGCTGCATGAAGATATTGCGCATCGGCCAGCCGTAATGCGCAGTGCTCGGCTTGACCTCGGCGAAGCACACGCCACGCGAGTTGTAGTAGCGCAGCGGCACGTCGCAAATCATGTCCCTGGCCGCCAGCTCGGCGATGCCAATGCCCTGCAACACTCGCAGCGCCTCGTCATCCATGCCCACCGCGCGCGGGTAAGGCAGTATGCAGTCGGCAAGCTCGAGGACCACGCAGTCGATACCGTACATGCCCATATAGTGCGCGGCGGTGATCCCGTTGGGGCCGCCGCCGACGATGACAACCTGGGTCTTCTCCTGCTTCATCACTGTTCACCGCTTTCTTGTTTTGGTTTAAGCGTGGGCTGAGTCAGTCATGCCCTGTGGGCTTTGCCTGCAGCCTAACCCTTGGAGTCAATGCAAGCCATCGACGCCCTTGACGTCCGCCGCCTGCAGGCCACCCAGTCGTGCATGCAGGCGACCACGCGTGGCGAAGGCCCAGATCACCACGACTTCATCGGGTGACGGGCCGTCCCCCAGCGTCAGGGAAATACTGTCGTAGTGAGAACGCACATAGAGCGCATCCTTGTGTGCCAGCGGCACGTCTATGGTCGTGCCAGGACCGCCGCGCTTACCGGTGGAAGGCACCCAGGACTTGCCGCCGCCCAGCGCCACTCGAACCGGATCGGCAGCCGGGTTGGTCAGAAACGCATTGCCGTGCTCGTACTCACCCAGGCTGCCCACCAGGCATGCCTTGCCGTAACTGACAATCTCCCGCGAGCCGGCCAGTGCCTGGATACGCCGACCGAACTCCTCGCCCAGCAGCGGTGATGGCTCGATCAGTTCCGACAGCGTCTCGCTATAGCGGCTTGCATAAGGGTTGGCGATCACGGCCGCGATCGCATATTTGAACAACGGCTCGCCATCGGCCAACTGACCGCTTTCGTTGGCCAGTGTCTCTTCGATGAAGCTGTACCATTTACGGATGTGATAAGTAGCGAAATTCGCGGTTTTCATCAGACTTGCCTCATGTTCAAAGTGGGTCCAGATCGAAATTCCTGCTCGGGGCGCCAGCGGCCCTGAACCGTGCCTTGCCCCGGGCATCGTCATGTTCGGTCTCGAGGAAGAACTCCATGCGATTGCCATCGGGATCGTGGAAATAAACGCCGTTGCCGATTTCGTGGTCGGTGATCTTCACCACCTCCACGCCCTTGCGCAGCAACATGCCGTAGAGCTGGCGCAGGGTGGTCATGTCACCGGCGATCTCCAGCCCGTAATGCTGCAAGCCCAGCCCGCCCTGATGGGCACCCGGCTCTGCACGGATCAATGCGATGTCGTGATGCTTGGCACCAAACGCCATCATGATCCAACTGTCGCCTCGTGCACTTTCATGCATGCCGAGGATGTCGGCGTACCAGCGTGCCGACACTTCGGGGTCACTGACCCATAGCGATAAATGAGTACGAAGGACTTCGACTTTCATCGCGCCATACCTCAGTTCTTCTTGACGATGGATTGGTGTCCGGCCTTGATCTGCGCCACTGCGGGGGTCCAGAGCACATCCGCGATCTCGCTGAACTCGCGCCACTGTTTTTGCCACCCGTCCCCGCCGTTTTCCGAGGTGAACAGATGGCCGTACTTGGTGCCGGCGACGATTTGCCGAGGATTGGCCGGGTTGAAGGCGATGGCCCAGATACAGGAGTTGGGCTGTTGCGCAAGAGGCAACACTTCCCAACTGAGCGCGGCATCATGGGAAACGAGGACCTTGCTGGTGGTACCGGGCGTGCCGTCGGAAATGCTCAAGTACAGGCTGCTTTGCGTATCCAGCGGCGCGTTCATGGCACGCACGTAGTAAAGGCCGAATGCTTCGCGGGCAATGATGCCGGTCCATGTCAGCCCTTCATCCAGGCTGCGGTAGACGGCGTTGACGCAGACCACCACGATGACCTTCTGGCCATGGTTGGGCAGTACCAGGATGTTGTGGATGTCGGAGTTGTAATCCCACAGCAGCCGGTCATCGACCCGTGTCCAACTGTCGCCGCCGTCGCGCGAATGAAACAACCCGCCCTCCTCCAGGCCAAACCATAACTGGTTGCGGTCCGTTGGATCGTAGGCGAAGGCCAATAGACGGGGACGGCTGACGCCGTCACAGAATTCCGGGATTTCCACCGGCGCGCGGTCCCAGTGCTGGCCACCGTCCAGGGTCCGCCACAACACAGCGCGCGAAGGTGCCCCGGTGCCGACAAAAATACGCTGGGCATCCTGCGGGTCGACCGCGACTTTCCAGACGGTCTGGCCATTGAACGGTGAATCGACCCGTTCCCAACGACCGCCAGTGTCGTGGCTGACGCACAAGCCTACGTCGGTACCGGCATAAATCACTTCGGGGGTGCCCGGGTGGACACTCAAGGACCGCGTGATCGCATCGAATTCCAGGTCCTGGCCCAAGCCAAGGCGATGCCAGGTCCGGCCATCGTCGGCGCTGCGGATGACGGCCTGGCCCACCGTGGCGACCAAAAGGGTTCCGTTACTCATCGCTGATGCTCCTCAAATGAAGATGCCACGGGTCAAACCACCGTCGATGCCGATGGACTCACCTGTCACGGCCCCGGCCTTGGGTGACGCCAGGAAGCCGATCAGCCAGCCCATCTCGATGGGTGCCAAGGTGCGGCGGATCGGCGTGGCATCGATGTAGCCTTGCTCGACCTGTTCCGGGGTCTTGCCCTGCTTGATCCCTTCGCGCTCGTACAACTCCTGGATATGGGGGGTGTCCACCACGCCGGGGTGGATCAGGTTGACGGTGATGCCGGCTGGGCCCAACTGGTCGGAAAGGGTCTTGGTCATGTGGGCGATGGCCAGGTTGCGCATCCCCGACAGGACCTTGCTGCCGCGGCCGGTGAGACCTCCGATGTTGATGATGCGACCAAAGCCGCCGGCCTTCATGTGCGGGGTCACGGCCTTGGCGCAACGGAAATAGCCAATGACCTTGGTGTTGAGGTCCGACAGCAGTTCATCGTCGCCGGCATGCTCGATGTCGTTGCGCACGACGCCCGATGGCGCCGCCGCACCGTTGACCAGGATGTCGATGCGACCGAAGTGCTTGTGTGCCGCTTCCACCATGTCCGATACGGCCGACATCTGGTTGGTGTCGCAAAACAAGGGCAGCACTTCGTTGCCGGTCTGGGCCGTGATCTCCTCGGCGGCCTGCTGGAGATACTCCATGCGGCGCGCGCAGATCACCACCTTGCAGCCCTCTTCGGAGAGAAAGCGTGCGACTTCCTTACCGATACCCATGCCGCCGCCGGTGACGATGGCCACACGACCTTTCAATTCCAGATCCATAGCGATTCCTCTTGTAATGATTCGGTTCAGGCGAGATCGACGAAGACACTCTTGGTCTCGGTGTAGGCATCGATCACGTTCTTACCCATTTCCCGGCCCCAGCCGGATTGCTTGTAGCCACCGAACGGCGAAGCCGGATCGACGACATTCCAACAGTTGATCCAGACCGAGCCGGCCTTGAGTTGCGCCGCCACCCGGTGGGCCGAGCTGAGGTCGCGGGTCCACAGGCCCGCCGCCAGGCCATAGGGCGAATCGTTGGCGCGCAGCACCAGGTCGTCGATCTCGGTCCAGCTCATGACGGTCAGCACTGGACCGAAAATTTCTTCGCGGGCGACGCAGGCCCCTTCGAAGCGGTCGAGGAATACGCTGGGCTCAATGAAGTGACCGCGCTCCAGGTGCTCGGGTCGCCCTCCGCCGCAGACCAGTTCGGCGCCCTCTTGCTGCCCGCGTTGCAGGTAGCCTTTGACCGTGCTCAGTTGGCGCGCGGAGACCAGCGGGCCCATGCTGCTGGCCGGATCCAACCCGGGCCCGAGGACATGGGCGGCGGCGTGACGCTGGAGCTCTTCGAGCACCTGGTCGAGTACGCTGGCATGCACGTATAACCTCGACGCGGCGGTGCAGACCTGCCCCTGGTTGTAGAAAATGCCATCGGCGGCCCCTTTGGCAGCCCGCACGATGTCAGCGTCCGGCAAGATGATGTTCGGTGACTTGCCGCCCAATTCCAGCGACACCTTCTTCATGTTGCTGGTGGCGGCCTGGGCGATCAGTCGACCGACCTGAGTCGAGCCGGTAAAGGCGATCTTGTCCACGCCAGGGTGCTTCGCCAGCGGTGCACCGGTCTCGGCACCGAGCCCGGTGATCAGGTTGACCACCCCCGGCTCGAAGCCCGCCGCTTCGATCAACTGCACCAGCCGGATCGCCACCAACGGCGTCTGCTCGGCCGGTTTGAGCACCGCCACACAACCGGTTGCCAGCGCCGGACCGAGCTTCCAGACGCACATGTTGAGCGGAAAATTCCACGGCACGATCAACGCACAGACCCCCACCGGCTCGCGCAGGGTGTAGTTGAGCATCGGCGCCCCGCTGGCGGGCGAAACCGGCAGCGTGCTGCCTTCGATCTTGGTCGGCCAACCGGCGAAGTAGCGCACGATATTTGCGGCGCTGGCCGCTTCACCGCGGGCGGCGGCGATGGGCTTGCCGTTCTCCAGGGTGATCAGTTGAGCCAGTTCCTCGCGGTGTTGGTCCAACAGGTCAGCCAGGCGGAACAGCAACAGGCCTCGCTGGGCCGGTGACTGCCGCGCCCAGGCCCCGCTGAACGCGGCACGGGCGGCAGCGACCGCCGCATCGACGTCACGCTCATCGGCTTGGGCGACTTCTGTCAGCGTTTCTTCGGTGGCTGGATTCTCCACGGCAAACCGGCGACCTCCAGCAGCGTCCTGCCATGAGCCGCCAATGAACAGGCGACCGGGTTGGGACAGGAACGCCTGGACGGCGGGCAATACTTCGAACGGGTTCATATCGACTCCTTCACAGCGCCATTTCGATCAGGCAAGGACCACTGTCGGCACTGGCATTGGTCAGGGCCCGTTGCAGTTCGCCATTGGTGTGCACCGTGCAGGCGGGTACGCCGTAACCTTTGGCCAGGGCCTTCCAGTCGATCCGCGGGCGGTCCAGCACGGTCAGGTTCAGGGCTTGCGGCCCGAGTTCGGTCATGCCGAAACGGCGCAGCTCGTTTTGCAGGATTGCGTAGCGATGGTTGGCGGCGATCAGAATCACCACCGGCAATTGCTCACGCGCAATGCTCCACAGGGTCTGGATGGTGTACTGGGCGCTGCCGTCTGACTGCAGGCAGAACACCCGGTTGCCACGCTCCGCCAGGGCGGCGCCAAAACCCACTGGAATACCCTGGCCAATTGCGCCGCCGGTATTGGTCAGCACGCGGTGCCGCGCGGCATGGGCGGAGGCGGTGAAAAACGGATAGCCGCAAGTCCCGCCTTCCACGGAGACAATGCAGTCGTCCGGCAGCGCGGCGGCCAGCAGTTGGCCGATGGATTGAGGCGTCAGCTCCGCCTGGGCGGGCGGCAACTCGATGCCCTGCGGCGTGGGCCGGTAGGCGGGCGCATCGAGGGCATCGGCCAGCGCCGTCAAAGCACCGGCCACGTCGTCGCCGACTTCGGCCAACAGCAGCAGGCGGTCACGCTCGGCCAGCCGCGAAGGTATGCCTTCATAGCCGAAGTAACTGATGGGTTCCGGGACACCGGCGCAGACGACCTTGTCAAACTGGTCGAGAATCTCGATCGCCACTTCCGGGAAGTACGGCAAGCGATCCAGGTCCGGCAAACCACCGCCGCGGTAGCTCAACCGCGGAAAGGTCTCGGCGAACATCCGCACGCCGGGAAGTTGCGCCAGGCGCCCCGCCGCTTCCAGTCCCGCGACGGACAAGCCCTGGTCGCCGACTATGAAGACCAGGCGCTGGCCGTCACGCAGCGCCTGCGCCAGCGCCTCGACCCGATCACCGGCAAACCGGCGAACCGGCGGCTGCACAGGCGCAAATACTCCCGGGTGCTCCGCCGGGTTGCCTTGCAGGTCCATGGGCAGGATCAAGCTGGCGATCTGGCCTTTGGCTTGCCAGGCTGCACGCATGGCGTCCTGCAGATCGTCGCCGATGCCCGATGCCGTACGCGAGGTACGGACCCAACCGGAAACGGCCCCGGCCAAGGCCTGGATGTCGCTGGCCAGTGGCGGATCGTAGTTGACGTGCCATGACGCGTGGTCGCCGATGACATTGACGATGGGGGTATTGGCGCGGCGCGCGTTGTGCAGGTTGGCAATGCCATTGGCGAACCCAGGCCCGAGGTGGGTCAGGGTCATGGCCGGCTTCTCGGCGATGCGCCCATAACCGTCCGCAGCGCCAGTGCACACCCCTTCGAACAAGGACAGCACCGGCTTGAGGCCCGGGGCACTGGCCATGGCTGCCACCAGAGGGATTTCAGTCGTTCCGGGATTGGCGAAGCAGTACTCGATACCGCTTGCCACCGCCGCCTTCACTATCAGTTGCGCACCATTCATTTCCAGCCCTCTCGGTCGTGCGTTTGCAATGGTTGAGATTTATCACACACAAAAGCCCGCACAACAAGCTATTTTTATACATAAAACTCTTATTATGAGATTTTATGTAGTTTTTGAGGCTAAAAATACCGACAGGCAACTTGTATTTCTCAAGCAGCGGAGTAAGGTGACGGCACGTTTCTCATCCGGCAGGCAGGCTTTCCATCGCCGCTGCGCCTACCTATAGTGCTCACCAAACGGCCACCCGCATGCCTTCCCCTTTAGGAACCCAATGAGCAGCCTGAGTAAAATGCTGAGCGTCCTGGACCTGTTCGGCCCAGAGACGTTGAAGATCGATCCCGACACCACTGCCGAGCGCATGGGACTGTCACGCGCGACCGTATACCGCTATGTCAAGGACCTGTGCGATGCCGGCCTGCTGACGCGAGTGGACGCCGGCAGCTACGGCCTGGGACCGCGCGTCATCGAGCTGGACTGGATGATGCGTCAGTACGATCCCATCCTGCTCGCCGGGCGCGAGCTGATGCACGAGCTGTCCGCGCAAACCGGCCTGGCGGTGTTTGCGAGCGTTTTTTATGACGGGCGCATCATCAACACCTACATCGCTGAACCGACGGATACCTACCAATTCGCGTTCGGACGTGGCCAGCCGCTGCCGTTTTTTCGCGGTGCACAATCGAAGGTACTGATCGCCTTCCAGAAGGGCCGTCGACTGCAGCGCCTGTTCGAAGAGCACATGGCCAATGACCCCGACAGTCCGTATGACTGGGCAGGGTTTGCCAAGGCCACGAAGAAGATCCGCAAGGACGGCTACTGCCTGACCCACGATGAACTCAACCTGGGCCTGACCGGCATCGCGGCGCCCATCATCCAACCGGATATCGATGAGGTGGTGGGCAGCCTGTCCGCCGTGGGCAGCACGCAAAGCTTCAAGCTGCTGCGCCAGGAAACCGTGGTCGAGATGGTCATGGACACCACCCGGCGCATCGCTGAGAACATGCGGACCCAGCCAGGCGCCGATGGGCCATAGGCCTCAGCCCTGGACGCAGTGGCTGAACGGTCAGAACGGAACGGCCACCGTCAGCTGGCTGTACAGGTTGGTGCCGTTTCCGCCGACCTGATTGCCACCCGAGTTTGAGTCCTGCTTGGGTTTGTAGAGGCCGACCAAGGGGCTGATGATCAAGTGCGGGTTGACGGCCCATTCTGCATAAAGATCCAGTTCCTGGGCATCGAGATTCAGCGAGTCGCGCTTACGCAACGTGTCGAAATCGAAGTACAGCGCGCCCACCGTCAGGTTCTCCAAGGGCGTCGCTTTCAGGCCGACGTGATGAATGCTGGTGTTACTGTTGAATGGCCCGGCGTAGTTGCTGGCGACTTCGCCCTGCAACCAGGTGCCATAGCCCGTGCTCACACCAGTGAACAGCGAGTCCCATTTCTGCGAATAGCGGGTGTAGCGATACGTCACCTTCGGCGCCCAGGCGACGTCAGCGAAGGTATACCCCGCCTCCCCGTACCAGGCTTTCTCAGGACCGCTGTCCTTGTCCTGCCAGGCATACTCGAACGCCAGGCTGACGTTCTCGATACCGGCATCGCCTTCACCCCGCACGCTGTAGACATTCATGCCTTTGCGCTGGCGCTGAAAATCACTGGCCCATTGCTCATCGACGTCGATGCCATGCACCCAGGTCAGCCCCAACGTACCGGGTTTGGTGGTGTAGTCCAAGGTGCCGGCGGCCAGTTCGGTCTCAGCCTGGGCGCGGTTGTCGGACTTGAGCCAGAGCAGGCTGCCATGCAGACCATCCTGCCCGCCCAGGCGCAAGTAGGCGGTCTGGTCGAAAGCGTGCCGTGCGGCCAGGTAATAGGCTCCGCCGCGGTTCAGGGCGCCGTCGGCAGGGCCCTTGCCCAGGTTCGGCCCGTCATCGTTGAGCAGGAAGCCACGACCCAGCTTGACCACCTGGCGCCCACCGGAAATATCGACGCCATCCTTGCCCAACGCCGGAAACAAATCACCGGAACGCCAGCCCAGATAGGCATCCTCGATCTTCGTCGTGCGCTCGCTGCCCAGGGTATTGCCCGACGGGTCGCCGTCTCCCCAGGTGGCGGAACTGACCAGGGAGAAGGCGCCGTACGCCGTGCCGTTGCCTGCCAAGGCCTGATCACCGCTCAAGCCGTACTTGATGAAACCTTCCCGCCAGGTCGAGCCACCGGAAGTGCCGTCATAGTTCTTGCGACTGTTGAACAGGCCGAAAACCGCCGTCATGTCTGCGTTGAGATGACGGCTCTCATCGCTGTAGAGCTCATAGGCCTGGGCCTGACTGATGGCGCAAAGCGCCAATGAGCACGCAAGCGTGCCGCCGAGCAATGGACTGAATGGATACCGCATGGGTGATGCTCCTCTGGTGCGCCTTCATAGGCTGTCTTAGGTATTGGCATGACGTCGGCACGGCGGGCCGCACCGACTTCGCAAGGCGAATGGGCTTATTCAGGGTCACGCTTGCGGACAAACAACAGCTGCTGGCCGGTGAATTCCAGCAGGCCTTCAAGGCCGAACTCGACACCAAAACCGGACATCTTGCTGCCGCCAAACGGCGTGTTCGGCTGGATCTGGGCATGGCAGTTGACCCACGCCACCCCGCTTTCGAGACGGCAGGCCAACGCCTGCGCCTGTTCGATGTCCACTCCCCAGACCGAGCCGCCCAAGCCCATGTCGCCCGCATTGGCGCGACGCAGGACATCCTCGACATCCCGGTACGCGATCAGCGGCAACACCGGACCGAACTGCTCCTCGTCGACCAGGCGCTGGCCATCCGTCACATCCGCGACCAGGGTGGGCGGATAGAAGAAGCCCGGGCGATCCAGGCGCGCACCGCCACACAAGACCCGTCCACCCTGGGCCCGCGCATCGGCGACCAGCGCATCGACCAACTGCAGTTGTTCAAGGTTCTGCACCGGACCGAAGGTGACCAAAGGCTCCAGGCCATCGCCGACGACCTGGCGGGCGGCAATCCCGGTCAGGGCATCGGCGAATGCCTGGTATTGGGACTCGTGGATATACAGGCGCTTGAGCGCAGCACAGGTCTGACCCATGTTGAGAAAGGCCGCCTGGAAAATTTCCTCGGCCACCGCCTCCACCGGCGTACCCGGCAGGACGATGGCGGCGTCGTTGCCGCCCAATTCCAGGGTCAGGCGCTTGAGGTTGCTGGCGGCACCGCGCATCACGCTTTGCCCGGTGGCCGTCGAGCCGGTGAAGACAATCTTCTGGATGCCGGTGTGCGTGGTGATCGCACTGCCAAAACCTTGTTCACCGGTCACGCAGTTGATCACGCCATGGGGCACATGACGGGCGATGATCTCCGCCAGGCGCAAGGTGCTCAGGGGAGTCAGGCTCGACGGTTTGCTGATCACACAGTTACCGGCCCGCAGCGCCGGCATGATGTGCCATACAGCGATCATGAACGGCCAGTTCCACGGGGTGATCGAAGCCACCACGCCAAGAGGCTTGCGGTGCAGTTCGATGCGCTGGGTGGGGGTTTCTTCCACCAGTTCCACGGCAATCTGTTGTTGCGCCGCATAACGCGTCCAGGCGGCCGCCCCCATGACTTCGGAAAAGGCCAGCGCCAACGGTTTGCCTTGCTCCTGGACGATCAGCCGGGCCAGGGACTCGGCTTCTTGTTCGATGTCCGCAGCGACTTTCATCAGGCGATCGCAACGGTCAGGATGAGTGCTGTGCCGCCACTTGCCGAATGCCGCCTGCGCGGCATCCACGGCCAGGTCCAGTTGCGCCAGCGACCCGGCTGGACATTGGGCGAATGCGGCTCCCGTGGCGGGGTTGATGACGTCAAACTGTCCGTTTTCACCGGCAACCCGAACGCCGTTGATGAGCATCTTGTATGTGTGCATTTGAAACCTTCCTTTCACGCGCTGACGAGCCGTACCGAACGGCGGCCGGCAGATGTATTCGTAGTGGAGTGGTACTGCGGGGGGGCCCTAGAGCTTGTGGCTGCCCAGGGCCATGAACCGTTGCGGCGAGGTCCTTCGCAGCCGCACGGCCAGAAACAGACCGCCGATCAGTGCGGCGGGTATCACGGCGCAGAGACCATAGGAGATCAATTGGCTGGCACCGGTGAGCACATCGAAATGAACGACGGCCAGGACCAGCACCGTCAGCAGTGCCAGGCAAGAAAAGCCCGGCAGAATTTTCCCGCGCCAGACCCCGACCTTAAGCTGCGGGTGACGCTGGAAATACACGTAGATCGCGACCGAGGTCAGCGCCATCAACAGAATCACGCAGAGGGTAGCCAGGTTGGAGAACCAGGCGAACAACTGCAGGATAGGATCGGCATCCATAGCCGCGAAGATCAGCACCACCACCGCAGCGATCAGGCTTTGCAACGCCGACCCCATGTGCGGACTCTGGTGAATGCGATGGGTGGTGCCCAACTGGCTGGGCAGCAGGCCATCTCGACCAATGGCGAAAAAGTAGCGCGCCGCGGCATTATGGAACGCCAGTAGCCCGGCGTAGATACTGACCATGAACAACACGCGGATAATCTGCGTCAGGTATGGCCCGACAAAATGATCGGACATGCCGTAGATAAAAGTCGTCGGGTCCTCTAAGGCCTGAAGCATCGGGACGATCTTGTCCGCGCCGACCCCCACCACCATGGACCAGACTGACAAAGCGTAGAAACCGCCAATCAGCAACACGGAACTGTAGGTGGCAATCGGGATAGTGCGTTGCGGGTTCTTGGCCTCTTCGCCGTAGATGGTCGTGGCCTCGAAACCGATGAACGCTGCGAAGCAGAACAGCAGCCCGATTGACGGCGTGCCACTGAACACATGGCTGCGATCGAATGCGTCGAGGTTGATGCCACTGTCACCGCCGGTTTTCAGGATGGCAAAATCCAAGGTCAGGATCGCCAAGTACTCGGCAATCACGACAATCGACAGCACCCGGGCGGACAGATCAATCTTGCGATACCCCAGAATCGCGATGCTGGCCATCGCCATCAACGAGTAGGACCACCAGGGCAACACCAGGCCAAACACACTCTCCATGGTGCCGCTGACCACGCCGCCGAACATGCCGTACAGCCCGATCTGGAGGATGTTGTAGGCGAACATCGCCAACACCGCCGCCGCGCCGCCGGCCAAGCCACCCAGCCCGCGAGAGGTGAACGCATAGAAACCACCAGCGTTGGTGAGATGCCGGGACATCGTGGTGTAGCCCACCGAGAACGCCAGCAGTACCAACAAGGCCAGGATCAGCAACGCCGGGGTGCCGGCACCATTACCCAGCATGATGCCAATGGGAAAGCCACCGGCGATGACACTCAACGGGCTCGCTGCCGAAATCACGAAGAAGATGATGAAGCCCACACCCAGGGCGCCACGCTTGAGCTCCGTCGAGCTGTTGACCGGGATAAATACACTCATTTTCTTGACCTTATTGTATGAGGCAGTCGCTATAGGGTTGGTCCGATCAAGGCACGATCGGTACCGGTTAGCGTTTTTGTTTTAGACGCGCGCTGGAATCGATCCTATGCCCCCCGTCGAACCGCTCGCTATCCCAAATCGGTAGCATCATCGGCACCGCCCCAAAACGGGTCGCAACGGCGCTGCCAATCCGCCAGCTCTTGCCGATTTGGGATAGCCCCCTGCACGGCCGCCCCTCATGCTCTGCCCAGCCGCTCCAGACTCGGCGCGCTCATAAGAAAAAAACGAGGGCGTCTTGCCCCTCGCCTCCAAAGCCCTTCCAAATGCAGGAAACGTCAGCCATGCCTTTCGCTCACCTCACGATCCAGTGGCGAATTACGCTACTGAGCGGTCTATGTCTGCTGGCCGTTGTCGGCGCGTTGATCGGCGCCTCGCTCTATCAGAATCAACAAAGCGCCAGACTGCTGAAGGAACAGAGCAGCGAGTTGCTGGGCCAGGCGGCCTCGCAACGCCTGCACGCCCAGGCCGTTGCCCACGGCCAGCATGTCGAACGCTTTTTCAACGAAACGGCACTCTACGGTGAAGGATTCGCGCAACAGGTCCTGCAACTGCGCGAGCAAACCCTCGAGGGACGACTCACGCCGACGCAATTACGCGAGGATCTGATCAGCATCACGCGACAGACCCTGCAAAAACGCTCGAAAGTGCTGGGCCTGTATGTGGTGCTGTTGCCCGATGCGTTGGTCGGTAAAGACGCCGATTTTGTCGGGCAACGCGCCTTGGCAGGCAACGAGAAAGGCCGCTTCGCCCTGTATTGGTCACAGAGCCAACCGGGGCGGCTGGTCCAGGAGGTGCTGACCGAGCCACAAATCACCGCCAACAATGCACCGGTCGGCAGCGAGCCGGAAAACGCCTGGTACGTCTGCCCTCAAGAACAACGTCGCACCTGCGTGATCGAACCCTACGCCAGTGAGGTCGAGGGTCAGAAAGTGCTGATGAGCAGCATCTCCATTCCCCTGCTCGTCAATGGCAAGCCGATCGGTGTAGTCGGCATGGACATCAGCCTCGACACACTGCAAAAACTGGCTGCCGATCTCAGTCAAAACCTGTATCAGGGTGACAGCGAGGTCAGCATCCTCTCGGCTTCCGGCCAAGTGGCTGGACGCAGTGGCACGGTGACCGGCGCCGCCATCGACATCCGTCAGCCCCTGCAAACCACGCCCGACAACCCCACCTGGCAGTTGCAGATAAAGGTTCCGCAAGCCTTGGTACAGGCGCCCGCCCGACAAATGCAGGCCCAACTCGACGACAAGAGCCGCCAGGCCAACTGGCTCAACCTCGGCCTGGGTCTGCTGGCCAGTCTCCTGGGCATGCTGCTGATCTGGCTCGCCGCCTATGGCGTGACACGGCCACTGCTGAAAGTGGCCAGCCTGCTCGACGCCATTGTCGAGGGTGACGGCGACCTGACCCAACGGCTGCCGGCCGGACGAGGCGACGAACTGGGTCGCCTGGCCAGTGGTTTCAATCGCTTTCTGGATAAGCTGCAACCCATTATCCGCAATATTCAGTCGGCCTCCCTGGACACCCGCAACAGCGCCGACACCTCTCTGGGCATCGCCCGCGAAGTCAGCGCGGGCATGCAGCGCCAGTACCGCGAAGTGGAGTTGGCCGCCACTGCCCTGCATGAAATGAGTGCCAGCGCCCAGGAAGTCGCCCGCAACTCGCACCGCGCCGCCGATGCTGCCTCCGCTGCCGAAAACGCCAGCCGCTCAGGCCAGGCCGTGTTCGCTACCGCCGTGCACAACATCGAAAACCTGGACCAACGCCTGGACGCAACCCTGAAGCAAGTGCGTGCCCTGGCCGAAAACAGTGCCCAGATCGGCCAGGTGCTGGACGTCATCTGCGCCATCGCACAACAGACCAATCTCTTGGCCTTGAATGCGGCTATTGAAGCGGCTCGGGCGGGCGAACAGGGCCGGGGTTTTGCCGTGGTGGCTGATGAGGTCAGGCACCTGGCCAGTAACACCCAAAGTTCGGTGGAACAGGTGCGCATGGTCATCGAATCGCTACAGCAACTGAGTCAGGACGTGGTGCACAGCACCCAGCTCAGTCGCGAACAAGCCGGCAGCAGCGTGCTGCAAGTCCAGCAGACGCGCACGGCCCTGGAGAACATCTCCCAGGCCGTGGACGTGATCGAACAGATGAACCAACAGATTGCCAGCGCGGCCCTGGAACAAAGCACCGTAGTGGATGACATCAGCCACCGTGTCAGCGACATTCGCGGCATCAGTGAAACGCTGACCACGCGAATGGGCGACGCCTCGAAGGCCAGCGACTCACTTTATGAAATGGCAGACCATCAGCAGCGCCTGGTAGGGCATTTCCGGGTCTAATGAGCCGGGAGAGCCCTCCTCCCGGCCCCTGTGGCGCTCGGTCCGATGAGCCGGCGCCGCGTACAAATGCAAAAGGCCGCGGGATAACTATTCGCTATCCCACGGCCCTGGCTACAGCGGCAAACCGTCAATCTTCCAAGGCACGAACCCGCTCGCAGCGTTGCTGCTCTTCAAGCTGGGCGGACAGCTGCAGGGTGAAATCGAACTCGATCTCAGCAAAACGACCGTTGACGCCGTGCGCCGCCGCACGTTGTTGATCCTCGCTGAAGGTGATTTTTGCGATCAGTTCATCACGAGTCGCGTAGGCGAAATCGTCGTGCAGGTACTTGTCGCCGTCGAGATTGATCTGGGTCGTCAGGTGGCGATGATCCGGCGCCGAGATGAAAAAGTGCACGTGTGCTGGACGCTGACCGTGACGTCCCAACTGATCCAGCAATTGCTGGGTCGGACCGTCCGGAGGGCAGCCGTAGCCTGACGGTACGATGCTGCGAAAGCGATAGCGTCCCTCGGTATCGGTGACGATGCGCCGACGCAAATTGAACGCCGACTGCTGGGTATCGAAGTAGGAGTAAGTGCCGCCCGTGTTGGCGTGCCAGACGTCGACAACCGCACCAGCCAATGGCTCGCCAGCGGTGTTGAACACCCGGCCCTGCATGAACAGCGGCACGCCCGGATCGCTGCCATCGTCCAGCCGAGCCTCACCTTGGCACAACGGCGCGCCTGCCACGTACAACGGTCCTTCGATCGTCCGCGGCGTGCCGCCAGCCTTGCCGGCCTGCTCGTCTTCGGCATCCATCAGCAGGTCGAGGTAATGTTCCAGACCGATCCCGGCCACCAGCAATCCCGCTTCCTGGCGAGCCCCCAGCACGTTGAGATAATTGACCGCTTTCCAGAACTCTTCCGGCGTCACGGCAAGGTCCTCGATGATGTTCACCGAATCACGCAAGATCCGGTAGAGCAGATCCTTGACCCGTGGGTTACCCCCATCGTTGAGCAGACCGCTGGCCTCTTCGAGAAATTTCTGGACACCGGCAGTGTGGGAAATCTTGACGTTCATTGCGTGGTTTCCTCATCTTTTAATTATTAGCGTAACGAACTGAACCGACTGGGATCAGCGGTCATCCTCATGGATGGAAGACGGATGGCGACACATCGCGGCAACTTCAATCGCCATGTAGGGGTACAGCGGCAACTGCATGAGCAAGTCATGCAGCTCCTGGACACTGTCGACATCGAACACACTGTAATTGGCATAGAGCCCGGCAATGCGCCACAAATGGCGCCATTTGCCTTGTTGCTGCAACCGTTGGGCTAGGGCCTTTTCATCGGCCTTGAGCCTGGCGGCCGTTTCTGGATCCATGTCGAGCGGCAACTGCACAGTCATCTTTACGTGAAACAGCATGGCGTTCTCCTCAGACTTGATGAACGACGGTGGAGGTTTTGTCGCGACGGAAGTACGCCAGGCGCTCTTCGTCCAGCGTCACGCCCAGGCCAGGGGTATTGGGCACATGCAGCTCGAAATCACGGTAAACCAACGGTTCACTGAGAATATCCTCGGTCAGCAACAGTGGCCCGAACAGCTCGGTGTCCCAGGTCAGTTTATTGAGCGTGATGAAGGCGTGGGCAGAAGCGAGTGTCCCCACGCCGCCTTCGAGCATGGTGCCGCCATAGAGGCCGATGCCGGCCGCGTCGGCAATCGCAGCGGTGCGTAGCACTGCACGAGGCCCGCCGTTCTTGGCGATTTTCAAGGCGAATACCGAGGCGCCCCCTTCCCGGGCCAGGTTGAATGCATCCTCGACGCATTCGATCGACTCGTCGGCCATGATCGGTGCGGGGCTCATGGCGTTCAGGCGCGCCATACCGGCGCGGTTATGACGGGAAATCGGCTGCTCGATCAAGTCGATGCCGTTCGAACCGAGAATCCGGCACGCACGTAACGCCACCGCTTCGTCCCAGGCCTGATTGACGTCGACCCTTACACTGGCGCGGTCGCCCAAGGCTTTCTTGATCGCCAGGACATGGGCCAGGTCGCGATTGACCTCACCAGCACCGATTTTCAGTTTGAAGAGGCGATGGCGGCGCAGGTCGAGCATCTGCTGGGCTTCGGCAATGTCTTTTTCGGTGTCACCACTGGCCAGGGTCCACGCCACCGGTAAGGCATCACGCACGCGGCCGCCCAACAGCTCGCTCACCGCCAGGCCAAGACGCTTGCCTTGGGCATCGAGCAATGCGGTTTCGATCCCCGACTTGGCAAAGGTGTTGCCACGAATGCTGCGCTCCAGGCGCAACATGGCAGCGTTCACATTACTGGCATCCTGGCCCACCAGCAGCGGCGCAAAGTGCCGGTCGATATTGGTCTTGATACTTTCCGGGCTCTCGTTGCCGTAGGCAAGGCCACCGATGGTCGTGGACTCGCCAATACCTTCGATGCCGTCGGCGCAGCGCACGCGAATGATCACCAGGGTCTGGTTCTGCATCGTGTGCATCGCCAGTTTGTGCGGGCGGATGGTGGGCAGATCGACGATGATCGTCTCGATCGCCTCAATGGCTGTTGCAAGCATGGCAATACCCGTCAGGTTCTTGGAGTTCTGGAACCGATTCTCGTACGGGTTTTTCTGGGGGGCCAATATAGAATTAGTCTGGCATGATACCTTTAAGGTATACCTCGAACCTCCGGAGATTGCCCATGGAGTTGCGTCACCTGCGTTATTTCCAGGTCTTGGCCCAGACCCTCAACTTCACTCGCGCCGCCGAGCTGTTGCACATCGCCCAACCGCCGCTGAGCCGCCAGATTCAACAATTGGAGGAGGAACTGGGCGTGTCGCTGCTGGAACGCGGGCGGCCGCTGAAGCTGACCGAAGCCGGGCGTTTTTTCCACGAGCACTGCGCAACCCTGCTCGAACAGCTGGGCAAGGTCTGTGACAACACGCGTCGGATTGGGCTGGGCGAGAAGACCTGGCTGGGCATCGGTTTTGCGCCGTCGACCCTGTACGGCGTGCTGCCAGAACTGATCCGTCGATTGCGCAGCGGCGAGACCTTGGCACTGGAGTTGGGCCTCTCGGAGATGACCACCTTGCAGCAGGTGCAGGCACTCAAAGCCGGACGCATCGATATCGGTTTCGGTCGAATACGGATCGATGATCCGGCGATTGTCCAGACGGTGTTGACTGAAGACCGGCTGGTGGCCGCCCTGCCGGCTGGCCATCCCTTGCTCGCCGGGCCCATCAGCCTGCAGCAACTGGCCGTGGAACCTTTCGTGCTGTACCCCGGCAACCCGCGTCCCAGTTATGCCGATCATGTGATCGCCTTGTTCGAATCCCACGGCCTTGGCATTGAGGTGGCGCAGTGGACCAACGAATTGCAAACCGCGATCGGGCTGGTAGGTGCGGGAATAGGCGTGACGCTGGTGCCGGCCTCGGTGCAATTGCTGCACCGCGACGACATTGGCTTCACGCCGTTGCTGGAAGACAACGCGACGTCACCGATTATCCTTAGCCGGCGCGTCGGCGATGTGTCAGCAGGCTTGAGTCACTGCCTGCACATGATTGATGAGCTGCTCGGCCAGGTCGGCGTGGGGCCTTAAAGCTTGTGGCTACCTAACGCCAGGTATCGCTGCGGCGACGTCTTGCGCAGTCGAGCCGCCAGTAGCACGCCACCCAGCAGGGCCGTGGGAATGACGGCGCAGAGGCCATAGGACAAGGCTTGGCTGGCGCCGGTCAGTACATCGAAATGCACCACCGCCAATACCAGGACCACCAATAGGGCAAGGCAAGAGAAGCCGGGGAAAATCCGCCCACGCCAGATTCCCAGCTTCAGCTCGGGGTGACGTCGAAAAAACATGAGTACCGCTGCCGAAGTGATCGCCATCAGTAAAATCACGCAAAGCGTGGCCAAGTTGGAGAGCCAGGCGAACAGCTGCAGGATCGGATCGGCATCCATGGCAGCAAAGATCAACACGACCACGGCAGAAATCAGACTCTGCAACACCGACCCCATATGGGGACTCTGGTGGACGCGATGGGTAGTGCCCAACCGGCGCGGCAGCAAGCCGTCACGCCCGATGGCAAAGAAGTAACGTGCCGCTGCGTTATGAAAGGCCAGCAGGCCGGCGTAGATACTGACCATGAACAGCACGCGGATAATCTGAGTCAGATACGGGCCGACAAAGTGATCGGACATGCCATAGATAAACGTCGTCGGGTCCTGCAACGCTTGCAGCGTGGGCACGATTTTGTCCGCCCCGACGCCCACCACCATCGACCAGACCGATAACGCGTAGAAACCACCGATCAGCAATACCGAGCAGTAGGTAGCGATCGGGATGGTACGTTGCGGGTTCTTGGCTTCTTCGCCGTAAATGGTCGTGGCCTCGAAACCGATAAACGCCGCGAAACAGAACAGCAAGCCGATTGACGGTGTGCCGCTGAACACATGGCTGCGATCGAAGGCGTCAAGGTTGATGCCGCTGTCACCGCCGGTCTTGAGAATGGCGAAATCCAGGGTCAGGATAGCCAGGTACTCGGCGATGACCACCACCGACAGCAACCGGGCCGAGAGATCGATCTTGCGATACCCCAGAATCGCGATGCTGGCCATCGCCATCAACGAGTAGGACCACCAGGGCAACTCCAGGCCAAAGACGCTGGCCATGGTGCCACTGACCACGCCCCCGAACATGCCATAGAGGCCGATCTGAAGGATGTTATAGGCGAACATCGCCAGGACCCCTGCCGCCCCGCCGGCCAGGCCACCCAGGCCGCGAGAGGTGAAGGCGTAGAAGCCACCGGCGTTGGTGACGTGCCGGGACATGGTGGTGTAGCCCACTGAGAACGTCAGCAAGACCGTCAAGGCCAGGATCAGCAACGCCGGAGTACCGGCGCCATTACCCAGCATGATGCCAATGGGAAAGCCACCGGCGATGACACTCAACGGGCTCGCTGCCGAAATCACGAAGAAGATGATGAAGCCGACACCCAGGGCACCACGTTTCAAATCCGTCGAACTGTTAATCGGGATAGATACACTCATTTTTCTTGACCTTATTGTATGAGGCAGTCGCTGTAGGATCGGCGCAGTCAATCTCTCACCGCCACCGAACAGCTCATTGTTCTTGTCGCACGCTGGATTCGATCCTATGCCTGCCCATGAATGCCTCGTTATCCCAAATCGGTAACGTCTCAGGCGCCATCCCAAAACAGGTCAAGGCAGCCTGCAGGCCCTGCTGATTCGGGATACCCGTCAACGCCGTGGGTGGCAGTCGCTCACTGCAAGGCGATACGCGCCGTCAGTGCCGCCGCTGCAGCTAAGTGCGACGGGCAAATATTCAGGCATGGGCGCAACCGGGGATGGCTGCGCGCGCGGTGTGGGATGGCAACTCGGCGAACAGCTCCTGGTACTCTGCGGCAAAATGGCTGAGGTGATAGAAGCCCCATTGGGCGGCGGCATCGCCGATCGAGAGATGCGAGGCGGGGGTGGACATCAAGGTCCGGCGCACACCGTTGAGCCTCACGGAGCGCAAGTAGTTCAGCGGCGTCGTCTCGGCAACCGAGCGGAAGCTGTTCTGCACGGTACGCCGGCTCACGTGGAGTCGCTGGCACAACTCGTCCACGCTGGGTACGTTGAGCACCTGCGCAGTCGTCAGACGATGGCATTTCTCGACGATGAAACTGCGCGTGGAGCTGGCGATGCGCTGGTGCTTGTCGCAGGCCGGGTCGGTCATGAGTTGCAGCAACTCGCCCAGCATGGCCTGCTCCAGCGCCGGATCGCCCGCACTGTCGAGTTCTTCGTGCGCCAGGGCCTGGGAGAACACCGCCAGCAACTGGCGGCGAGCATGGGCGAAGCGCTGGCTGGAAACCCTGATCACCGGTTGACGCAATAACTGGCTGATTTCCTTGGCCGACGGCGTTTGCGCCAACGCCTGCTCGAACCATTCACGTTCGAACGTGATGGACAGCAGCTCCATCCCCATCGGCATATGGAACATGAACTCCTCGCCACCCTGGAGAAAGAACAGGCTGCTGTCGTCCACTTCCCGCCCCTGCATCCGTGTCGAACCCGGGACAGTGATCGGCACTGCGAAGCACATCTTGTCCCGGGGAGCCACACCGTGCTGCACGACACGCTGGTTGATCTGCTCGCGAAAGACGTGGCATCGCGCAGTGGTCAACTGCATGAGCGAACTCTCGGCCAAACCGGCGGTTAACTGGTTGTAGTCCTGGTTCCACTCCTGAATGTTGGCCGCATGGACATGGATGTCTCGGAAATGGCTTACGTTGCTTTTTTTCATAATTCGCGAAAGCCTCGGTCGATATTCTTCTTATTAGATCACCTAAACATACAATATTCGCGCAATAAGAGATTATTGCAAATTTCCTCGACGTAGCGCCCTTCACTGGAACTGGCGTTCGGCGCGGCGCATCCATGTGCCGATTCGGGCTACCGGCCTGGGATGTGCCACGGGGATGATCGGCACACTGAATCCGACATCCTGAGAGGCCGTCATGAGCGAAACCAAATTTGAATCCCTCCACTTCGCGGATGCCCCGCGGATGACCTCCGGCACCGTGCCCGGCCCCAAGACCCGCGAGGCCCTGGCGTTGTCGGAGCGCACCGAGTCGATGGCGCGCGGCGGCGCACGCATGCCCGTGGCCATGGACCGCGCTTTCGGCGCGACCTTCAAGGACCCGGATGGCAACACCTACATCGACTTGTCCGCAGGCGTGGGCGTCAGCAGCGTAGGCCGCTGCCACCCCAAGGTGGTGCAGGCCATCCGCGAACAGTCCGAGGTGTTGATGCATGCCCTGGAAGTCAACAGCACTCGGCGCACCGAACTGGCAGCCAAACTCTCCGAGATCGCACCGGACGGCTTGCGTGGCGACTGCATCACCTTCTTCACGCAAGGCGGCAGCGATGCGCTGGAGGCTGCCATCAAGTTTGCCAAGCGCATCACCGGGCGGCACCAGATCATCGCTTTCCACGGTGGCTACCACGGCGTGTGGAACGCTTCGGGCTCGCTGACCACAGGCACCGCCTACCGCAAGGGTTACGGCGCCCAAATGGGTGGCGTCATTCACGCCCCCTACCCTTATGCCTACCGCTTCCCTTTCGACACCACTCACAAAAGCGCCGAGCAGATCGCCGGCGAGTACGTAGACTATCTGCTGAACACCCCCTACACCGCCGCCGATGACGTGGCCGCCGTGATCGTGGAGCCGGTGCAGGGCGAAGGCGGCTACGTGCCGCCCTCGGCAGAGTTCCTGCAACTGTTGCGCAAGGCCTGCAACCGCAGCGGCACGCTGTTGATCGTCGATGAAGTGCAATCCGGCGCAGGGCGCACCGGCAAGATGTGGGCGGTCGAGCACTCCGGCGTCAAGCCCGACATGCTCACGTTCGGCAAGGGTATCGGCAGCGACCTGCCGATGGCCGGCCTGATCATGCGTTCGGACCTGGCGGCCAAGATTCCAGACGGATCGATGCCCAATACCTTCGCCGCCAACTCGTTGTCCGCGGCAGTGGCGCTGACCAACATCAGCATCCTGCAAGACCCGGAGCTCGATCTGCTCAACCGCGCTCACACCCTGGGACTGGAAGCGCAGGAACGCATCCGAGGATTTAACAGCCCGTTCGTCGGTGAAGTACGCGGCCGCGGCCTGATGATCGGTATCGAGCTGGTGGAAGACCTGGTCACCAAGTCCCCCCTGGAACCTCAGAAGATCGGCCAGCTCATGGGCTACCTGTTGAACCACGGCGTGCTGATGATTCCCTGCGGTCGTTACAGCAACGTGATGCGCGTCATGCCCTCGCTGACCATCTCCCGCTCATTGTTCTTCAAAGCCCTGGACATCTTCCGCGACGCCCTGGCCTCTCTCAAGGCATGAGCTGTGTAACCCGACCTTTTCATATCACGCAGGCCCCCACATGACTCAGCACCTGAATCACTTTATCCAAGGCGCGTCCTTCGAAGCCTCCGACGGTCGTCGCATACCTCTCATCAACCCCGTGACAGAACAGCCGTACGGCAGCTCCGCGCGAGGCACGGCCGCGGACGTGGACCGCGCCGTGAGCGCGGCGCGCACCCAACTCGAGCATGGCGCCTGGAGCCAGCTTGACGGCGCCCAGCGCGCTCGATTGCTGTCGAAACTGGCTGACCTGGTCGAGCGCGACAGCGAATTGCTGGCCGATCTGGACGCTGATGCCATCGGTCGCTCCCCCCTCGAACCACGCCGGATGGACCTGCCCAACGCAATCGCCAACCTGCGCGCCGCCGCCGGCTGGGCCAATCAGCTGGAGGGGCGCACCATTCCCACGGGCGGATATTTCGGCGCCAAGACCCTCTCGTACACGGTCCGTGAGCCAGTGGGCGTGGTCGGCGCCATCGTGCCCTGGAACTCACCGCTGATGATCACAGTGTGGAAGCTCGCCGCGTTGCTGGCGGCGGGCTGCAGCGTGGTCATCAAACCTTCGGAAGAAACCCCGCAGTCGGCCCTGCACCTAGCGGCGCTGGCTCAGGAAGCGGGCTTCCCTGACGGCGTGATCAACGTGGTCACCGGCTACGGCGATGAGGTGGGCCGCGCGTTGTGCGAACACCCGCACGTCGCCAAGATAAGCTTCACCGGCAGCCCCGAGGCCGGCCGCGAGATCCAGCGCACCGCCGGCGTGCTGTTCAAGCGCGTGGCACTGGAGCTGGGCGGCAAGAGCCCACAGATTGTCTTCGACGACGCCTCCTTCGAGGACGCGCTGCGCGGCTGCGCGCTCGGCCTGTTCGTCAACCAGGGCCAGATCTGCGCAGCGGGCTCGCGCATCCTGGTCCACCGCAGCCTCGCCGATCGCTTCGCCGCGGCGCTTGCCGATGCGGCGCGCGAGGTCAAGGTAGGTGATCCCCGGCAGCCCGACATACAGATGGGGCCGGTGGCCAAGAAAGCGCAATTGGATCGCGTCAACCGCTACATCCAGCTGGGCATCGACCAAGGTGCCTCGCTACTGGCCGGCGGTGTATCGACCCCTGAGCGGGGCTGGTTCGTCCAGCCGACGATCTTCGCCAATGCCCGCAATGACATGGCCATCGCCCAGGACGAGATCTTCGGGCCTGTCGGCACAGTGATCACCTTCGACAGCGAAGATGAAGCGGTCGCCCTGGCCAACGATTCCACCTACGGTCTGGCGGCCACGATCTGGACCGCCGATCTGGCGCGAGCACACCGCGTAGCCGCTGCGGTAAAGGCTGGCGCCGTGGGTATCAACTGCTGGAGCCCGCTGGACGCCAACCTGCCCTGGGGTGGCGTCAAGGCCAGCGGCATTGGCCGTGAGGGCGGGTTTGGCGGTGCGTTGGCCTACACCGAGGAGAAGGTCATCACCGTACTGCTGCCGACCTGAAAACAATCACTGCACCGACCACCCTCGAGGCCTTGGGTCGCCGAGGGTGGTATTCAACCGTGCATTTTCGATGTCTTGATGATCAATGAAGAGGCTGCGATGAACGCCATAAAACAAGCGACAGTTGATCGATATCCAGCATCCCTGCGAGTGTTGCACTGGGTACGCGCCGTGCTTATCGCCGGCCTTCTCTGGGCCGGCTGGTATATGACCGGCATGGACGATGAAGTGGCGAGCAAGTACGAGCTCTACTACCCATGGCACAAATCCTTTGGCGTGTTGGCGTTTCTGCTGGTCCTGGTTCAGATCGCCCTGCGCCTGCGCAGCCCCAGGCTTCCGTTGCCGCCGGAAACATTGGCCGCCCATGAGCGGTTTTTATCACGCCTGGTGCAACGTGCCATGTACGTACTGATCGTCGCCGTACCGCTGATGGGGTACTCGATGTCCAGCACCTACACAATGAGCGACGGCGTGTTCTTTTTTGGCGTCAACCTTCCCGAGCTCCTGCCGAAAAATGACGACTGGTTCGTCGTCTTTCAATGGTTGCACAAGGTGCTCGCCTATACCCTGCTCGGGCTGATCGTGTTGCATGTCGCGGGCGCCCTCAAGCACCGGGTTCTGGACCGCGATCCTCGCAACGACGTCCTGCGTCGCATGCTTTGACTTGATCGATGCAGATTGGCGCCACCGCCGGTGGCGCCTCCCCTGGTCAAGCTAACTGAAACAGCCCTTCAACGTCAGGCCGCGAGCGGCGACTCAGAAAGTCACCCATACGATGAACTGCAAGTAAGTGTTCGTTGATGCGCTCCCGCTCTGCAGGCCACCGTTCCCCAGCCACTTCTCGGGTTTGTAGAAGCCAACGAGCGGCGAAAGGGTGATGTTGTCCGTCACCATCCAATCCAGAAAAAAGTCGACCTCGCGTGCACTGAAGTCCTGCACATCCCGACGGGAGAGCTGGTGGTAGTCGAAGGCCATCGCGTTAAGGGTCAACTTGTCGGTGGGTTGAACCGAGAGCAGCACGTCGTGGATCTGCATGTTCGAGGTCACCGACCCTGCGTAATTCGTGGCGACTTCACCCTGGTAGCGTTTGCGAAAACCGCCCTGGAACAGGAAGTCCCAGCCTTCGGAATAGCGTGTATAGCGATAGCTCACCGTCGGTTGCCATTTGACATCGGCGAAGGTGTAGCCCGCGTCGAAGAACATCCCCCGCTGCGACCCCGAGCGTTTCTCCTGGCGTGCCACTTCGAACGCAAAGTCGGCATTCTCGATGCCGGCATTGCCCTGGCCACGGATGCTGTAGATGTCCATGCCCTTGCGCTCACCCCGATCGGCAAAGACGTATCGCTCTTCGACATCCAGGCCACGCACGTACGTCGAACCGATCGAGCCGATGGGCGTCGTGTAGTCGACGGTGGCGGCCGCCACTTCGGTCTTGGATTGCCC